>CAYSRP010000011.1:0-21391 GCA_964433475.1 uncultured Methanomicrobiales archaeon
AAAACAAAGGAGTAATCAGACAAAAATGGCACCTCCAAAACGAACCTTCAGCATCTGGATTTCCAGATACCTCAGCAACCTTCAAACGAAGAACTATGCAGAGAATACCATTGAAGCGTACGGAAGGATCCTCAAACTTTTTGCAAAATACGAAACATACCTGAAAGAAAACGACGGAGTTTCACCTGAGTCCACAGAAAAAATACAGAACTGCGGAATGGGCGCAGAAATCGATGCAAATGCCTACGAAATCAGCGATTTTTTCACGATGATCAGAAACGAACGTCATTTAAGCCCGGCAAGTCTGCATCAATATGATTCGGCACTCAGCTCATTTTACAAATATCTGATCAATCAGGACATGACCGACGCAAATCCGATGGACCGGGTCGACAGACCAAAAATCAAGGACAGGGAACTCAAATATCTCAGACATAAAGAGGTGATGAACTTCATTGGATCGCTCGAAAACCCCCGCGATGCACTCTTGATCCGGACTATTTACGCGACCGGAATGCGTGTTTCGGAAGTTTGCGGGCTTTTAGCAGAAAACATAGATTTCGAGGAGGAAACGATCCGCGTCAGAGGAAAGGGCGGAAAAATTCGGATCGTCTTCAGTGATGCAGACACACTGAAGCAAATCAAAGAACATATGAACGGTAAAAAAAGCGGACCGGTATTCGAAGGAAGAAACGGAAACACCATTTCCCCGCGAACCGTGCAGCATATTTTCAATCTCTACGCCCCGCCGGGGATCACCCCGCATAAAATCAGGCACAGTTATGCGACTGAACTCTACAAACGCTCGCATAATCTCCGTGTTGTTCAGGAAAACCTCGGACATAACTCGATCCAGACCACGGAAATCTACATCCACACCGATCTCGACGAACGGAGAAACACTTACCAGAATTATTTCCCGCTGGCAAACAGCAAATAATACCCCTCTTTTTTCCGGATTTTTTCAGGAGCAGCGCTTTTCATAACAGTTTATCACATCATCACCCGTTTTTGAGCACCATATAAACCGTATGATGCTATACGTAAAAATGATTAGGAAACAATAATCACCAAACCCTAAAATAGACATAGCACCCCTATATTCACATAACAGATATGGACGAATACGAAATTCCCCGCGAAGATGATTCTTCTAAATCTAAAGACCCTTACTACGAAGAAGACCGCAGTGAAGAGATCAACAAATACAAAAAATTCAAAAAAGTTGACGGAGCCACATACAGAAAAGTCAACGTCTTTCTCCGCAAAAGAACATACATAACCGCACGCGAATGGGCGATTGCCAGACTCTGCTCGGATTTCAAAACACCATACGGTGCAGAGATGACCTTTATCGGTCAGCACCTCCCGGAACTCTGCCCGTTCATGGAAGAACAATATACCCCCCAGGCAGTCAACCAGGCGAGAAACTCATTCAAAAGAAAGGTCCGAAAATCCGGAGCCACCTTTTTCTACGGAGCGATGTGCGGATTTTTCACCCTGGATGAACTGGATGACATCCTCTTTGAATCAAGCGAAGTTGCCAGATTCCTCCTTGAGATCGAAGGAACCTCTCTTGAAATAGATGAAGAGATCGACATCGAAGATAAAATCAGCGAGATCATGCGCAAACTCGGTGAATCTGCCAACGTTCTTCTCAAAAACCGGAAAGGCGAAGAGGATGATGATGACGAGGAAGACACCGAATAACTATCAAACTTTTTTCTCAACCCTTAATATCAACAACCACCCATATTCTTAGAATAGACGGTTGGAAAAATGACACTCAAAAAACTTGAAAAAAAATATTTCGGCACAAATGGTGTTCGCGGTGTGACCGGAGTTGACATGACGCCGGTCTTTGCCCTTGGAATCGCCGAAGCATTCGGAACGATGCTGGGTGAAGGAAAAACCGTGGGTCTCGGCCGTGACACCAGAACATCTGGACCCGCTCTCGGTGCCGCAGTTCGTGCCGGGCTCATGGCATGCGGATGTAATGTTGTCGATTTCGGTATTGTCCCGACACCGTGTCTTCAGTATCTTGTTCTCGATCATAACCTTGATGGAGGTGTTATGATTACTGCATCCCACAACCCTCCGGAGTATAACGGAATTAAAATCATTGAAGCAGACGGCACCGAGATGGGAGATGAAAGAACCATCCAACTTGAACAGACGATGATCCAGAATAAATCGGTCGTTTCTGCCTGGGACAAAGTCGGATGCTGCACCGAAGAACCGCAGGCACGTAAACTGTATATCGATTCAATCGTCTCGCAGTTCCCAAAAGACTGCGGCAAAGGAATAACGGTAGTGGTCGACCCGGGAAATGGACCGGCGGCAGCCACCACACCGGAGATCCTCCGCAGGCTCGGATGTAATGTCCATACCATCAATGCCGAATTCAACGGATTCTTCCCGGGAAGACTTCCGGAACCAAGTGCCGAAGGTCTTGCAAATCTATCTGCTATGATCGAAGCAACCGGAGCCGCCTTCGGTGTTGCTCACGACGGAGATGCCGACAGAGCGATCTTTGTTGATGAAAAAGGAAATTTCATGGATGGAAACATCACGTTCGCCCTGCTCGCCTCCTACTTTTGCGAGAAAAATCCCGGGGGAGTAATCGTAACGCCTGTCAGCACTTCCGGGATCATTGAAGCAGTCGGAAAAAAATATAATTGTTCGACCACGTATACCGTTGTCGGAAGTATCTATGTTGCACGGACCATGCGTGACCTGCTCGCGAAAGGCGAAAAAGTATTAATCGGCGGAGAAGGAAACGGCGGGATCATTTATCCAAAACATCAGTTCTGCAGAGACGGAGGGCTGAGTGCTGCAACAATGCTCGGATTTGTGGCAGAAAAACATGAACCACTTTCAAAACTTATCGCAGAGCTGCCCGCGTTCACTATGTATCAGGAGAAACGAAAAACCACACGGGCAAAAGAGATCGTCGACCATATGAGAAACTATTTCGCGGACTGCCCTATCGATGACCGTGACGGGATCCGTATTACCAAAGGCGGAGCATGGGCACTGATCAGACCTTCGGGAACCGAACCACTTGTCAGAGTGTTCACCGAATCGCAGGACCCGACCGAAGCAAAGGTTTTGCTCGATGAAATTTTTGCCGAGATAAATCCTTATCTCGAATAATTTTTTTTGAATATCTCAAGAACCTGCCTGAAAATTTCTTCGCGATTTTCCTTGGTTACTATAATGACATCAACATTTGGATGCGCACGCACCTTATCCAGAAACGGTGTCTGTTTGTTTCTAACAACACCAAGAACGGGAATGGGACCATCCAAAATGGAAAACACCGCATTCTGAAATTGGACCGCATCAGTTTCCATGAAGCCGAGCTCGTCCATGATCATGAGAGATGCGGATGAATTGAGCAGTTTGGGACCTAACGTATCAAAGACTTCCGGAAACACCGTGTTTCCGCGGACAGATCCAAACCGGTGTGCAACTATTTTTTCCGGCGAGGGAAGTTCTTCCATTCCTAAAAGAAACACATCTGAACTTCCATCCGGTGCATAATTTCCCCCGATTGTCCTGAATCCTCCGGTGCTGACACCCAGTTCTTTAATAACTTTTTGAATGATGGTGCTTTTTCCCACCTGAAGATCTCCGGTAAGAAAGATTTTACGATCCATGTACTAAAAAGAGATGTATGGCGGTTTAGAGTTTTCGAATAATAATGAGCGCAGCACCACGGGGTCAGTCTTTCTCTCTCAAAAGACAACAGTGACAGACCAATCCTTTATATTCTGGTCGGGTGAATCTAATTGCATGGATATTATTGCAACGATTATCATGATAGTGATTGCCATAACAATTTGCGCGATCCTGTTTTTCTTCCTGAGGAATGGACTGAAACTTCTGATCAACGCAATCTGCGGTGTGGTGATTCTTTTTATTGTCTCCTGGCTGAATCTGGCACCAATCGGTGACCTTTCCATAGCTCAGGTGATCGTATGCGCTGTCGGAGGTATTCTCGGAGCGGCGTTGCTCATCATTCTTTCATTCTTCGGGATCGTTATCTAAGTATTTTCTATTCTTCGATTATAGAGACTTGGAAATCTATTCTTTTTCCGGTTATCTCGATCGTGTAATTTCCCCAGCTAAGGAAATCGAACGTATCCGTCTTTCCGCTATCATACTGTCCGCCAAAACCGCCTGCATACACGATTTTATCTGCCTCATCATAGACTTTTACCTCGCATCTCGCCTCAGGATCCGGATAGGTCACATAAACCGTCTTGTATGTCTGTGAAATAAGGACGCCCTTATCGATAACCTGATTGTCAACAAGTATTTTTTTCACGGTAACGTTCGGAACATTATACTCAATAACAAGTTCGGTTACCGGCTGGATATTGACCGCCTTCAGCGTCGTATTCTCAAAAAATGAGTAGTAAATGTAGGAAATATTATTTTCATAAAGAACTGATACGTTTCCTTTGGTAGAATTCAATAACACCGGTTCCATATTACTGGATGAATTTGTTAAATCATAAACGCGTGCTGCCGTTGTACTTGGGATCTGTACTTCAGGAGTAGCATTTACCACTTCGGGCTGAGTCCGGTTGATAGCAAGAGAGGGATCTTTGAACAACATTGCGGGAACGCCGGTCATTGTCAACACAATACAAATTAAAGCGAATAAGACTATCCCAAGGAATACCAGTTTTGGTAATGTGAAAAAATGTTTCTTCTTTGGAATAGGTTTGCCCGGTATAAAATCGAGACTCCAACTCTCCTGATGCATTCTTAGTAAAATATTGGGGGTGTACTGTTATTAAGATGCTTCCGATGCAGGAAATATTCCGGAAAAAATCATTTGGCTGGGGAATAAAGTGTGAAAAGACCGGTCTCATCATACTTGACAAGTTTTGCCGTTTTCACCAGAAGCCCGCGTGTTTTGAGAATAACGAAGAGCATCCGGTATGATTTCATAAAGTCATGCTCCGGGAACTCACGGAACATACACGCAACGACATCCGCGAAAATCTCCGAATACCCATACTTACTTTGAAGAGGATAGCTTGGACTGGAGTAAACATTCAAGAGTGTCGTCGCACCAGTTGAACGCAACGACATATAGACCTGGTTTAAATCAGTTGAACGGAATCCGGAAGGAGTAGTGAGCAGATCCTCAAGCATCGAGAATGGATTCACGACAACACGGCTGATCTTAAGTTCCATGATCATGGCCGCTACTCCATTACCGATAAGGTCGGAGAATGTCAACAGATTTTCCGGTGATAACTGCACAAAGAAAAGGTCTTTATCGATCCTGTCATTCATCTCAGGATAGCGGGTGAGAAATTTGGCTATAAGCTGCTCAACCGGGTTGAACAGACTGATGTAAAGACCTTTTTCCCCGTCAAGCAGACCCTGATGAAGGAACTGGAAGGAGAACATCGTTCTGCCGGTGCCTGTTTCCCCGATCAGACTGAGAACGGATCCTTTGATCATTCCTCCCCCAAACATTTCATCCAGACCCGGGATACCGGTCGGAATCAGCTTGACCGGAACTACGTCCTGCTCCATTTTATGTCACTCTCCGGAGATTGGAAATTTCAAATCCTGTATCCAATGATACACTCACGTTATAAATGGCTATATCCCTTGGTGCAAGAGTTGATAAAACACCAACAAACTTTTCGATATACATCTGGCGCTGTCTTGTCATAGCCGTAGGACTCTTCTGCCAGCCAAGATGAAGGATCGCACCAAATGCATTACCTATTTCAATTTCTTTGGTCTGCGTAAGAATATTTGCCGTCAGTAAAAACAAAAAGGTGATATGACGGGACTGTGCGGCACGGGAAATACCGTACAATAAAGAAACCAAATGCCGCCATTTATCCGGTTCTGAGAAATATGAGAGATATGGCGTCAGACAATCCATATAAACCGTACTATATTCCGGCACTTTATCCACCAGACCTGCCAGGTAGGTCAGACCACCGTATTCATCGGAGGGCGGCAGATGCATCAAATGTTCAGTTATACTCTTATTGGAATACCAGGTGTGCGGAACGATCGATCTGGCAAAGAAGATATCCCCAATATCAAGAAAGATGACATGTTTGTCAAGTATTCCTTTTTCAAAATCGATGCTGTCAAGATATGTGAACTGCTGCTTCATCATTCTGATAAATGTTGATTTGGATGATTTCTGGGTAACATAGTACACTGACTCGGGATGATGGATATCCTCTGAAATAGGGAAGGTGCTGTTCTTAAGTTCACGGCAGTAATTCGCGATTGAGGTGAAAATAAACTCCTGCCCTCCTGACCCGGGCTCGGCAACAATCAACATTGTCGTTCCAACAGGCATGCCTCCTCCAATAATTTTATCGATGGAAGGGATATAGGTAGGGATACGGACTAAAACATCTGATTCTGACATATATAGAGATACTATACCGCATCAAATGAGATATAATTAACCCATCTCATCCAATGACCTGCATTCCTGTGATTCGCATTTTTGGGACCACAGCATTATCAAATGTTTTTGTCTCTGCAGAAATGCTCACTGCCCCCCGCAAAATATCGAAAACATTCCCGGAGATCATTGCTTTTTTCACAGGTTTGACAAATTTTCCGGATTCTGCAAAGAATGCATTGGCGACTTCCACGGAGAACTCACCCGTGAGAGAGTTTGCCGTATGTGCTCCGATGACCTCGCGAACATAGAGACACGGCTTATCCATAACATCAGTTATCGGAGCAGAGAGCCGGAGGCATTGAGGTTCAATATAGGTCGCACCGTTTCCTCCGCGCAGGGCATTTCCAGTGGACACGGTTTTTGCCTGAGATGCGGTCTTTGCATCATACATAAAAGATGACAAGACTCCATCTTGTACAAGATGCAGATCTGATGTCGGTGTCCCTTCAGTATCAAAACGTTTCCACGCCGACCCTTCCTTGTCCATAGGAACATCTGTGATCGAAACCGACGGGTGTAACATTTCCTCACCAAGATGACCCGCATAAACGGATTTCCCGGTGAGAACATTTTTCCCATTCACTGCTTCCGAAAACAAACCTAAGATAAGCGATGCCGTAACCTGTTCGGAAAAGACCACATCATATTTTTTCGTCTCGACATCCACACCGTTTCTTGATGCAGACGCCCAGAAGCTGGTCTGCTCTCCGATTTTTTCCGGATCGATACGTTTCAGAAACGGGCTTGAGTCGTAATCGTATCCGGTTGAGTTGTCACAGATCGCATCCATTCCAAGGGATATGCCGGAAAGATGACGGGTATAATCCACTCCGTTCGAGTTTACAATTCTGGATATTCCTGTTGAAAGTGATACTTCGGCACTGACCACCCGTGCTTCAGGATGTTTGGCAGCTCCGTTATTCATCCGCTCAAGATATTCGGCAGCAAGGTCCGGCGTTACCGAGATATTTTTATCAATAGGGTCTTTGCCCTCGGGCAACACAGCTTTCGCAGGGAAACCTGTCCATCCGGGAACAGATTCAGAAAGTTTCGCAGAGGACAAAGCGACATCGACACAATCCTTCCATCTTGTAATATCGGATGTTCCCGAAACACCGATGTGGTTATCTTTTACCACACGCACATACACAGAATTTCCTTCGTGTTCAAACACTGAAGATATTGCCATTTCTCTTTGTTCAACGGAGATGTCGGAGTAATCTAACGTGAAAACCTCAATCTCGTCGGCTGACTTTTCTCCATAGGAGATGATCTTATCGATATCCAGTTCAGACATTTGCGCCGCCTCCAACTAAGGCTTCGGTCAGATACACGTGAGGAGCTCCGTCAGATACAGGAACTACCTGACCTTTTCCGCACATTCCCGAGGACATCTTTCGCTCGTTGCCGCAAAGGGCAATGTTGTGAAGGACGGAGAGGATGTCCCCTGAGAGCGATACATCACGGATCATTTTTGTTGTTTCACCATTTTCAATTAAGTAACCGTATTTTGCGTTGAACTGGAATGCTCCGCGTCCGGGATCGACCTGTCCCCCGCGGGAACCGATCAGGAGAACACCGTTTTTGCATTCAGAGATGATCTCATCGTAGGCAGCGTCTCCTTCCTTGATATAGGTATTACTCATTCTGACAAGCGGCTGCATACCGGGTTCTGCTCTGGCATGCCCTGCATCTCCGGTCTCCGGACCAACTGCCGCGAGTGTTTCCCGCGAGTGCATGTATTTGTTCATAATTCCACTCTTTATCAACTCTGTCGGACCGGTTGCGACCCCCTCGGCATCGAATGGTTCGTATCCGTATCCATGCATAGAGGGATCATCAATAATTGTCACGAGTGACGAGCCTACCTGCTGACCTAGTTTCCCACCAAGGACGGAAACCCCATCGCGGACCGCATCCCCTTCACTTGCATGACCTACTGCCTCATGAGCAAAGACGCCTGCGATCTCCGGATTTAACACTGCGGGCATTCGTCCTCCTTTGACGACGGAAGCATCAAGAAGTTCAACGGCACGCTTTGCACATTTTTCGCCATATGTAAGGTATTCTGATAATGAAAGAGGACCAACAACAGCTTTCTGTTCATAGTTCATCTGCATGTCGGCACCCCGGTTTGCAATGGCAGAGACGGTAAAAAGCGTCCGGCATACAGAGGATTTCGCAGAATATCCATTGCAGTCTTCAAAAATGACATCCTGATATTGTTCCGAATAACGGGCAGAGGTACTGCAGATTTCAGGAATTTTTGCGGATGCTTCAAGTTGAAGAAGCTGCCCGGCTTTTTCTTCGAGCGGGGTGGCTGCCTGTTCTTTTGCAGAACAAACCCAGTCATGCGGAGTCCCGAGTGAAACGTCGGAAATGTCGGTATGAACACCGGCAAGACGGGCAGATGCTGCAGCTTTTTGGAGGCATGCTTCTTTTGCTTTTTTGTTGTCCATGTCAAAAGAGGAGGCACAGTAATAACCCCAGCCATTTTCACCTAAAACACGGAAGAACGTTTTGCCGAAAAATGAAGATCCGGCATTTTCAATTACCCCGTTCTCTGTCTGAATGGAAGTGGTTGTCCCATTGACATAACGAATGTCATAATATCGTATTTTTTCCATGGTTACTTCTGACAATATTTGTTTTGATGAATAACATATCTTCTGATTTTAGAAGACGAGGAACGGATGAAAAAAACAGATGATAAAAGGGGATTATGAAACCACGTCGGCATCAAAGACGTCGGCTTCTTTTTCTTCAACATGCAGCGGAACTGCCTTATCGAAGACGATGGATTCATCCTCCGGCGGTTTGATTTCAAAAGCGATCAGACCAACGATAGCATTTCTTGTGGCATACGGATCATTTACCGGACCAAAGCTGATCACTTTCTTGCCTCCGGCAAAGATGATGATTTTGTGACCTTTAACGATTATTCCATCGATTTTGTCAAATCGCGCCTCCTTATAGGAACTGGGTCCGGATATAAGGCAAAGTCTTCTCGGAGTAAGGAACAGACGCGGGCGGTTGAGTTTCATGATACCTGTGATCAGAACCAGAAGGGCCAGAATCCCGAAAACAACAGAAATCAGGATCTTTGTCAGCAATACAGGCGATACCAGCCAGAGAGGAAGGAAGGGTGTTATTGCAGACATAAGAGCGAGAAGCGGGGCAGTAAGCCAGATTACTACCGCTATTAATGCAAGGATGATAAAGAGAATAATATAGGGTACGATATATGATCTCTTGCGGCGGTCTTCCCAGACTACTCCTTCATTAAACAGATATTTTGTCATAGTATCACTAATTGAAATAAAATAAGTCGTTAATGTAGATATACCTTAGGTATTAAAAAGAGGTTATTGGAAATTCTCAAAAAATATTATGCAGGCGGGAGAGCCTGGATTGCCGGCTCAAGCTGCAGGAACTTTTTGGGAATTTCCATATGTTTTCCAAGCTGGAGTAGTTTCTGTTCAAACGCTTCCTTATCTTCCGGAACGAGTGCGTATCTGAGAACTTCCTCGATTCTGGTAACCGGTATTATGGTGACCATCTTCTTATACTGTTCCTCGATCAGGACATCATCAAGATTTGACTTTGGAATAATGATCGTATAGATACCTGCTTTTGCGGCTGCCTCGATTTTGTAGGTGACACCGCCAATTGGCAGAACATCCCCACGGACAGAAAGGGACCCGGTCATAGCAACATCCTGACGCACAGGAATGTTTTCAATCGCACTAATTACAGCCGTTGCTACCGTAACGGATGCCGAATCTCCTTCGACTCCATTATAGGTCCCGATGAACTGAACATGGATGTCCATACTCTGAATACCGATTCCCGAGAATTTTTTGATGAGAGCACTAACGTTATGGATGGATTCACGTGCAATGGTTTGCAGCTGTCCGGTAGCTTTGATCGTACCTTTGTCCTGATCCAGTGCGGGTGTTACTTCAGCAGTGATCGGAAGAACCGATCCTGCATCATTTCCAACGACGGCAAGTCCATTCACTCGACCAACGAGATTGCCTGATACGATCGTCAGATCATAATCCCGGGTCCGGCGGATGTATTCATTAGAGATCTGATCTTCAACAGAACGGGCGATCTGTTTTGCCGCGACAACGTGATCCATCGTCGTAACTTTGACCCCTTCCTGAATAGCAAGATCTCCTGCCACACGCACAAGTCCGCCGAGATCTCTCAGCTTCACGGTAAGATGACCTTTTCTGCCTGACCGGCGTTTTGCCTCGCGAAGGATCTCTGAAACAGCAGATGGATCGAAATGCGGGATCTTTCCATCGTTTTTGACTTCCTGAGCAACGAACCTGACGAGTTTTGCACGGTTTTCAGGCGTATCATCCATCGTTTCACTCATGTAGACCTCGTAACCATATCCACGAATCCTGCTTCGGAGTGCCGGGTGCATATGCTGAAGGGCGTCGTAGTTTCCGGCGGCGATCATAAGGAAACGGCAGGGAACCGGTTCTGTCCTGACCATTGCACCGGATGACCGGTCAGACTGACCCGTGATCGGGAACTCTCCTTCCTGGAGAGCTGTAAGGAGACTCTGCTGAGAAGAAAGTTCAAGCGTGTTCATTTCATCAATGAAAAGAACTCCCTTGTGCGCCCGGTGAATCGCTCCGGCTTCTACTCTTTCGTGTGCCGGGGTCTCAAGACCTCCGGACTGGAACGGGTCGTGACGGACATCGCCGAGTAAAGCTCCAGCGTGGGAACCGGTACCGTCAACAAATGGTGCCGTAGTATCCGGTTTGTTGGATACAAGAAGTTTGGGGACCATTGCCGTGTCTTTGGGCATGAATGAACGGAATGCCAGGAAAATGAATGCTACTGCCACTATTCCCATCAAAAACTGACTGGAAATAAGAGCAATACCGAGAATACCGATCACGAGGATCAGAAGCATAGTGTTTTTGGACGACGCCCGCTTTTTTGCCTCTTCTTTGTGAGCAGCAACTATCTCTTTTCCTCTGCCTGCGGGGACCACACGAATAATTGGATTGTTATTATCCTCCGGATTCGGATAGGCCAGAATATCCTGCATCTCCTCTTTCGGGAGAAGTTCGGACATTGCCTTTGCAAGCATCGACTTACCCGTACCCGGGCTGCCGATCATCATGACATGTCTTCGCTGGGTTGCAGCTTTTCGAATGACATCAACGGCGTGTTCCTGACCAATAACCTGATCGATCAGCTTTGGCGGGATGACGATATCTTCAGTGGTATTAAACTGAACGCCCCCAAAAAGGTCAGGGTCATAAACATCAGACGCATACGTCTCTATAACAGGAGGAGCATCACGCGCCGTGATCTCTTTTGATTCTATACCCGGATTCGCTTCCAAAACTATCCCCTTAACAGTATTATCAGACGTTTGCTCCGGATTTCCAACATTTTCCATATTGTGTTCCTTACCTCAACTAAAGATGCTATTATTTGTACTTGATTATGCTTTAAGTAGTTTCAGTAAGAGATAGTTGATAGAGTTTATCATGAAAGTAGTTTATACCGAAAAGAGTCAGGTTCTCGCGTCCCGCACTGCGCAAAAACTAGGCTGTAAAATATCAGAAGTGAAGTACACTACCTTCCCGGATGGTGAACAATATGTTCGTATTTTGGATGACGATGATCAGATGATTATCGTTGCAAGCACAGTCGATTCAAAATCCACTATGCAGGCAATTCTTCTTCTTGATGCCTGCGAAGGAAAAGATACGACACTTGTTCTGCCATATATGGGATACGCACGACAGGACAAGAAATTCAATGACGGGGAACCGATTTCTGCCCGGGCGATGGCACGGGCCCTTTCTTCAGGGGCGGACAGAGTTATTACGGTCAATATTCATGAGTCATCTGTTCTTTCACATTTCAGATGCCCGGTTAAGAACCTCTCGCTTGCCCCGGAAATCGGCAAATATATCCAGACGATGGATCTCGAAGATCCGCTCATTCTCTCGCCTGATGAGGGAGCCGGGGAATTCGCCAAAATAATTGCCTCAGTCGGCAAATGGGAGAGTGACCATCTCGATAAGACACGGCTTTCAGGATCAGAAGTAGTCATGGCACCAAAACATCTGGATGCGAATGGAAGAGACTGCATCATCGTTGATGACATTATCGCAACCGGAGGTTCGATGGCAAAAGCTGCCGGTATGTTGATGGAACAGGGAGCCACATCTGTCCGGGCAGCCGGCGTTCATGGTGTATTTGCCTCAGGCGGATATGTGAAACTTATGGCAGCAGGGCTTGCAGACATCGCATCCTCCGATACCATAGAACGGGCCGCAAGTAAATTCTCGGCATCCGGTATTATTGCCGACGCAGTACGTAAATGAAATATATTCTGGATTCATCCTATTTTTTCGGTAGTTATCCTCTTGAAGGAGAACTCTTCACAACACCTGAGGTCGTAAAAGAACTCAAAGACCTCGCATCAAAAATGCGGTATGAAATACTCGTGGAAAATGGATTGATTGTAACCGAACCGGAACCGGATAAACTATTTTCTGCGATGAATGCAGCACTCAAAAGCGGGGATGCACGGGTCCTTTCCGATACGGATCTCTCGGTTATAGCTCTCGGCTTAACGCTTGAGGGCAGCACAGTTGTCTCGGATGATTTTGCCGTGCAGAATGTCTGCCGCCACCTGAAAATATCTATGCAGAATATTTTACAGAAAAAAGCAAAAAAACGGGTATGGAAACAAATCTGTTCCGGATGCGGCGCAGAAATTCCCGCGGGAGAAAAGGACTGCCCCATCTGTGGTTCTGCACCAATTAAACGTGGAACCGAGAGAAAAAAAGAGAGATCATAGTGTTCTCTTCTTGATAAACCAGGAGATATCGGAAACAATATTGTGGATTTTTTCCGTGTATTTTCTTCGGGAGTAGTGAATCACCTGATCTATAACGACCATATTCCCATTATCATCAAAAACAGATACAGCCCCGTGCCCGCAACATAACCGGAGACGTTTGCCTTGGGGTTTTAACTCAGCATCAAGTTCCTGAGCAAGTTTCGATAACTCGCTCCGTTCATGCCGGGCAATTTCACTGTTGATGTTTACCGATGTGATGAGATAATCCGGGATTGAGCCAAAAATAAGCCGGGAACGGGTGAGCGTTGCAAAATTCAGAATGGCATCGCTCGTAAAAAGCAGACCCTCTACAGGTTCGTAGAAGAATATTTGCCCGGCAAGGTGACCTCCGAGACTTTCCCAAACCTCAAAGTGAAGTCCTGCAAAGTCTACCTCATCAATGACGGGGAAAATGCCCCGCATCTTTTTTGGTTCGGTTTTACAGAGGATATACTCTTTTGGAAGAGTCATCTGGGAAAAGGTGTTGATGGTTGTGGTATAGACCCGCTGCAGAAGTTGAAGTTTATTTGCGGAGGCAAAGATCCGCGATCCATCTTCCAGAAGCTGTTTGGTAATCGGGTGAAGCAGGGGAGCAACCGGCATGAAGCCCGTCATTCCCACATGATCTGCATCACCATGGGTACAAAGCACATGTTTCACATCTGAAAAATCGCCAAGACCAAGATCGCCAATGGTAATTTCCCAATCACGATGATTTACTCCGTATCCTGTATCAATGAGAAGCTTACCTTCCGGAGTCTGGAACAGATGAATACAACCTCCTCCAGGCGGCTGGATCGTCCACAATACAATATTATTTGAGAGGAGGATCTTCTGATAATCAGCATAAAAGTTTTTTCCAGAATTTCCATACAGATAGAGACCTATACTCTGCATGACCCACAGAACTTCCTTCGGTTCCTTTCCCATAGAGGCAAGTTCCTGTACAACCGAATCCGCATCAAGGTAGAACTGTTTTTTTTCAGCATCATTGAAAGTGGTAAGATATGGCAGGATTTTTTTCTGAAATGATTCTGTTACATATTTTTCAGACATATCTGTGAAGAATATTAGCCTTTTTACTTATACTAGGTTTTCTATGTTTTCCGACCGAGGGATATTTCGCATACAGATACTAATCACAAAAGCATATATAGCGGAAAAAGAGATTACTTTCCATATGTCTTCTTTAGAAGAACTCATGATGAAAGCGAAAGACCTCCACACTGAGGGTCACTCTGACGGTCAGATTGCTGACGAACTCAGTCTTTCAGTCGATACGGTAACCTGGCTTTTAACCCAAGGTAAAGCCGGAATCGCCGCACCGAAAGATGTACATATCGATTGGACGAATGTAAGTGCAAACTCCACGCTCCTCGGCGGCATCGCATCAATGATGATGTCCCACTTTGAAAATTCGAGCGAAGATGAGGAGGCAATCAACACCGTGATCGGAGTGTCCGTGTCAGGCATCCCGCTTGCAACATTGATGGCAGCGGAAGACGGGCTGAATCTTGCAATTTATCACCCGTCAAAACACAATACAGAAGGCAAAAACGGATCGATCTCCGGTAACTTCAGCAAAGTTTCCCAGAAACGCTGCCTCATCGTGGATGACTGCATCACAACCGGTAACACTCTCACGGAGATTGTGGCCTATCTGCGTCGTCACAAAGCGACCCCGGTTGGTATCTGCGTCATCTTTGATAAGCGCGGTGTCAAGGAAATAGAGGGGGTTCCGGTCTACTCCCTGTTTACAATTAAACGTATTGACTAACCCGCCAATACCAAATACCACATATTTATATAGAAGTCCAATCCACTTTTTTAACACACTAGTACAGGAGAATACAGATTATGTCAAACAACTCAGGTCAGCAAGGCCAGCAAGTCGTTATTTTACGTGATAACGTAGAAAACGTGCCCGGTCAGGAAGCACTTCGGTCAAATATCATGGCCGCAAAGGTTCTCGGAAACACTGTAAGAACGACCCTTGGTCCCCGCGGTATGGACAAAATGCTTGTTACGAAGGGAAGCGACGACATCATCATTACCAACGACGGAGCAACTATTTTTCATCAGATCCATGTTGAACACCCTGGTGCAAAACTTGTCGTTGAAGTCGCAGAGACACAGGATGATGAATGCGGTGATGGAACCACAACCGCCGTTGTTATGGTCAGTTCCTTTATGGAACAGGCAGAAAAACTCATCGAGAGCGGTGTTCACCCGACAATCATTGCAAAAGGATATAACCTAGGTATGATCAAGGCGCTTGAGATCCTTGACGAACTGGCAATCAACGTCACGCCGAAAGACAAAAACATGTTAAAACAGATTGCCAAGACCGCAATAACCGGAAAATCCATTGAGAGTATCATGGATCAGGCATGCGATGTTGTTGTCGAAGCTGTGTCGGAAGTCGCAGAAACTGTCGGAAAGAAGACGATCGTCAATGAAGACGATATTCTTGTCAAGACAAAACGTGCAGAAACTATGAGGGCAGAACTTATCAACGGTGTTTTGATCGACAAGACCCGGCTCGACTCACTCATGCCAAAGAGGATCAAAGGCGTGAAAGCAGCATTCATTGCAAACCCGCTTGAGATTTCCAAGACACAGACTAAATCCAAGATCAAAATCAACTCGGCAGAGCAATTGTCTGCATTTTCCGCAGCAGAACGGGCAACCTTGAAAGGTATGGCAGACAAGTTTGTCGAGAATGGCGTCAATGTTGTCCTTTGTCAGAAAGGAATCGCCGACGCGGTTCAGTATTACCTTGGTGCAAACGGGATCTATGCACTTGAGTTCGTTGCAGAAAAAGATTTGAAATACGCTGCAAAAGCACTTGGCGGTCAGATCGTCAACAAACCCGAAGACCTCAACCCCGAAGTCATCGGTATTGCTGGAAAACTTGAGATGGATGAAGATCTCGAGATGACCAAACTCTCAGAATGCAAAAACCCGAAAGCAGTTACCATTCTTCTTCGCGGATCTTCCCAGCACCTTGTCGATGAACTTGAACGTGCAATGGAGGATGCAAAACGCGTTGTCCAAGATGTCATTGAAGACGGGTCCTACACCATTGGCGGCGGCTCAGTCGAAACTGAACTTACCCTCAGACTCCGTGAATACGCAGCAACCGAAGGCGGTCGTGTTCAGCTTGCAATCGAAGGCTACGCAAAGGCATTCGAAATTATCCCGAAGACCCTTGCAGAAAACTCAGGATTCGATACCGTCGACAAAGTAATCGACCTCCGTCAGGCACATGCAATGGGACAGAAATATGCAGGTCTCGATGTATTCACCGGCTCTGTTGTTGATATGAAAGCAGCAGGCGTTGTTGAACCGAAGAGAGTAAAACGTCAGGCAATTCAGAGTGCATCGGAAACTGCCATGCTCCTTATTCGCGTCGATGACATGATGATCTCCAAAGGCGCCGGTCAGCAGTAAACCGGATCCAAACCCCATATATTTTTTACTTTCAGATGCGTATGCTAAATACGCGCATACAATTACGTATCGTATAGATGCCGGCCGAGGTAGTCTAGTCCGGAAGGGCGGTGGCCTCGAAAGCCTCTGGTGGCAACACCTCGGGAGTTCAAATCTCCCCCTCGGCGTCCTTTATTTCTATTTTAAAGGGTAATTTAACATTATTATACAATTCGTAAATACGTATCCCTTGCGACAGAAATCTCTTTTTATATCAGATCGATTAATTTGAAAATACTATTTTTTGAATAATAAACCTAATTTTCAAGAAGAATGTATATATATCACAAAAATATATTCTCAAGTATATACATTAAATTAATGTAAACAACATATTCGGAGGTAAAAATGGACTCATACGCAATCCAAAAGAACGGAGCACGAAGTTTTACCGTTATCATTACGAGTCCACGATGTCTTCCATGGAGACCCCTGGACTCGGATGGAATATGTATCGTCGGAAACGATTGTACAAAAGATGAGAATGGAAATAACTACACATGGACCATTGAAGTGGAAAAACCCGGTACCTATCAGTTTCGGATGCTGCATCAAAGCGGCGACGGGGTATTTAAAAAACTCGTCATTCCCGTTATTGCACCCCCTTAACCTTTTTTAATAACAAATTACCCAACACAAATTTTCAAAGAGCACACGTGATTCCTTAAAGTGCTTCTCCAACAAAACAGATAGATATGTCTGTCGTAGAATCTGGTGATACACTGTTATTACATTTCATCAGCAAACGCCCCGATGGAAATATTTTTGAAGATACACATATAGGCAACCCGGTCTCTGTCGTTATTGGAGAGAAACAAATCAACCCTGCCTTCGAAGAAGCACTCATGGAAAAATCAGAAGGAGAGACCATTACCGTAATTCTCCCCCCGGAAAAAGCATACGGCAAATATCTGAAACGTCTTATCATTCCCATCAAACGAAAAAAACTCCGACTCGAACACGAACCAAAACCCGGCGATATAATTACTGTCGAAGTCTTTGACCGCCCGTGTAAAGTAACGGTTGTCAGTAGTACCGATACAAAAATCATCGTGGACGGAAATCACCCGCTCGCCGGAGAGACGATCACCTACGAGATCACCATAGTAAAAATCGTAAAAAAATGACGGAAATAAATACGATCTATGACTCAGACTGCATTGAGGGAATGCAAAAAATGCCCGCAGGCATAGTCGATGTTATCGTAACCTCACCGCCCTATAACATAGGTAAAGCCTACACAACCTACGACGACACCAGACCACGTGAAGAATATCTGGATATGATGGGGACATTCGCAGAAAAATCATATCGGGTCCTTTCAGAACAGGGATCCTTTTATCTGAACGTGGGAGGCAGCCTCAAAGACCCCTGGATTCCGATGGACGTTGCACAGAAATTCCGGGAACAGGGATTTGTTCTGCAGAATATGATCCACTGGATAAAATCCATCGCGCTTCCGGAAGAAGGAATGGCAGCCGGACACTACAAACCAATTAACAGCAAAAGATACCATAACGACTGTCATGAATTCATTTATCATTTCACCAAAACCGGAATGGTAGAGATAGACCGGCTTGCAAACGGTGTCCCGTATCAGGACAAAAGCAACGTGAACCGGTGGGGCGGGGAAAAACGGGACCTCAGAGACAGGGGGAATATATGGTTCATACCATATGAAACCATCCGGGAAAGCAGACCACACCCTGCCACGTTCCCTGTTCAGCTTCCTTTGATGTGCATTAAAGACCACGGGATTTCACGCTGCAGACTGATCATGGATCCGTTCATGGGCATCGGAAACACCGCCGTTGCCGCAGTCAGACTCAACATTCCCTTTGTTGGTTTTGAAATCGACGAAACATACCGAAAAATTGCTAACGAGAGAGTTGCAGCGGAACTGACAATGCGGTAAGCAGCACGGGAATATTATAATAATCCCATGCTGCCATTTCCAGCCTGATGTCTTCAGGAAGTAACTCACCAAACTTCCACGTTGTTTCCGGAAGACGGGGAAGTTCCTCTGCAAGTGAAAGGACCGACGCGCGACCTATTTCTTCCAGAATGCCAACGATAACCTCACCAGAGTGGGGGGAGTCCCAGTCAAAAATCCGGATGGCAAATTGGGTATAACGCACAGCATGTTTTCCATCAAGTCTGTTTTTGATCAGTCGTGCCAATACCTGATTTGCCAGTGTCCCAAGAAATGTGGAAACAACAACCGAATAACCGCTCAGTTCCGGCTCCATTCGGATATGAATTTTTCCGGGAGAAAAATCATCCGGAAGCATCCGGATAACATTATCAACCATCTCTTTTTGTTCCTGCGGAAGGGGAAGAAGCGGTTTGCCGCGTCCAAGGGTCGCTGCAACAGATTGACAAACACGCTCGGTCGCGTAACTTCCGCCGGCCCCTCCGCTCCAAAACGGACGCTTCATATCTCCTTTTGCAGATGCATGGTCGATCAGGACACGTTTGTGGACATCGTCCCGGTGAATAAGTCTCCAGGTTTTTCCAGTAAATGAAAACGTCTTTCCGGGGTCACCAGCCAGAAACCGGGGATCAAGAGTACCGACGATCGTTCCATCCGGAAGAACAGCAAGATAGCCTCCTGAGTCATGAATTACAGAGATGAGGGTCATCCAGTTTGACCTGCCAAGTTCCATCTCCGCCTTTGTTCCGATGAGAAACAAATCACCGGAACGGGTAAGATAATTCTCTGATACCAGATGCTCCAGAATTGTAGAAAAGTGACTGAGGGAGACATCCTTAAACGGCGTGAGTGATCGAAGCGACTGAATAATAACAGAAAGACCAAGACCCATCTTTCCCTTCAGAAGAAGGAACAACTGCTGAATAAGAACATGATATGGACATACAGGAGCCTGAAGGGACTCTGCAGAATGGTTCATCGCTGCTTCGATGACCGACACCGTTATCAAAAGATCACAGGTATTTGGAACGATAAACGTCATTCGGGCAGGTTGCCCCCGTCTACCTGTACGTCCTAATCTCTGCAGAAATGAAGAAACGGAACGTGGTGCTCCATACTGAACAACAAGATCAAGTTCACCGATATCAATCCCGAGCTCCATAGTGCTCGTGCAGATAACACAGGTTCCCCCCGGCTTTTGAAATGAAAGCTCAGCCGCCTCACGGTCTTCGGGAGACACTGATGAGTGATGAATGAATACCAAGGGCAACTCATCTCGTAAGGGGGCTACCAGTCGTTCTGCAAGACTCCTGCTGTCGGTAAAAAGCAGGGCTTTTTTTCCGGAGACTGCTCGTGTGATTTCCCGCACCTGACGGGAAAAGTCCGGCTCAACCACAAATGCAAACTGCTTTTTTTCCGGAGGGGAGGGGATCTGAACCAGATGTTTTTTCCGGTCAGCTCCGGAAAACCATTCAAGAAGTTCCTCCGGATTACCAACGGTTGCCGAAAGACCGATTCTCGTGATCTGCATAGTTTGAAGCAAATCAAGACGATCCATCAGACAACGAAGATGCACCCCACGGTCAGATTCCATGAAAGCATGGATCTCATCGATGATTATGTATCTGACCTGGGCAAAAGCACCCTTTGTTTTGGAATCACTTAAGAGAACCTCGAGTGACTCAGGGGTTGTTAATAGAATATCCGCATGTTCGGATTTGGAAAAATCAAATCGGTCCCGGGCAGAAACATCACCATGCTGAACAGCTATGCTAAGTCCTGTACGATTACACATCAGGGTAATTCTGTCGAGCTGGTCATTGATGAGTGCTTTCAACGGCGAGATATAAATTACTGACAGCGAGTCCGAAGGTTGTTTCAAAATTACGTCGATGACCGGGAAAAATGCAGCCTCGGTTTTTCCACCCGCAGTCGGAGCAATTACCAGAGTGTCAGCTCCGCCGATTACAGAAAGATAGGTTTCTTCCTGAACCGGGTGAAGGTCATCCCAGCCAAGACCTGTGAGAAGCAGTTCCTGCAATGTTGGATGAAGCGTAGTAAATAATCTCATGCGCGAAACACTAAATCAAGTTCCTTTCTGAAATCTTCTTTTGAAAGAGCACCCATACGGATCCGGACAACGTTACCTGCCTTTATGAACATAAGTGTCGGAACGGCATTGATGTGAAACCTTTCTGCGATGTTGTGGTTTTCTTCCGTATTGCACTTACAAAACTGAACTTCCGGATATTCTAGAGATATTTCTTCAAATATTGGAGCAAAATACCGGCAGGGGCCGCACCAATCGGCCCAGAAATCCACAATCAACGCAGGAATCTGGAGAGTGAATGCGTCAAAAATATCTTCCGTCAGGTGAATTATGGGATTTGCCACGGTCGGAGGAGGCCGTGAATAGTTGTCATTTGTCATATTCTGTTCTTAAATGAGTGATGATTCCTTATCAGCATATGGGATATATTTTGCAAATGTATTTATGTGACAGTCACTAATGTTATTAGGCACAAGGCGAGAGTCGATGTGTGCTTCTTTGGAGCGAGGTGGGGTAGTCAGGAGATCCCGACGGGCTCATAACCCGTAGATCAATGGT
>CAYSRP010000012.1:0-1179 GCA_964433475.1 uncultured Methanomicrobiales archaeon
ACGGAAAACGGATCGGTCCGGGCAGTGGACAACGCCTCGTTTTCAATAGATGAGCATGAGACGTTCGCCCTTATCGGCGAATCCGGATCCGGAAAGTCGGTCCTCGGACTTGCGGTGCTGCGGCTTTTGCCGGACAATGCAGTTTTTTCCGGCAACATCTCCCTTGATGGAATATCCCTTATGGATCTTTCAGAAAAGGAGATGCAGAAGATCCGGGGAAAAACGATCGGGTCGATTTTTCAGAATCCGTATCTTTCTATGAATCCGGGGATCCAGGTCGGGGACCAGATCGCAGAACCGATGTGGACGCATCTGGGAATAACGAAGGAGGCCGCCCGGGAAAAAGCCGTCTCGCTTCTGGAAAGGTTTTCCATCGTGCCTGGAAAGACCCGGGCCCGCGAGTATCCTTTCCAGTACAGCGGAGGAATGCTTCAGCGGGCGATGGTCGCCATGGGAACGGCAGCAAACCCTCAGCTGATCATAGCGGACGAGCCGACGAAAGGTGTCGATTCCCTCAAAAAACAGGAGATCGCGGAGACGTTCAGGCGTGTCGCCGCCGGCGGGTGTGCATTCCTTTTGATAACGCACGACATCGATTTTGCCAAAGCGATGGCAAACCGGATCGCCGTGAACTACTGCGGAGAGATCCTCGAGATAGCCCCAACAGAGAAATTTTTCGAAGAACCCCTGCATCCTTACTCCGCGGCCCTGCTCGACTCCCTGCCGGAACACGGAATGCATCCGATCCCGGGTCCCTCACCTTCGATGATCAAAGTGCCGGAAGGATGCAGATTTCATCCGCGATGTCCCTTTGCAGACAACAGGTGTCGGACGAAAAAAACGCCGATGACCGAAATGAACGGAAGATCAGTGAGGTGCTGGAAGTATGCTTAGAGGAGAGGAACTGAGGAAAGTCTATACATCCGGTATTATTTCCGTGACGAAGAAAGTGGCCGTGGATCGGGTGAGTATTTCGATCGGCAAAGGCGAGACGATCGCAATCGTCGGGGAATCGGGCTGCGGGAAGAGCACGCTCGTGAAAATGCTCACCATGCAGCTTCCGGCGACCGAAGGCGAGGTGTATTTTTCCGGCGAGAAACTGACCGGAATGAAGTGGAAAGAACTTCGACAGCACATTGTAAAGTTCCAGATGATACCTCAAAATCCGGATGATGCAGT
>CAYSRP010000012.1:1279-20162 GCA_964433475.1 uncultured Methanomicrobiales archaeon
TTCGACAGCACATTGTAAAGTTCCAGATGATACCTCAAAATCCGGATGATGCAGTTGATCCACGATGGGAACTTGGAAGATCGGTGGCTGAACCGCTGGTTCTTTCCGGGAAGTATTCGCGGGAGGAGATAGCCAAAATCGTGCCTGAGCTCCTTGCCGAAGTTGGACTCGGCCCTGAGTTCATGACAAGGTTCCCGCATCAGGTGAGCGGCGGCGAACTGCAGAGAGTGGTTATCGCCCGGGCCCTGGCACTGAAACCGGATCTGCTGATCTGTGACGAGGCAACCTCGATGCTGGATGTTTCCGTGCAGTCATACATCATGTCCCTGCTGAAGGACATTCAGAAGAAGCGAAATATTGCACTAATCATCATCACGCACGACCTTGTGTTTGCAAACGTCGTGGCTGATCTGACGTATGTGATGTTCGGAGGAAAATTCGTCGAGATCGGGGAGGATGTGTTCACGCATCCCCTGCATCCCTATACGCAGGCGTTGTGGGATGCCGCCCATTACCGGGAAATGGCGGTGCTTCCGGGCGAAAAGCCCCCGATCCCTGAAGAAGGCTGCAGATATTACGACCGGTGTGCATATCGCGATGATCTGTGCAAGGAGATGCAGGTCTTACGAAACATCGACGGACGAAAGGTTCGCTGCGCCCATCCGCTTGGGTATACCTGATTGAATGATCCCTTCGGATTGATCTGAGATCATCCGAAAAAATCAGGCAACCAATAACCCTATCCAAAGGATCCAACCAACATACACCATCCCCGCAAGCAACGTCATCGGTAACCCGATCTTAAAAAATTCCATAAACGAAAATGTCTCGCCACTCTTTTCCGCGCGCTGCAAAACGATCACCGTTGAAGCCGCACCGAGAATGGTCAGGGACCCCGCAGCCGTACATCCGGCAACCACCGTCATATAAAGTGGAACACCCGCACCTTCAAGAGCCGGGAGAATAAGTGCAACAAACGGCACGTTCGAGATGAACTGCGAGACAATAACACTCACCCCAAACAACGCCGGGACAGAAGTGAGACCCGACGCCGGCAGAATATTCTGGATAAATTCAGTGTTCCAGACCGCCGCCATCAGAACAAACATCGACACAAAAAACAGCAGCGTCGACCAGTTCACTTCGCGTAAAAGTTCGAAGCGGCGTCTCGAAAAAAACACCAAAGGAAGTACCGCCGCAATCGAGATGAAAACATACGGCAACTCAATGCCGAAGAATGTGAGAATAACTCTCAACAGAATGAACACAAGAACAAGCCCAAACGAAATCATCGAAAGACGGGAAAGAGCCGCATCGAAAATAACCTGTTCAGTTCTCTGCTCGACCGGATCTTTTCTGTCAGGAATCGTCAACAGAAGAATCCGGTACATAATATAAAGACATACAAGAGACGGAACCACGAGATACAGGGCAAAACTCTGGAAAGCAAATGGCACCCCGCCTGACATTGCCACCAGAAGATTCTGCGGGTTGCCGATCGGCGTCATACAACTACCGAACGTAATGGCAAAACATAAAGCAAAGAGCATCGTTTTGACTGGGATCTTATACCTTGCCGCACAGAAAAGTGCCACCGGCGTTCCAATGATCGCGACCGTGTCATTCATCAAAAATGCACCGGAACACGCCATCAAAACTATAAACCAGAACAAAACTGCCTGTTTTGTCTTTGCCAGGGAAAGTCCCTTCAGGGAAAAACGCTGAAGAAGCCCGGACTTTTCCAGAGCAACACCAAGGATAAACATCCCAAGCAAAAAGAAAATAACATCAAAATTAATCGCAAAAAATGCATCGGGTATGGAAATATTACCAAAAAGGAGCGCAACAACTGCACCACCGGTCATAATTCCCCAAATCGGCAACCGGACCTTACCGACACGTCTAACGACAATCAGAATAAAAACAACTGCAAGGATCCAGACGGCGATCGGGACCATAACACGTTACGACTTCTGCAAAACGATTTCGATTGCAGAGATGTTGGATGGACCATCATCTGTCTCGATGAGGTCCGTTGATGTAGATATACTCTTTTTGACGACACCGTGAAGGAATTGGCGGGTTGCAACTTCGGCCGTATCTACTGCACGGACAATTGCCTTTCCCCGTGCCTTGATAACAACCTCCGGCGCACCATTATTGAACTGTGTCACTACTGCGAGGACATAGTTCATAAGGGGTTTTGTGCCAATTAATACCGTATTGTCATCCATTTCTTTTATTATAGGAGATTCTTAGATATATTTCATCGTATGGAGCAGTTCTGCATTTAAGACAGAGGCACCTGCGGCACCGCGGATGGTATTGTGACCCATAGCGACATAACGGATCCCTTCACGGACTCTTCCGACGGAGACGGTCATAGCATTTCCACGGTTTCTATCAAGTCTTGGCTGTGGGCGGTTTTCCTGATCAAGATAGAGGACCGTGTGGTCAGGCTGGGTCGGCAGACCGGAGAAAGGTGCCTTCCAGGTTTTGAATGCATCGATGACCTCGTCGGGCGTTGCTTTGATATCGATCCATACATTAAGGGTGTGTCCGTCAATGACCGGAACGCGGTTACAGGACGCAGAAACAGTGAACGGGGCACCGGTGATTTGACCATTGCTGTATTTTCCGAGGATCTTGTTTGCTTCACGCGCCATCTTTTCTTCTTCACTCCCAATGTACGGGATAACATTGTCAAAGATGCTGAATGCGGGGACCCCCTCAAATCCTGCTCCTGAAATTGCCTGCATCGTTGCGACCTGAATACTCGAGAATGGAAATTTCATGAGCGGGGCAAGCGAAGTTGCAAGCATGATCGTGGAACAGTTTGGATTGGTGACGATGAATCCTTCACGTCCCTTTTTCCGCTGGGAATCGATAAGCTTCGCGTGTTCCGGATTGACTTCGGCAATCATCAACGGAACATCAGGATCCATTCTGTGGGAACTTGCATTGCTGAAAACACCCACGCCGGCATTTGCGATATCAGTTTCAAGCTGGGTCGCTATATCGGCCGGCATAGCTGAGAAGACGATGTCACAGTCTTTGACTGCCTCGACGGTTGTCGGGGAAACAATGATATCTGATGCGGATTCCGGAAACGGAGAATCCAGTCGCCAGTTAACGACCGAACCGTATGTTTTGCCTGCGGAACGGTCAGACGCGGTGAGTGTGGTCAGCTTGAACCAGGGATGGTTAGCCAACAACTGTACAAACCGCTGACCGACTGCTCCGGTTGCGCCAAGTACACCTACATTAATCATAGAAAGATATAGGATGTAGTTCTTATTTAAAGGCGTGGAAGACGATGACGATTAAAAAAATTAGAGGTATTCCAAATTGTTCATATAGGGACGGAGAACGTTTGGAATCTCAACACGACCGTCTTCGGTCTGATAATTTTCAAGAATACAGCGGAGTGCACGGGATGTGGCAACTGCAGTTGAATTAAGGGTGTGGAGCCACTGTTTTGTATCAAAGTCATGGGCATCTCTCACGCGGATATTGAGTCTGACTGACTGATACGCAGTGCAGTTTGAACAGGAGACGACTTCGCGGTATTCGTTGTCACGCGGCATCCATGCTTCGATGTCGTATTTCTTAGCTGCAACGGTTCCTATGTCTCCAGTACAGATATTGACGACTCTGTAAGGCAAACCGAGTTTGGTAAAGAGTTCTTCGGAGTTTGCAAGAAGTTCTGCGTGCATTTCTGCGGATCTTTCCGGCATACAGTAGATGAACTGCTCGATTTTCGTGAACTGGTGTACACGGAAAAGACCACGGGAATCGAGACCATGGGCACCGATTTCGCGGCGGAAACAGGGGGAAATTCCGACCATCTTAAGAGGCAGATCTTTTTCCTCAAAGATCTCGTCCTGATACATTGCTGCCATTGGATGTTCGGCAGTTGCAATAAGGTAAGCATCGTCGTCCTCGATTTTATACATGACCTTTTCGAAGTCGCCAAGGTCAGTCACCTCCTCGTAGGATTTTCTGTTCATCATATAGGGAGGAATAATTGGTGTGTAGCCTTTGGCAATTATGGTATCAAGAGCGAACCTTTGCAGAGCAAGATCCATAAGTGCAAGGTTGCCTTTGAGGAAATAAAATCCGGCACCGGCTATTTTTGTGGCACGCTCAAAATCTGCCCAGTTATGTTCAGCAGCGAGATCTCCGTGGTTTTTCAACTCGAAATCAAAGGTCCTCGGGGTCCCAACTTTTTTGATGATAACATTTTCCGTGTCGTCTTTTCCGTAAGGAACACTTTCATCGAGAATATTCGGGAGACGCATCAGATAATATCTTATCTGCTCAGTCGCCTTTTCCATGACATCATCGTTCTCCTTGATTTTTCCCGGAAGAGCCTTTGCTTCGGCAAAAAGGGGAACAGGATCATTTCCTGCTTTTTTAGCAGCATTGATGTCCTTTGCTATCTGATTTCTTCTTGCACGAAGTTCATTGTTTTTCACGGTGAGTTCACGGAAAAGTTTGTCCTGTTCCAGAACAATGTCGACCCACGGAAGTTTTTCGGCGTCCTGACGTTTTTTCAGATCGGCCAAAACAACTTCGGGATGAGCTCTGACGAATTTGATATCGAGCATGGTTGTCTGACTATATTTGTGCTTTTACATGAAGAGGGTTTTTGTCTTACAAACTAGTTATTAAACATCGGATACTAAATTAAAGATAACAAACTAGGCGGGCACCCATGATACAAACCATAGAGATCCTTTTTTCCGGCAAAGTGCAGAAAGTCGGATTTCGTTCATGCGTAAGAAATGCAGGCATTAACCTTGGATTACGCGGAGAAGTGGAAAATCTTTCAGACGGCAAGGTGCGTGCACTTGTGACCGGAGAGGATGTTATCATTGAAAAATTCCTTGCCATGACCTATAGTTGTCCGCGTGCAATTATCCGGGACATAAAATGTACCAAATACGTTCTGACAGAGTTCACGGATTTTACGATTAAACGGGAATGAACATGAAAACAGAGAAAACCATCACCTACTTTAACGAACCAGGTGTGAAAAACACCAGGGACTGTGCAGTGATTGCTGTGCAGCGTGCAGAGGACTTGGGACTTTCAACGATCGTCGTTGCAAGTACCAGTGGATATACAGCAAAGACATTCTTCGATGAAATGAAGGACACGGAGCTTCGCTTGGTTGTCGTTACCCATGCTGTAGGATCTTCAAAACCCGGCTTCTGGGAATTTGACGAGAAGTTCGCAGAAGAACTTCGCACTGCGGGGGTTAAAATCGTCACGGGAACACACGCCCTTTCCGGTCTGGAACGTGCCATTTCCCGAAATCCAAAACTCGGAGGGAGCAGCAGAACAGAAGTTATCGCAGAAGCATTCAGAAAGACCGTAGCTGTAGGTATGAAAGTCGCTGTCGAATGTGTATTGATTGCTGCAGACCAGGGGGCGATTCCGGTTTCCGACGAGGTTATCGCTGTCGGCGGAACCGCAGAGGGAGCGGATACGGTTATAGTTGTGAAACCGGCACACACGTCATCATTTTTCGACCTGCAGGTCCGGGAATTCGTAGCAATGCCCAGGGATCGGTAAGATGGCACTCAAATCACTCTCTGAAGCACTTGGTCTGCTCGCTAAAAAACCACTCGTCTGGATGCCGGGATTCTTTGCGGCATTTGCGATTCTTCTGACGTATTATATGTATTCGCTTTTCGGGATGGGAGTTGCATTCCCCGTTGGCATAACACTTCTGGTTATCATGCCGGCATTTCTTGCAGGAACATACGGAATTGTCATCGGAGATAATGCAACTCCTGCTGCCTTCCGTAAATACGCAATATACGGATATATCCGATGCCTTATGCCGACGATCATTCTACTGATGATCGGATGGATTCTGGCAACTGCCCTGACCTATCTTTTGATGACGTTTGGTCTCTCCGTCGCAGTCGGATATTACTTCAGCACTTTCGTGATCATCCCCTTACTCTTTTTCTGCTACTTTGCAGATATTACCGCAGTGGTAAACAATCTCCCGGCATTCAGGGCAATTAAGGATAGTGCAGCAAGGGTCACCAATGGCGCGGTCAATAGTATGGTATTCTATATTTTTAATGTTGTAATACTCCTTGCCGCGTCAATGTTTTATTCATTGATCTGCTCTCTCTTAACAGTTGACGTCGCCTCGCCGCTTTTTGAGATGAACGAGACCCAGCTTATCGCACTATCTCAGTCTGCAGAGTTCGAGACGGAACTTCTCGCACTTGTTTCAACACCCGAAATTATTTCAGCGGCGATTATTTCGCTCGCAATTACTGCATGTATCTTTGTGCCGATCTTTGTCGTATACAAAGCCTGTTTCTACAAACGGCTTCTTGTGACAAATACGATGCCGGAAGCAGCAAACAAAGAACACCAGGGAGGGCAGGGGAACCAGGGGGGCAGTTTCGATGAGAAAGGCCGCTGGTATAAATATTCTTAATTCTTTTTTGTGCGCGGCATTCCCGTATTATTTTTCAGAATTCGTTTACATTACATGGTAACATGCTAACATATAACATGGAAAAACCTCTTCCGGCGCCGGAAATAGAAATTCGGGCAATTATAGAGTATTTTTAGAAATCAGTAGAAAATATCGGGCAGATTCAGATATAACACGAGATATTTAATATACAATAATCCTAACATTAATTGTCACAACGCAGTTGAACCCAAGAGTTCCGTGCGAATGGCAGGAAACTAACCATGTCGAAGGTAAACCCGTTTGAAATGGCCCAGCGACAACTTTTGGATTGCGCAAAAATCCTGAAGCTTGACCAGGGTGTTGTTGATATTCTCATGCAGCCGCAGAGACAGATCCAGGTATCTATTCCAGTAAAGATGGACGACGGGACCACCAAGGTTTTCCAGGGGTTCCGTGTGCAGTACAACAATGCACTCGGTCCATATAAGGGAGGAATTCGGTATCACCCGAACGAGACAATTGATACTGTCCGTGCACTTTCTGCATGGATGACCTGGAAGTGTGCTGTTCTGAACCTTCCGCTCGGTGGAGGAAAAGGCGGTATCATCTGTAACCCGAAGGAAATGTCCAAGGGTGAACTTGAGCGCATGAGCCGTGCATATATCCGTGCGATCTGGAAAAACATTGGTCCAGACACTGATGTCCCCGCACCTGATGTATACACAGATGGTCAGATCATGGCATGGATGATGGACGAGTACTCTGTCATTCAGGGCAAGAACCAGTTTGGTCTTTTGACCGGCAAACCACTCGTTATCGGCGGATCTCTCGGTCGTGGCGATTCAACAGCAAAAGGCGGATTATTCACACTCCGTGAAGCAGCAAAAGAGTTTAAGATTGACCTGAAAAAGGCAAAGGTCGCAGTTCTCGGTTTCGGAAACGCAGGTTCCTTTGCAGCAACACTCGTTCAGGAAATGTTCGGCTCCAAAGTCGTCGCAGTAACTGACTCAAAAGGCGGTATCTACGACGAGAAAGGACTTGACATTAATGCAGTCATGGCTCATAAGACCCAGACAAAATCCGTTGTCGGATACAAAGGTCTGAAAACACTCACCAATGATGAGGTCATGGGTCTCCCGGTAGATGTCATCATTGCAGCTGCACCCGATGAGGGAGCAATCAATGAATTGATCGCCCCGACTGTTAAAGCAAAAGTCATCTGTGAACTTGCAAACGGTCCGACCACGCCGGAAGCAGATGCAATTCTTTACAAGAACGGCGTACACGTTATTCCCGACTTCCTGTGTAATGCAGGCGGTGTAACGGTTTCCTACTACGAGATGGTCCAGAACATGTACATGCACTACTGGACTCTCGAAGACGTATATGCAAAACTCGATGCAGCTATGACCAAGTCTTACCACGAAGTCCTCGCAGCATCCAAACAATACAAAGTCAACATGCGTCAGGCAGCATACGTTGTTGCGGTCTCCCGTGTTGTTGAAGGTATGAAAGTCCGTGGCTGGGTCTAAGACCCAGACCGATTTATACCTCCATTTTTTTAGTATTTTGAAAAACTGTTTTTAGTTTACTTTGCTGCATTTCGGCAAATCATGAGAAACATACTTGAATAAACAAAAAATAAAAAAATATCTCTGTTTAAATTTTATACCGCAAAAGTGCCGCAACCCCGCCGAGACCCGCAAGACGATTACCCGGCTCAAACTCTGTCGAGAGAACTACAACCACAGCACCAATTCGTTCCGCATTTTCGATCATTTTGGAAACCCTATCATTTCTCACAAAAGAATCCGCCACGAGTACGGTTTCGGCAGCTCCGTAATCTATAGCCTGCCGCACTTCTTTCATCCCATAAGAAACCGCACCATTCTGCCCAATACGAAGGAACACCTCATTCATGAACGAGACTTCTTTTGCAAGCTGCAGATCCTCGGATATCCGTGCGAGAACACCGTTACCGATCGATTCCTGAACCGCACCGTAGCCTGTCCGTCTTGTATCGGCAAGAAGCATGCGTCCGACCATATCCGGGGCCTTATTCTTTGCGTACTGAAGGAAATCCTCTTTGATGAACCCTGGTCCGGCAACAACGATCGGTCCTGTCACTTTCTCGAGGAATACCAGCAACTCGGCATACAGTGCCTGCCGTGAATCCAATTCCGCGGTCTTTCCACTACCGACAGTAAGAGTCGTGATCCGTTCCGGTCCGTACTGCCGGACCCGGTAGAGTTCCGCCTCACCATCCTCAATCGCAACAATGTGCACCACTCCGTGAACAGAGGAGGAGACCGCACGCTCAAGGCGGGTCAAATCAACGGATCTCCACTGCCGGACCACGCTTATTTCATAGCCGGCTTCAATGTTCAGCGCGTGGTGCTGACCCATGTCAGGACCAAAGGAAATTGTGCCGAACACACGCAGCCTTGCAGAACCCGGAACGAACTCAACCTTCTCGCATTTCACACCTATACGAACAGGGCGCTTTTCAAGTTTTTCCGAACGGAGTTTGTCGGTCGGACCATCAACGGTCCGAAGCGTGACAGCGTATACGGTGTTACCGGGGCTGATGAGATGCGAGAGATGCCAGAGGTCGTCAACCGATTCGGGCATGAGTTTATATTCACCAAACCCGTCGCATTTCAGCGGCTCAGTGGTCTCTGCCTTCATCTCAGCGTTCACCCGTATTTTTAATGTCTGACCCTCCCGGAGGCACGAATGCGGCGACTGACTCGGTATTCAGAACGGCTTTCAGTGCCTTCTGCTCGCTTTCCGGCATGTCTTCACGAAGTTTCCGAAGCACCTTCTTTGCCACATCATTTCCTTCAAATGTTCCCGGCACGAGACAGACTGATTTGGTCGTGAGAGGCTTGATTGCAGACGGTGTTCCTCCGATCACGGCGAGAACCGGTTCTGTCCTGATACCGATCGCAATCTCCAGAGGAACATCCTTGTAAATCATCCGTTCACCGCGGATAATGAACGAACCGTGTGCGACGAACTCTCCGGATTCCGGCGTCTTACTGACCTGACCGGGAGAGGCCGCAATAACGTTTACAGATACACCGCCGCCGGACCATGCACGCGAGTAGGACGCGGCAAACTGGACCGCCTGGTCCATGTGTTCGGTCGTTCCTTTCACCAAAACGACTGATGCACCAAATACATCCGCGTGGAGGAACGTATCTTTTCCCTCCATATATTTCTTCACAAGTTCCTCGTTCTGGTCGGCGTTCCGTCCACCGATCACGAGAACGCCGTCGGAAGTTTCCATCCACCGGAAACGGTGATACCACTTTTCTTTCATCTTCCGCGGTCCTGATGCTTTCTTTTTCTCAGTATGGACGACGCCCGCTTCCATCGCACGGATCGCTCCGGCTTTCTTCGAGCGGAACTTTTTTACGACGGCGAAATATCTTCCAACATTTGCCTCAAGACTCTCGTGAACAAAGATGGTGACTTTGTGTTTTTCCTGCAGATCGATGACGACGGATGCATCCTTTGGATTCACTGACACGATCCGTTTTGCTGCGGGAAGATCACTCGCCTTTATGACTTTTGCAATTTCCTGCCACGAAAATTTTTGGCTTGCAGCGGAAAGGACGTCGATCGTTTCCTGGATCTCCCCGTAGTGCGAGTAAATAATATCAGAGATCTCCGATGCCTCCGCTATTTTTTTGTCGAAAGAAACGAGGGCGGCTTCCTGCTGTTTCCTGATCCTCTGCTCTTTGGAGAGTTTTATTTTCTGCTCGACTGCCTTCTCGGCAACGGGTTTCGGATAGAATGCATCAAGTGCTTTCGAAAATGTTTCAAAATGCTCTTTCGGTTCTCTGGAGGGAGAGGGGAACGGAAATGCCCCTTTCTCATCGATTACCGGATCACGCCCATTGGTGAGACGGGCAAGCCAGACAAGCATTGCATCATAGACCGGACGGAGCTGAGCTTCCGTTGCGAATTTACAGGGCATCGACTTCGAGATGCCGGACATCTGACATATGTCTTCTGCCGCAATCCCGCCAAGCTGGAACTTTGTCGCAAGTGCCCGTACGATATCCGCCTCATCATCAACGAATTTTTCAGAGAATTGCTCAAAGGTCAGTTTCGAGGGACATACCGCATCCATTGAATACATAGCCCCGCCGACGATCTCACGTTCCTTGAACGTTCTCTGGGAAAGGGCATTGATGATTTTATAATTCTCATCCGTCAGAATGAGATTCCCCTCATCGAACATTTCGATAATGAGCCGGTATTCCGACGGCCCTTTCCCGATGGTAAATATAAGAACACGCTCGAGCGCCTTCTGTTCGATCGCGAGAACTTTTCCACCTTCGATGAATTTACGGAGATACATCGAAAATCCCGATGGATTTTTCGGTGCCGGCGGAAGTTCTGTGACCAGATGCGCACGAACTCCTTTGACGACATAAAGAAGGTGACGTGCTTTTTCCTCACCGTTTAAACGAAAACCAAACGTAGCATTATCATACTGATATATTTTCCCGATCCAGAGAGGTAAAAGTGCGGCAAGCTCCGCTGTTACCGCCTTCACATCTGCCCCGCTTATTCCTTGTAATGTTGCCATATTATGTTAAGATAGATAAGACGCGAAGGGCTATAAATCGTCCCGAAGAATTTATCCCGGGCAGTAATTGTCACAGGGTGATTCAGGTAAGATAGATAAGAGGTGAATACCAATATTATTAAACTTATTTTCGGAGATATATCATAATGCAAGTAGCCCATATCAAGAAAGAGAAATGTAACACGGCAATGTGTAACCGATGCGTGAAGTTTTGTCCGCTATCACACAAAAATCAGCCGGTTATTTTCATAGGACGCAATAAAAAAGCAACAGTCGTCGAAGAGTTATGTAATGGGTGCGGGAAATGTGTCAGGATCTGCCCGGAAAAAGCTATCGAGATGATAGAAAGACCGGATACATATCTGGACACGCCAATAGATGTAAAAATCGAAGAAGCACAACAGGAAGGACAGGGAAATCCAAAACAGACTGCTCCGCCAAAACAGGTCATTCCACCAAAGAAAAAAGAGACCCCCGAAGAAAAAGTTGCAAATAAAAAACTCAGGCACGTCGACCGCGTGATACGAACGGGAATTGCATGTCTCCTCGGTATGATTGCGGGTCTTATTTCGTATTATATGGCGGGAACACCAAACCCGATCAATGATGCAATGATCGAAGCAGGACTTGCCGGTGTTCAGGCAAATCCGATCGTTGGTATTCTTGTTTTACTGGTCGCGATCGTGATCCAGAAATCCCTCTTCATGGTTATCAAAATCGATGTAACCAAACTCGGTAAAAAAGACTGGTTCTATCAGGCATTTATGACCTTTGCAACCTGGTATATTTCCTGGACTATGATGCTTTCAACTTCACTCCTCTCCGCATAAAAAATGAGACTCGCTATTGTGCATAAAGAGCGGTGCCACTCCAAAAAATGTGGTCAGGAGTGCATCGCATATTGTCCCCGTGTCCGTACGGGTGATGAGACCATCGTTATCGGAGAAAACGGTCATGCCGTGATCTCTGAAGAATTATGCGTAGGGTGCGGTATCTGCATAAAAAAATGCCCGTTCGAAGCTCTGGATATCATCCAGCTCCCCGAAGAACTTGACACACCGGTCACGAGATACGGACCGAATGCGTTTGTCCTCTACGGACTTCCGGAACCAGTTGCAGGAAAAGTCACCGGTATCCTCGGTCCGAACGGGATCGGAAAATCCACTGCAGTCAAGATCCTCGCAGGTCAGCTGAAACCAAACCTCGGTATCCTCGATCACGAAGTCGATTGGGCAGAGATCCTCAAACACTATGCAGGTACCGAGTTACTCGACTATCTCAAACAGGTTGCAAACAAGACGATCAAAGTTTCCATCAAGCCGCAGTACATCGACTTCATTCCAAAAGCGTTCAAGGGAACAGTCAGAGATCTGCTCAAACAAAACGACGAACGGCATAAATTCGATTACTATACGAAGGAACTGGCACTCGACACCGTTCTCGATAAAGACCTCTCTGTTCTCTCGGGCGGAGAACTGCAGCGTGTTGCAATCACCGTTGCTCTTTCAAAGGACGCAAACTTCTACTTCCTTGATGAAGTAACGCCGTTCCTGGATATTTATCAGAGAATGACAGTGGCACGCCTCATTCGTGAACTTGCCGCAGAACATCCGGTCGTATTAGTTGAACACGATATCGCCATTCTCGACATGGTCGCAGAGACGGTGCACATCGCATACGGAAAACCCGCAGCATTCGGTATCATCACCAGACCAAAAGGGGTCCGCATCGGTGTGAACCAGTATCTCGAAGGATTCGTTGCTGAGGAAAATGTCAGGATCAGGGATTATCCTGTCGTGTTTGAGACCCGCAGTCACGAAAGTGATGTGGACCGCGAAATTCTGATGAATATTCCGAAAATGAAAAAATCGTTCCCGGGATTCACGCTGAATGTTGACGGGGGCGAAGTACGCCGCGGAGAAGTTCTCGGGATCGTCGGAGCAAACGGTATCGGGAAATCAACGTTTGCAAAACTTCTCGCAGGTGTGGAGATCCCCGACAACGGTAAAAAGTTCGATACGATGAAAGTATCCTACAAGCCGCAGTATGTAACATCCGATTCTTCCGACACCGTGGAGTTTATGCTCAGGTCTGCAACGAGAAAATTCGACACGTCCTACTATCAGCACGAAATACTGGAACCGCTTGGACTTATGCAGATCCTGCAGTCCGAAGGGAAAAACCTCTCGGGAGGAGAACTCCAGCGGGTAGCGATCGCACTCTGTCTGTCCAGAGATGCAGACCTGTATATTCTTGATGAACCATCCGCACATCTGGATGTTGAGCAGAGACTTGTCACAACAAAAGTGATCAAGCGTACGGCAGAGGACAAAGGTGCCGGGATCATGGTCATCGACCATGATATGTACACGATCGATATGATCAGTGAACGGCTCCTTGTTTTCGACGGTGTTCCGGGATCGAAGGGTATTGCCCACGGTCCGTTTGAGATGAAGGAAGGAATGAATATGTTCCTCGCGAATCTCGGCATCACATTCCGTCGTGATAAGACCGGACGTCCGCGGATCAACAATCCCGGATCATATCTTGACCGTGAACAGAAAGCGGCAGGCGAATATTATTATTACAGCTCGGAAGAAGTTGCCATCCGTGAGTTTGATGAGAGACAGAAGGATCATTCGTCAGAAACTGAATAAAAAACAAGACGTAAGTCCTCATCTTTTTTTACTTATACCACCGAATACTAGTGTATGATTCTGGTAGACTGGGAAATTGCAGACCATATTAAACGCGGGTTCATAAAGATCGACCCGTATGACCCGGCACTTATTCAACCGAACTCACTTGATATCCGCCTCGGCAATCATTTTATCTGGTACGAACCATGCAACGATGTGATCGATCCATTCAATAAAGAGACGATCCATACTCACACACAGGAAAGAAAGGGATCCTATTTTGACATTCAGCCTGGACAGTTCGTTCTCGCTGAGACGATGGAAACAATAACGCTCCCGGATAATATCGTGTCCTCGATTGAAGGTAAAAGCAGCGTTGCCCGCCTTGGAGTTCAGCTGCATCAGACAGGAGGCTGGATCGATGCAGGTTTTTGCGGAACGATCACGCTGGAAATGTGTAACTCGAACTGCCGCCCGGTCCGCGTATATGCAGGAATGCCGATAGGTCAGCTGGTGTTTTACATGACAAAACGCTGCGAATGCCCGTACGATAAAAAGCCGGACGCAAAATATCAGAACCAGAAGAATGCAACACTCTCACGATATGATAAGAATACACTGAAGAATGTTGAATAAGACTGCACCTTGCGAGAGAGAGCATCAGTTCAACAAAAAATAATACAAATATCCTTTTTTGAAGAAGATCCGGCACATACTCTTATCAATGCAAAAATCAAAATAAAACGTACTTATGGATCCGCGAATTAAACGCATTATTCTGGTTCTTATTGTAACGGGAATGATGCTCGCGTCTCCCTATGTTCCATATTTCTGGACGATCGGTGTAATTTTTGCCCTTTTCCTGTATCTCGTAGATAAAAGCAGGTATTTTGCCATCGGTGTCGGCATTCTCGCACTATTATATGGAACAGGTTTCATTCCTCTCTCTGCATTTATCGGACCTTTGATGATGATTTTCTGGGGCGAGTATTGTTTGTCGCTTTTCAAAAAAACAGGTCACAATATCGTCATTTATGCACTTGGTTCGGCCACTGCCCTTTTGGCCGCGATGCTCTACACCAACGAATTCGAGCCGCTTGTAGGGGTTATTGCTCTGATCGTTCTTCTGATGCTCAGGAGTATTTTAAAAGACCGGGACGACGGTTCGATGATAGGACTGCTTGGTGTCGGAATGACCATCACCCTCTTTGAAGACCTGCAGTACTTTGTAGATTATCAGACGCTCGCCTTCGCAGTCGTCTTATGCGCGGCATTCGGCTATTTTGCCTACCGGGCAAAGACGATCGATATCAGCGGTGTGTTCACGGCAGTATTGTTCGGTGTGATTCTCATTTCATTTGCAGGAGTGAACTGGTTCATTATTGTGATGATGTTTTTCATTCTCGGCTCGATTTTCACGAAATACAGATACGCCGAAAAAGAGTTCCTTGGTGTGGCTCAGGAGAAAAAAGGCCGTCGCGGATATCAGAATGCATTTGCCAATGCAGGAGTGGGTGTCGTCGGAGCTGTACTTTATGGATTAACGGGCGACGTCATCTATATTGCTTTGTTCCTCGGCTCGATTGCGACGGCAACGGCAGATACGCTTGCAAGTGAGATTGGTGTAACGGGCGGAACACCATATCTTATCACAACGTTACAACCCGTTCCCTTGGGGACAAACGGGGGAATCACCGTTAAGGGAGAATTAGCCTGTATATCCGGAGCTGCAGTTATTTCACTCGCGACGTTTTTGCTCGGCGTGGCACCCTGGTATATTTGTCTGCTCGGCGTGGCCGCAGGTTTCGTCGGGACGAATTTGGACAGTCTCTATGGTGTCCTGTTTGAAAATAAGGGATATATCGGGAACTCCGGAACAAATCTGCTTGCAACACTCTCCGGAGGATTATTTGCAATGTTCATCTGTCTGCTTCTCGTTCTGACGGGAACAATCTGAGCTATCGCGAAAACAGGTCTCCGCCGTGTGCATCGATTCCGACAACGACAGGCAGATCAGTAAGTCTGATTTCCCAAACAGATTCTGCCATACCGAGTTCCGGGTAATGGCAACCGATAAGTTCCATACGCGAAGCCGCAAGTGCAGCACAGCCTCCGGTAAAGGCAAAATATACTGCCCGTCCGCGGAGTTCATCACGTACCGCGGCTGACATGCCGCCTTTTCCAATCAGAGCCCGAACTCCGGCATCAAGCATAGGCTTCGTCAGATCATTCATACGGGCGGATGTTGTCGGACCTGCGGCGACGATTTTCTTCTGTTCTTCGTCGACCACCGGACCGCAGTGATAAATCACGGCACCTTTTGGATCGAAGGGGAACCCATCCTTTTGGATTTTCATATGTGCCTCGTCCCGGCAGGTATAAATTATTCCCGAAAGAAGAACACGGTCTCCCGCATGAAGTTCGAGGACGTTGTCCCCCAGCGGTGTTTCGAGACGGATCATACCTCCACCTCCACAATGCCGCGACGCGAACACCAGCACTGTATATTCACGGCAACCGGGAGAGACGCAGTGTGGCACGCACCTTCTTTTATTTTTACGGCAAGACATGTTGTATCGCCGCCAAGTCCCATTGCCCCGATCCCGAGTTTGTTGATTTTATTGCAGATGTCCTTCTCGAAAGATGTCATCGTATTTATCGGAGATAAGAGAGCTTCTTTTGCAAAGGAAGCTGCCATGTCGAAGGTCCCTCCTATACCAACACCGACGATGACCGGGGGACAGGGACGAGAACCGGCATCTTTCACAACTGATGTTACAAACTCGGGGATCTTCCCGACTTCGGAAGGAAGCATCATCTTTATCTGGGACATGTTTTCCGAACCGGCACCTTTCGGGAAAACGGTCACACGAAGTTTGTCACCGGGAATGATGTGGATCGCAGGAAGACCGGAACCGGTGTTGTCACCGGAATTTTTCCGGGTCAGAGGATCGACGGCATTCGGTCTGAGTGGAACGGATTTTGTTGCGAGACGGATCCCTTCGGTCACGGCATCATAAAGTTTTGTTGTCACCGGGACCGTTTCCGGAATGGTGAGATAGATGACCAGAATCCCCGTGTCCTGACAGATGGGAACGTTCTTTTCCTTCGCAACTTTGAGGTTGGCAAAAATATTTTCAAACTCCCCGCGGGCAATTACGCTTGTTTCTTTATTGTATGCAGAGTGTAATGCTTCTTCCACATCCGGCGGCAGGACCGTTTCTGCCTGGCGGATCGCCATTTCCACGGCGGATGCAAGACGTGTATAGAGGGGATCCATGGTATACCTATTAGAATGGATAAGGAATAACGTTTTTGTAAAAAAAATATTAGAGGATCTTCGACGTGACCGTCATAAAGACCGGACCACGCAGATCGAGTTTCTTTTTATTGTCGGTGATGTACCGCATAACATACTCCTCGATTTTGATATTGACATCGCTCGGGTGTTTCGACATTTTCACCTGAACACTTGTACCTTCCCCAACTCTTGCCGCTTCCTCGATTCGGGAGACCGCCAGATTTGCCGCAGAAAAGAGGAAGGACAAGCCGACAGGGACACCTTCTTTTTTGATCTCCGCAAAATTTTCCGTGTCAGGTACACCAAGCACTGCACCATTACGGATATAGATCTCATTTAGTGCTGCAGGACCGAGAAGACTGGTGTTTTCTTCCGGCTCCTCGACACAGATCTCCACATTGTGCCCGAAGAGTTCGCCTTTCCATGCCGGGAAAGAACACGGGGATGCGGCAGCTGCATTTTTCGCCGCAACGTCCATGATCGCATGAACAGCGTGCCTCCCCTCATTCGTGACAGGTTCCTCCCTTAATCCGATACCTTTCGTAAGTTCGGTGTCGGAATATACCGGGGGATAGAGCTGGGCATAGGAAAGTTTTCTGACATCCGCTGCCTGGGTCAGGACCATCGCAAGACGTTCGACACCCATGCCGAGATTCATGACCGGGACACCCACTCCGTATTCTGCAAGAGCCGACGGCGAGTAGATACCAAACGTCGCGACCTCGACCCACCCATGGACCGGATGCTTTCCATACACTTCGGTCTGGGTATCCGGCATGTAATATTTGGAACGTTTCTCATCCGGCTGGAATCTGAACTCGGTAAAACCGAATGCAGAGAGCAGACCTTCTGCAACGGCCTTACCCTCTTCCACGGTCACATCCTCGCCGGCAACGATACAGGATGCAGAGTGATACGATCTGAGATGGGTCGCATCCTCTTCCTGCTCCCGGCGGAAACACCGGTCGATGGAAAACATGCGGATCGGCATAGGTTTTTTGTCCCACATCTGGGCAAGAGAGAGGAACCAACCGCTCGTCATGTGGGATCGAAGTGTTGTTCTGGAGGATTCCGGCACGAGTTCCTTGAATTCAGGGAAGACATTGTCCAGGATGTGGACGACAACACCATCATCAACGTCTAATGCGACCGACATCTCGTGAGTGAGATCGTCACCGTCGAACTTGCCTTTTTTGTAGGCGTGGAGACACTTCATCAGTTTTTCGCCGGTGCCTTCTGCAAGGGGTTTCCCAGTGATGGAAGCGATCGCATCCAGCCGTTCTTTGGAGATACCCACGTTCGGGCGGGGCAGACCACCCACATAATATACACGATCCAGAACTGCGGCAGCTTCGGGACCGAACTGACGGTATACTTCCTGCTCGTCGATAAACACCGGCACCATCGCTTCATCGAAGCCCATTGACATATATGCTGCCCGGAGTCGGCTGATGGTATCAAAAATCGGGTGGACTTTTGCCCGGCGGTACGCATAACGCGGATAGATTTTTGCAGATTCTGGCGGGGTTATGACTGAAGGTCCTGCATGCCATGCACCCTCGAAATCGGTTTTTCTGCGTTCCTTAAATTCCTCAATGTCGAATTTCATGTTTTTCTCTTTAGACAAACAACGCGGCTCGGCACGTTTTCATCCATGATGTCATAATTACAGAGTTGGGCAACTCTCTTCGCGAAACTTCGAATGGTTTCCATGTCGGGTACATTCGTTTCTTCTAATCTCATTCGACTGTATCCCAAATACATGTATCCCTTTATTTCAACGAAGATCGGTTGCGCTTCTTCAATAATTTCGGCAAAACCTTCCTCATCCGCATCATTGTACCCCTTGACAAGGGTTATACGGATAGCTGTACGAACTCCCTCTTCCT
>CAYSRP010000013.1:0-19841 GCA_964433475.1 uncultured Methanomicrobiales archaeon
TTTCCCATTCAGGATTATACTCTTCCACAACTACAGGTTTTGTTTTCACGATATCCCTTCGATAAAGTCTTATTTATAATTATTTCCCTGTATATCATAAACAGATAATGTCTAAAATTTAGCTATTTTGAATAACTCCACTGTACTTTGTAGTACAGTACATAGTAGTAGTAGTGTACTGTCCTAGATAGACATTACAAAAAGGAAAAAACACACCGGACAAACAAAAAAGAAAAAAAAGAAAATTCTTACGAAGGAATCTTCCACTTGTTTTTGGAAAGAAGCGTCAGAGCATCCACCAGATCATTATAGGAATACGGAAGATTTTTCTGCAGAGACAAAATGACCGAATCCATCGTACCATAGAAATTACCTTCACTGATTCCCCAAATCATGTTACTCTAACTATATTTGATAGCAAATACCTAGAACATTACCCGGCAGACCAGCTCAGAGCAGATCGATTCTTGCCCGCTGGTTCTTCCCGAACCTTCCACCGAAGACCGGGACATTTTTCACCAGCCTGTTGGTCGAAGCATCCACGAAATGCGAGGGCATGAACAGTGTTCCGGGCAGTATCTCCCGCGTAAGATGAGCTGCTGCGATGAAAGTTTCCTCCTTCGTTGCAACGGAGACCCCGGCTCCTTCGGTAATGTGCAGAACATCGGCATCATCAGGGTGTATTTCGACCCAGTAACGGGGAACTGACACGGATCTCCGCATTGACTCAACATCCCAGTGAAAAATCGATCTGCCCACAGAAAATATAAAGGGAAATCCTGCATCGCTTTTCTCCGCAGGCATTACTCCCTCTACCGGGATGAACTGACCTTTCCCGTCGGGTGTTGCAAACTTCTCCCGATAGAGAACAGGTGTTCCCTTATCGTCTCCCGAAAAACAGGGCCAGTGCATCCCGTCAGGCGTGTCAATCCCTTTATAGGTCATTCCGGCATAGATCGGCGTGAGGTGAGCGATCTCCTCAAATATCTCCTCTGTATTTTGCCAGGCAAACTGCCGGGCATATCCCATCTTCACCGCAATGGAAGAAATGATTTCCCAGTCGGGTTTTGTATCAGCGGGTCCTTCTGATGCCTTGTGCCAGCACTGGACCCGGCGTTCCATATTAGTCACGGTCCCGTCACGCTCCGCGAAGCAGACCGCAGGCAATACGACATCGGCGTACTTCATCGTCTCGGTCGCAAGAATATCCTGCACGACCAGAAAGTCCAGCGTTTCAAGTGCGGCGGAAGCATGCTGTGGATCCGCATCGGAAACAAGAGGATTTTCGCCCAGAATATACATACACTTCAGTTCCCCGGGATGACGGATCATGGTATCCAGCATTTCCGTGACTTCCATGCCGGTCTTTGCCGGAGAGATCCCGTTCGGGAACCCCCATGCCCCGGTAAATTTCTGATGGACGACAGGGTCCGTGACCTTCTGATAGCCGGTGAAATAAAACGGCTGAATACCCATATCGCAGGCACCCTGGATATTGTTCTGACCACGAAGAGGATTGACTCCTGTTCCCGGTATGCCAATATTTCCGGTGAGCATCTGAAGGTTCGCCAACGCGTGGATGGTGTCGCTTCCGGCATCCTGTTTCGCAATACCGGTGGAATAGATGACGGCACAACGACGTTTTGCGATCCATTCAGCAGTGGTTATGAGAATTTCTGCCGGAATACGGGTCGTTTTCTCCGTATTTTTCAGGGAATACTCCGGCTTCATCACGGCCCGGCGAAATGTCTCGAATCCGTTCGTCCTGTTCCGGATGAAGGCAGCATCCTCCCAGCCGTTTTGCAGGATTATCTGCATCAGACCATTCAAAAGCAGGACATCGGTCCCTGAATGAAACTGTAAAAACAGATCGGCAACGCTTTCGGTCATCGTAGCACGGGGGTCTGCATAAATGACTTTTGCACCATGCTTCTTTGCCATGACGATCCTTCTCCCTATAAGAGGGAACTGACGCAGCGTATTCGAGCCGATGATAAAGATACATTCTGCTTCGGAAATATCCTCGATACTATTGGTCATCGCCTGATAGCCAAACGATCCTTCCAGCGGGCGGACTATCGAAGCATGGAACAGACGTTCACAATGATCGATATGATTCGTTTTGAGCACGCCCCGTGCAAACTTCATCATGACATAATTATCCTCGTTCGAAACACGCGGGGATGAAAGAACACAACACTCTTCCGGTTTATAGTCCAACAGACGTTTCGCAACAAGAGAGAGAACTTCGTCCCAGGAACACATAACGAGTTCGCCGTTTTTCCGGATGAGCGGGGTCGTGAGCCGATCAGGATGATCAACAAGCTGAAAAGAGTCCAGCCCCCGCACACAGAGATTTCCATTGTTCACGGGTGCACGGGTGTACGGAGCCGTACTAACGATCCTGCCGTTTTTTACCGTGAGAAGGAGGCTGCACCCTGTTCCGCAGTAGGGGCAGATTGTCTTGATAAAATGGATGTCCATGAATGGGGATATTATATTTTTATCGGTTTTCTGAGGAGAAAATAACTATGTATTGGTCCATACTTCTGATCACGGGGAGAGTATCAATACTATACAGGGATCAGGTGATCGATCCTTCAAACACGAGTATGAGCCGTGGACTTATCATTTTGAACTACCCATACTATTTGTATGAAATGCAGCAGGTGCAGTAAAAAGGCAGTCATCAGCCAACCTTATTCAGGACTCGCACTCTGCGAAGTCCATGCTGCATCAGACATCGAGGCAAAAGCGAAAAAAGAGATCAGGCAAAAAGGCGGTCTGCCGTCCGGTTCAACCCTCTACGTTGAAGACGACGGAACCTTCAGGACCTTCGCTCTGCGGATCTTTCTCGCAGGTCTGCTGGTCACCCGGACTGACGTCCTGTTTGTGAAAAATCCCGACGATACCACGCTCGTTCTCAAACCGGATACCCTTGACGACGTTGCTTTGAACGTCCTTGTATCGGTCTGCGCCGGAACCCAGGATCGGCTCGTTTCCACAGAAAACATGAAACTGGCACCTCTATCCGTCATTCCGACAGATGAAGTGTTCTGGTATGCAAAACGGAACGGCTTCGCCGGAGTCTCTCCAGAGATCCCGGGCGATGTCGCCGAATTTCTCGAATCATTTAAAATCGGGCATCCAGCAGCATCCTATGCTCTGAAAAATGTCAGGGATGCCATCAAAAAGGAGAACAAATGACAGAAGTAACCTCTGAATGTATCGGATGCGAGATCGTAAAAATCAAAGACCTCATCAGAAATACGGTTTGGTCGGCACGCGCCAAAGGGATCGTTGTCGGCATCTCCGGAGGGATCGACTCAGCCGTAGTATGCGCCCTCTGCTGTAAAGCGCTTTCCGCGGAAAATGTTATAGGCGTCAGTATGCCGGTCTCTTCCAATGAACCGCAGGATGCAGAAGATGCAGAAGAACTCTGCAAAAAATTCGGGGTCGAACTCATCACGGTCCCCCTGGAATCCGCACGGACCGCATTCCTCTCTCTTCCTCATATCACCGACACACCCCTGCTCCGGGGAAACATCGCAGCACGACTCAGGATGGTCACGCTCTATAATATCGCAGCCGCAAAGGGATATCTCGTCTGCGGGACTTCCAATAAAACAGAATATATGATCGGCTACTCGACAAAATGGGGAGATTCGGCAGCTGATATCCAGCCACTCCTTCATCTCTGGAAAAAAGACGTCTACCTCCTCGCGAAAGAATTAGGTGTGCCTAAGGTCATTATCGAAAAGACCCCGAGTGCCGGATTCTGGAAAGGGCAGAGCGATGAAGGTGAACTGGGTATAAGCTACGCAGAAATCGACACTGCACTCATAAATCTTGAGAAAAGTAAAGGTATCCCACAGAATCCCATTGAGGATAAAATACTTGAGCTTGTAAAAAAATCGGCACACAAACGGGATCCCGCATTGAGTTATCTTTTTTCGTGAGGAAAGATCGGCGATCATTCTTTTTTTACGTGTTAATGAAATTCCGGGATCGTTATGCAGGATCGCCGGGTTACACGTTTATTCCCTGAACACATGAACGGCAGTTGCCTTGAACGTCAGCCACACAGATGTTCCCCTGGTGATTCCAAGACGCTGAATACTTTGGCGGGTAAGGACCGCAGTCATAGTAATTCCCGTATCAACAACGATCTTCGAATAAACCCCGGTATCAATGATCTCGGTAACCACGCCGGAAAATGAGTTCTGTGCCGACGAAGTGAACGGCTCTGTGGAAATGATCATATCCTCAGGTCTGATCCCGGCATGTACCCGTCCTGTAAGTTCAGTTACCGCGCGGAGTATAGTCGTACCAATGCGGATCTCAACAATTCCGGACGAGGTCCTAATTGCATTCCCCGTGAATAGATTTTCCATACCGGTAAAGTTTGCAATAAAATCCGATACCGGATGACGCATGATCATATCCGGTGTTCCCTCCTGAACGATCGTTCCGTTCCGCATCACGACCACACGATCGGCAAGTGCGTAAATATCTTCAAAATGATGCGTGATATGCAGGATCGTCATTCCCGTTTCTTTGTGGATCACTTTGAGTTCATCTCTGAGACGGTCACGCGTAATCGTATCCAGAGCGGAAAGGGGTTCATCCAAAAGAAGAACCGACGGGCGCAGGAGAAGCGACCGGGCGATCGCGGTCCGCTGCTGTTCACCGCCGGAAAGGGTCTTCGGATGCCGCTCAAGGAGATGAGAAATACCCATAGTCTTTGCAATATTCTGTACTGCAGCCTCACGTTCTGATACGGATACACCCCGCTCCTTAAGACCGAAGCCGATATTTTCTGCCACGGTCATATGGGGAAAGAGCATGTAATCCTGATAGACCATCCCGATTCCGCGACGTTCCGGGGGAATGTTTGTGATATCCTTATCATTCAAAAGGATCCTGCCGTTTTTAGGATGATGGATTCCCGCAATTGTTTCGAGAAGAATCGTTTTGCCAGCCCCGGTTGGACCAAGGATGATACAGTATTCCCCGTCGGTCACTTTCAGGTTTAGATCGGTAAAGGAGAACTCGCCGAGTTGAATAGAGAGGGATTCTATTTCAAGCATAGACATCCCCATTATCTTTGCCGAAATACTCGAAGAGGATAAGAGCTGCTCCGGAAATTATCAGAAGAATAAGAGCAGCCGAAATCGCCATATCCAGATCTCCGGTGGACATATTCAGGAACAGGGCGATCGGTAACGTTTCTGTTTTCATAGCTATGGCTCCGGCAAGCATGAGTACGGCACCAAATTCACCCATGGCTTTTGACCAGGTGATGACGATCCCTCCGATCAGCCCGTTTTTTGCCATTGGAAGCGTGATCTTTCGAAACGCTCCGAACTCCGAACATCCAAGGGTCCGTGCCACGTGTTCATATCGGGGGCTTATCATAGAAAATGTAGAGCGGGCGATCCTAACCATGTACGGCGCATTGACAAAAATCTGAGCAATAATTATTGCCGCGGGCGTATAGACGACGTAGACCCCCATGTGACTCAGAAACTGCCCAATCGGCGATGTTGCAGGAGAGAGAAAGATCAACAGTGCCACACCCGCCACTAAAGGCGGGAGAGAGAGGGGAAGGTTCAGGAGAACGTTTACCCACTGTTTCCCTAAAAATTCGAATCTTACCATGGAATACGCAACCGGAATCGCGATTACCAGACAAAATAGTGTTGATATCACAGCGGTAATTACGGATAGCTTGATCGCATACCATATTTCTTCCGATAAAAGAGATGCAAGCAGTGCTTCCGGCGATGAGAAAAGGATAAGACCCAGAAAAACTGCAACCAGAACAAGAACAACGATGAGTGAGATCCCGATACAGATTACCTGGAAAAAAGTGGGTTTGCGTCTCTGTTTCATCATTTAAAGAGACTGACTTTTTGCGCGGATGTTATCCAGATGCTGACTGCTCAGCCACCCTGAAGACGCATCCGGAACCGAGTCGAATGCCGGGATATACGGTTTTATATCAAGGACTGGTGTTCCATCAAGCAGATCTGCACCTTCGATCACGAGAAGGTTGTCCTTCAGGCTGATGAGTTTCACGACCGAGAAGCCGATCCGGTTCGGGCGGCACATATGCCTGGTCGCAAAAATACCGTGGGGCATCCCGCCGTCAACCATCGGAGTTTCGACAAGCATCTCTGATGGAGCTTTGTGCAGACGGGTAATAAGGATCAGATGGGAGAATGATCCGATCTGATCGAGTCCGTCTGCAAATTCGGGGAACAGTTCTATTGTTCCCTGCCCTTTGGAAAACCCGCTCTGGATAGGTGTCTGCATGGGGTCCATGTAGGCAGAGTGCAGTACACCTATCTGCTCAAGGGTAAATGTTTCAGACATGCCTCAGGTATATTTGTCATTCGGATAGGCTGGGAATCCATACTTTTCAAAGATAGCTTTTCCTTCATCGGATGCAACAAAGTCAGCGAACAACTGGGCAAGTTCCGGCTGGGTGGTGAACGTGGTCACACCGATCGGGGTAACGAGGATGGAATTGTCCGTCACCGGGATCTCAATCGTAGTGAAAAGGTCCTGATTGGCACTGTCAAGCGTCAACACAGCTGCATCGGCATTTCCGGTAGAAAGAGCTGTTACGACTTCGTTGATGGTAGCACCGCGAAGAACGACATTCTTTTCCACAGAATCTAAAACACCGGCTTTAGTAAAGATGATGACACCGGCTTTTCCGATTGCAGTAGCATTTACATCTCCAAGAGCAACACGGAGTCCGGGAGTGGCAAGGTCTTCAACGGTCTCGATTCCATACGGATTTCCTTTGGTGACCGCAATGACCGGTACGTGATAAGCTACCGGCTGATAGGTTTCGTTCACGAGACCCTTTGCAACCGCGTTCTCATAATCAGGTTCTCCGCCCGGAATGAAAATGTCCCCAAGCTTTGTGGTTGCCATCTGGGAAATCAGAACTCCGGAACCACCATAAGTGAGGTCAACGGTCACATTGTATTTTTCACCGAATGTTGTTCCGATCTCAGCCATCGGACCTTTCAGTCCCGCGCCTGAGTAAACAAGAAGACTCTGACCATCATAATTCTGATCGTTGGTTACACAACCTGCAGAACAGATGATTGCCAGAAGAATGGCACATACAGCAAATACATAGAAAATAGACTTCTTCATGGGTACAAATATGACACTGTACATAAATAATTTTATGATATTCCCCTGAAAAATCAACCAAATAATATTAACAAAACATTATGTGAATAAATCAATCTGGTCAAGGTAAAAAATAAGAGGTATGCGCTTTTTTCTTATTTCATGAACCGGTCATCGGAACGTGCCTGTTCGATATCTTCCAGTTTTCCTTCAAACCACCCGTATCGTTCATCCGGGTATGCATCAAAGAGGGGAACATAGGGTTTGATGTCAAGAAGGGGCGTGCCGTCCAGAATATCAACATCTCCGATGTGGAGCGCGTTCCCTTCCCTCCCAAGAAGGCGAACCACGGAAAAACCGATCGCATTCGGTCTTTTAGGGACACGGGTCGCAAAAACACCATGACTTTGTTTATCAAGAAAAGGAGTCACAGTAAGGTTGCATCCGTTACTTTTGTGCAAATAATAGATGAGCATGATCCGGGTGAAACCCTCAATACCATTAAGACCCTCCGAAAATTCCGGAAGGATATCGATCGTCCCTTCAAATAATTTTGCTGCAGGGGGCTGTATAGGCATGCCGGAAAGTTCCCGGTGAGGAGTATTGACGATTCCTATCGACCTGAATTGGATTGAATTTTGTTCATCCATGTATTTATCTCCGTTATACTATTAGACAGGATTAATCATTTATAATTTATGAGTGATTACCCGCTTTAGATAAACACATGATCAAATGAAAAATCAGTACACAAATGGGATCGCACACGGAGGTATTTTTCAGGAGGAGAGACCGGCATATCCACATTCCAAGACATGGGATTTTATGAGAATGAAGAACCAATAGTAATCAATTATGGGTGAACTGATCCACACACATGCAGTATCCGAGATACAGCGAATCCTCGAAACTGCCGGATATGACTGCGAGATGGAGGAGGGGCCGTTCAATCTCTCAGCAATAAAGGGAGGTAAATGCATCCTAGTCATGTGTTCCGATGACACAAACCTGCTTCAACGCTTCGACATGACTCCCTACAGTATTACTCTTTCCGGATCAAAAATCCGTTGCGACAAAATAATTTTTACCGGCAATTCCTACTTCCAGCCAAAGGAATGCGAACTCTGGTCAAAAGACAAACTCGTGGAAAAGAGCGGGGAAGCGCTCATTGCACGCATCTGGGGAACCCCCTATGACCTGAATGCAGCACAGGGGTATTCATATACAAGAGTTGGCATACAGCAGCCGGCACTTGGATTTAGTCTTGTTTTACCGATAAGAATCAATGCACTGGACGCTGCCCGTGTTGCCCGCCAGCAGGGAACCACCCTTCTTCGGATGATCCCTTACTGGTATTACCACTACCAGAGTACTGGTGAAGCCACCTACAAAGGAAAAAGTGTCTCTTTTGATGATGAAGGATCCGGATGGATCAACGCGATCAATGATCTGCCGGGTGATTTCGGTGATGCGGTTCCAATTCAGGGAGAACTACCGACCGATGCAGACGTCATGATGCCGGTCACCAAGATGGAAGATGCAAAAGACAAAGTCATGACCGACCTTATCAAGAAACTTACCCGCCGGGTAAGGATCAAAACGACCTCTGGTGATGCGATCTTTGCAGAAGAAAAAGAATTTCGTCCCAATGAGGACAACATTGAGTTCACTATCGACAAGGTCTATGTTCCGGTCTGGCAGGTCAGAGGAAAGAAAGACATCGTTGAAGTGAACGCATACACAGGTCAGGAGCTCTCTCTCCCGTCTGATGAAGGATGTGAAATATTCTGATATGATCTTTATTATTGGGGGCGGACCTGCCGGAAGAATGGCAGCCCTCCGTCTTGGCGGTGCTGGAAAGAAGGTCACTCTTCTCGAGAGAAAAGCAATAGGTGGAACATGCATCCATGACGGATGCATGCTCGTCTGCGGGCTGAATGATGTCGCCCGAACTATCAATACCACATCTTTTTTACAGAAACAGAATGTTATTCAAGGCAGTGTCTCCGTAAAGTACCCGGAAATCATCCAAAACATTGAAAAAGTCCAGAAAAGACTGGAGCTTATTCTTGAACGGGAAACAAAGGCTGCCGGCGTCGAGATAGAATACGGGGCAGATGCAGAAATCAGGGATGGAAAACTATTCGTAAACAACGAGCCCCGCGAAGCTGAATCCATAATTATCGCGACAGGAGCAGGCATACACGTCCCGGATATTCCCGGAAACTACCTTGAAGGGACCTATACTGCAAAAACTATCCGGACGATGCCTGTCCTCCCAAAGAAACTCGCCATCATCGGCGGAGGATTTTCCTCTGCCGAATTTGCCTATATTTTTGCGGCGTTCGGGTCCGAGGTAACGATATTCGTCAGAAGTGTTTTCTTATCCGTTCTTCCTGAATCAATGATGAAAGCGGTGAACCGTGATCTCGCGAACGTAAATATCGTGTACGGAAATGTCGAGAAAATTCTCGGAGAGGAGAGGGTCGCAGGTGTCCGCATCAACGGTGAGGATATGCCGTTCGATACGGTTTTATTTGCAACCGGAATGAAGCCTGAGACATCCTTCATCACCGGCCTCGAGAAAAATCAGGACGGATCCATCAAAGTGAACGACAAGATGGAAACATCCGTTCCCGGGATATATGCCGCAGGCGATGTCGTCGGCGCACCGTATTTTACCCCGGTCGCCCGTCTGCAGGGATTTGCCGCGGCAGATGCGATCCTCAAACAGCCGAGGGTCGTTGACTTGTCACAATTCCCGTTCACCATCGTTCTCGGTCTGGATTACACTGTCTGCCCGACAAAAAAAGGTGTGGACGGGGTGACATTCTCATCACCGAACATCGCGGGTCCGGAGTCGTTCTGGCACGTTGCTGATGGTTCGGTCGGCACGATGCATCTCACTGTATCCAAAGAGGATGGAAAAATAAACGGCTTCGCCTCCTCCGGTCCCGGAACAAGTCTTGCAGGGACATATCTCGGATATCTTGTCAGGAAAGGGGTCACCGTTAATGACTTTTCAGAACTGCTGGAAGTTCATCCGATATCCGATGGACTGTATTCGCTGATACGGGTCGCAGAAGAGTCGATCAATAAACAGCAGTGATGTTTATCTCTTTCTATTTCAAATACTAATTATGTCATCTCTGGCTCTATTCGACCCCGAAATTTTCGAATTGATCAACAAGGAACACAAACGTCAGGTTGAGGGGCTTGAACTTATTGCTTCGGAAAACGTCGTCGCACGTGAAGTTATGGAAGCGATGGGGACTATTTTAACCAATAAATACGCAGAGGGATACCCCGGAAAACGTTACTACGGCGGTTGTGAGTACTATGACCAGATCGAAAATCTGGCACGTGACCGGCTCTGCCAGCTTTTCGGCGCTGAGCACGCAAATGTTCAACCTCATTCCGGAAGTCAGGCAAATGAAGCAGTGTATCTTTCATGCCTGAAACCGGGCGATAAAATTCTCAGTCAAAGCCTGACGAACGGAGGTCACCTCTCCCACGGAGACCCCGCCAACATGTCGGGCAAATTTTTCGACTGCTCGTTTTATGGTGTGGATCAGGAAACGGAAGTTCTTGATTACGGAGCGATCGGTGAGATCGCCCGGAAAAACAAACCGGACCTGATCATCTGCGGGGCATCTGCTTACCCGCGGGAAATAGATTTCAAGGCATTCGCAGAAATCGCTGAGGATGTCGGAGCCAAATCAATGGCGGACATCGCCCACATCTCCGGACTCTGCTGTACGGGACTCCACAACTCACCCGTCGGCGTAACGACCTATACCACGTCGACGACCCACAAGACCCTGAGAGGACCACGCGGGGGGGTCATTATGTGCAACAAAGAGTATGCAAACTCCATCGACAAAGCAGTCTTCCCCGGCATGCAGGGCGGACCGTTGATGCACGTGATCGCCGCAAAAGCCGTCTGTTTCCGTGAGGCACTCACAGAAGACTATAAAATATATGCAAAACAGATCGTCAAAAACAGTAAAGTGCTCGCAAGCACCCTCCAGGACAACAACTTCCGGCTCGTTTCCGGGGGAACCGACAACCATCTGTGTCTGGTCGACTTATCCGACCACAACATATCAGGAGTTCAGGCAGAAATCGCCCTTGGAAAAGCCGGCATCACCGTCAATAAGAACACGATCCCAAGACAGGCGTTATCTCCGTTAGAGACATCCGGTATCAGGATTGGAACCCCGACCATCACAACCAGGGGCATGAAAGAAGAACAGTGTAAACAGATCGGGGACTGGATCGCAAAGGTCCTGAACCACATCGATAACGACAAAGTCATCGCCGAAGTCAAATCGGAAGTAACAAATCTCTGCCTGAAATACCCGTTATATCCAGAAATCAGATAAATGAACGTCAATATTAAAAATATCGGCATCGGAAACGGAAATCCGCCCAGGATAATGGGCGTTCTGAACATCAGCCCCGAATCATTTTTCTCGGATTCGTTCGTTCCCCTGGAAAAGATAACATTCCGTGCCGGACAGATGCTCCGCGAAGGAGCAGACATAATCGATCTTGGGGCACGAAGTACTGCACTCTCTGCACCACGGATCTCGGTAGCGGAGGAAAAAGAAAGAGTCGTCACAGCACTTAAGGAATTGAAAGACACCGGTGCTGTTTTTTCGCTCGATACGATGTATGCCGAAGTCCTTGAAGCGGCTCTTCATTATGATATTGCCGCGATCAACGACATAAGCGGGCTTTCCAACGAGCGCTACGCAAAAATTGCTGCCGACAGCGGTCTGCCTGTCATAGGCATGACAACACACAAAATTCCCGGCGACCCGACCACCATTTCATCAACACACGAAGCCCTGAAAGAGATCATAAGCCGTGCAGAGCACTATAATCTTGACCAACTCATCCTCGATCCCGGGATCGGGAAGTGGGTCGCGGAACGTTCGAGCGAGGCTGACTGGGAACTATGCCGTAGGTTTTCTGAGATGAAAGCTTATGGATACCCGCTCCTTGGAGCAGTGTCAAGAAAATTATTCATCGGCGAGGCGCTGAATAAACCTCCGCAGGGGCGTCTGTACGGTTCGCTCGGTGTGCTTTACGGACTATTGGAAGGAGGTGCGGATATTGTCCGGGTCCATGATGTGGCTGCATCAAAGGATATTGTCACCGTTTACCGGATGATGCATCCATAAAGAAAAAGTATCTATCTTTCCGGCACATTACGTAGTAATAACATGTACTTCCACGCCCTCATCCCGTTCAAACCGATAAATCCAAAGACCAGACTCTCGTGCATTCTTTCCCAGGATGAGCGCGAAGAATTTGCAAAGATAATGCTCGGCGACGTGATCTCAGCGGTCAAGAGAACAGGGTGTACTGCAACTCTTCTCTGCACATCAAAATTTGAATGCAGGGATGCTCTCGTTGCGGTAAGAAAGGAAGGACTCAATGAAGCGATCAACTGGGCACTGCCGCAGTTCCACTGTCCTTCACTGATCATCATGTCGGACCTTCCGATGGTGACGCCCGGAAATCTCCAGCGGGTGATCTCCACAAAGGCAGATATGGCGATAGTTCCGGGACTGGGCGGAGGGACAAATGTGATTTTTGTCAAAAAACCGGAGAATTTCCATGTGGAATATTACGGTTTTTCGTTCAGGCGGCATCTCCAGATCGCGGAGGAACTCGGATTCACCGTCGAGATCATCGATTCGATGCGGATGTCAACCGATGTGGACGAGCCGCAGGATCTGGTGGAGCTGATGATCCACGGGCACGGGGAAGCCCGGGAATGGCTGTATAACCATGATTTTACCCTTTCATTCGATGACGGAAGAGTAAGTGTCCTTCGAAACGGAGCGAAAATTGTCTGATCTGATTGAAGAGGCGGAAGATCTCATTCTTTCAGGGAAATATCCCGAAGCACTGGCAAAATATGACGAGGCGATATCATCAGACCCAAAAGACCCGCTCGCTTTTGTGGGGAAAGCATCGGTTTTGAAAGTGACCGGAAAATTCAACGAGTGTGTAAGTTGTATGGATTCGGCACTTTCCCTACTTCCTGAGTGGAAGATAGCGGAAGAAGATACAGAGCAGTTCAATGCATTTACCTCGATGCTTCTTGTTTTGAAAGCAGAAGCACTTCTTCATGCAAAAAAAGCAGATATGGCTCTGCAGTCCCTGGATAAGGCCGATGATATCCATGGAACAGACGCGGCATCACTTCTTGTACGCGGACATGCTTATGCCCAAAAGAAAAACTATGCAGAGGCGGGAAACTGTTTTTACCGTGCGGAAGAGTGGTGTTTCCTGCACGAGGATTCCATGCTCTCCCAGATATGGCTTTCTAAGATCGAGCTCGTAAAAGAGGCAGGCAAACCATTTGCCCCGCCGTATGCAGCAACACTTTACCAGACAGGCAACTGGCGAAAACCCGTCGGGTCAGCCGAGGAGTTATTCGAGAGAGGTAATAATCTGCGGTCTGAGGGTCTGGTCTATGATGCACTCAGATATTATGATGCCTGTCTTGAAAAAGAGCAGGAAAATAAGGCACTCGTGCTGTTTTTCAAGGGGATCATTTTCGAACAGTTGAAAATGTTCAACGAGGCTTTCTCTCTGTATGCGGATGCACTTAAAGCAGACCCGATGCCTGAAGATGAGTTCAAGATCCGGGTCAGATGGGCGAATGCGAAAAGTCTCCGAACGTAAACTATTTTTCCCGTTTTTGCATTGTTAGAGGAGGTCACGTTGATTCTTTGCGTGCGGAGAAAATCGAATACACGAAAAAATATTTTTACAACTGCATACCGAGGAACAAATCGTCTTCCGGAGCAATAGTTTCGATATGGCAGTCTTCGCATGGAACATACGGATACCCGCGTACAAGAACGACCGGAACGCACTCGTTCGATTCACCCATAAGAAGTTCGGCTGTTGAGGCAAGGGAATCAGCTATGGCTCTTCTCGTTACTTGGAGTGCATGCCCGAAAAGGTCGGGTTTTCCCCGCTCATCGGTAATTGGGAGAAGCCCGGAACATCCAAGAGCGACACCTGTAACACCCAGACGCATCGAGTGGGTTCGTGAATCGATAATGATTGTCGCAATATCTTTTCCGGTCTTCATCCGAACATCATTACGCAACTGAGCGGCACACCTTTCCGGATTTTCCGGAAGCCGCGTTACCCAGCCCAACGGCGCATTCGATTCATCGACACCGGCATTCGGAAGGATCAGATCCCCTTTTCCTGCAAGGAGGAAACCGGGAACTCCTCCGACTATTTTATCGCTTTCCAGAAGAACGACCTCAGCGACCCGGGGATCCATCTGATATTGTAATGCAAGATCTTCCGCCTTTTCTGACGGGATGATATCAGCAAGGTTGATATTCCTACCCTGGATCGTTGACAGCGGGGATTCGGCAAAAAGGAGGATATCTCCGTTTTCTATGTTTTTTGCATCAGTATTCTTGATAGACGAGATGACCCGGTCTATGATATCATCACCAGGTATCAGAAGACCTGTGGAAATCCCGTGCGCAGAAAAGGAACCTGACATGCCTTACTACTTATGTATTACACCACGATTAGTATTTGGATAAAAGAGTTATTTGGAAATCCGTTCCCGAATACTTTTCTCAACGAAATCAAGAATGGTTTCGGGTTTCCGGGTCGCATCGACCAGAACGAAACGGGACGGATCCTCCGTGACACGTTCAAGATAATTCTTCTGAACTTTATCAAGGAACTCTGCCTGCTCAAAATGTTCCGTTCCGCCCCTGTCGGAAACACGAGCCATGGCAGCCTCTGGTGAAATCAAAAGAAGGAACGTCATATCCGGAACGATCGACCAGCCTTCATGAACCGCGGTAAGCCACGCTTTTGGATCAGGATGAGACCCCTCGAGTGAGATCTGCTGATAGGCAAAACGACTATCTGTGTACCGGTCCGAGATGACAAGTTTGTCCGCGTCCAATGCCGGGCGGATGACCGTTGCCAGATGGACCGCGTGATCTGCGACGAAAAGCGTCGCTTCGACTAAGGGGTCGCTGTTTTTCGAAATAGCACGGCGCACGGCATCTCCGATATAAGGACAACCCGGTTCCCGGGTAAATAATGGATGGAGATCCATTAGTCTTTGGCGGAGACCCTGATAGAGAGTCGATTTTCCCGACCCGTCGATTCCTTCGAGTGTGATTAACAATATGTTCCCTCCTGAATGATTTTCCAAGGGATAGAACCCTTATGCACTGCGGTCGAGATTATGACGCCGTCAAATCCTGCGTTGCTAAGGATCTTCAGGTCATTTTCCGTCCTCACGCCCCCACCGTAGATGAGCGGCATTTTCGTTGCGGCACGAAGTTCGCGAACGAACGTTTCATCTATGCCTGATTCGGTCCCGACCGATGAGATATTTAAGAGTATGATCCCATCGAATGAATACCTGCCTGCTTCCCGGACAACAACAACGGGATCACTCCCGGATGGAATGACCTTCCCATCCTTCACATCGACACTAAGATATCCTCCGGTAAACTCCTCCAAAGGAGCGCCGGCAGTTTCCGTTCCAACTATGTTGTTTACTCCGGGAAGATACTCTTCCGGGATGCTGCATCCGCGATCTACCCACATTTTTTCTGGAATAGACGCGAGCCGGAGAATGGTTTCCGTGTGATCGCCGGTCATCTCGATTCTGTCAAGATCAGCGACATAGGCATACCTCGGCTTCATGACGGTCATATATGAAATCGGTTCTGCCGAGGGAGATAGCCCCCATGTCAGAGGTTTGTATTCCGCACGGTTTCCGCTTTTTCCGTGGACGACATATCCATCCATCAGATCCATTGCAAGAATGACTTTCATTTATTTTGTCATAGCCTTCCGGATGAGATCTTCTTCTTTAGTGAAGTAGAGTGAGTCGTGACCCTTCCACGTTTCACATCCTGAAAACTTCACGACCGGGATACCGTTGTTACTCTCCCCCATGATAAAGTTGGAGAAGGCAGCGATTTCATCCACGACCGCCTCCTCAGTGATATGGAGTTCGAGTCCGAAGAGATCGTGATCTCCTCTGAAATCACGGATGGCGACCATCCCTGCCCACCCGATGGCGTTACCGCACTGACCGCGGCGGAAAGCCCGCCCGCATGTATCGGTCACGATAACGCCGACATCTTTACCGGTGATTTTTTTGATATCGGCACGGAATCCTTCAGCTTCTTTAGACGGATCCTTTGGAAGGATGATGATATTTTCTCCTTCGATATTACTGTTATCGACACCTGCGCGCACACCCACATGCCCGCAGGGTACTTCTGAGAGAATAAATGGATACTCCTGGATGATCTCTTTGGAGGAATCAAGGATCCCCTGAATGAATCTGGGGTCTTCTTTGGTGAGTCTGGAAATACGGATAGCATCCTTCGACGGAGTGATATCCGCGAGGGCACGGGTGTATCCTTTCGCTTTAGAAACGATGGTCGAAGCGATACAAATGATATCGCCGTCATCAAATGTCGTATTTTTGCAGATTATTGCGGCAAGATCGTCGCCTTTCTGGATAAGCGGGATCCCGATGATCCCGGTGACCTGAACTGACATAGACTTTTCATATTTACCTGTCGGCTAATAAATGAGAGGGTTTAGTATAGAGGGGAATCTTTTTCACTCACGCCACCAATCATCTTTCAGATAGATATGAGTACATACCGGGTGATCCGCTGTCCCAACTGTCATGAGTTTACGTATACTGACATGTATGGAAAGTGGAGGCTATGTCCTTTTTGTGGGGAGGTCATTTCCCTGTCGAAGGTACCGGTGTACCTTGAGGTGGATGATTTTTCCGATGCGGAAGTGCTCATAAAAGAAGTGGAACGCTATCTTTCCCACACGGGACGGATAGACCTGACACAGGAAGAGGTCAACCTGATCAGGGAAAAATACATGTCGTGGCTCGCTGGAAAATAACTTACCAGAGTTTTCCGCAGTGGGGACAGAGAATCGCGAGGCGGCGACCGCATTTCGGGCAGTAAAGCTGACCACGGGAGTTCTGGGTCAGTTCTGTCCCGCATTCTTTGCAGTAAATCTCGCGCTTAAAGCCGCATGTATGCTGAACTACCATAGAATATAATTGTTCATCTGAGTAGATTAATGCAAAGGTTATTTTTATTTCCCTGTATATATCATAAAGTCAAAAGAGCGAGGGTTGCCAAGCCAGGTTAACGGCGCAGGGTTTAGGACCCTGTCTCTAGGAGTTCAAGGGTTCGAATCCCTTCTCTCGCATTACTCTTTTTCCAAAGAACATTTTCAGCCCGCCTGATGCACCAAAGGATTTTCTCAAGACACGGATCTCCATCATCATGGCACCATATCAGATTCTTTTCTGATGAACAAGTGTTTCACCAAAGGTATATATTAAAATACAAAATGTAAAACATTATTTACACATACGTCGAATAATAGTAATACCGGGAAACCGGCAGATAATCTTTAGGAGCCATCATGAATACCACCTCTAAGATACTGGCATTACTGTTTGCAGTAATGTTTTTGATAATTCCTGTCACGGCAGTTGAAGAGAAGGAGATATGCGTTGTCACAGAAAATCAGTCCAGCGCGCATCCTCACCTCCTGCATATCAGTTTTACCACTCATCAGGAACTCCCGGAACATGCTGAGTTAAGTCCTTTCTTCCGAGAAGATCTGATCGAGATAGAAGAGACTGAAGAAATCAGCGAGAACGTAACTGCCTGGTTCATAAATAATGAAACATCTCTGGAATCCAAGGGATCTGCCGTCAACTCTGATACCGGGTCAGACACTCAGCATCTTCAGACATGAAACGGGATTTCACGTTTTTTAAGAAAAATCATTTTTCATACCACATTTTAGGATAATGATGTTAAAATTGTTTCCAAACTCTAAAATACCATTCCAACTGATATAACCTCTATGAGACGTAACCTCACATTTCCTGCTCTTCTGCTGGGTCTCGCCCTTGTTGGTCTGATCATCGCTGCAGGCTGCATCGGCACCAGTACTACTCCGACCACCTCATTTTCCGGGACCGGAAACGACAGCATTGCAACCGAACTTCCTGCCGGGGTCTATACCTTAACAATAACCCAGGCCAGTGCCAACGTGACCGATGTCACTGTTGAGACCAAAGAGATGGGTATCTCCGTTCAGGGAAGATACTCGGACGCCGCGGCATCATCTGCCAAAACCGCAGACGGATGGGTATGGTCCTATGCTCTGCAAACCGATGGAAAGCCTACTCTGACCATCAACGCAACCGGCGACTGGAAAGCAGACTTTGCCGCCCCACAACAAATCGACGGTATCCTGCCCCAGACCTTCCAGGGTGCCGGAAATGCGGCCACACCCTTCTTCATGATCAACAAAGGCAATGTTTCCTTTGCTATCAAAGCAACGAACAACACCGCCATAGAAGTTCACCTGATGGATTACGACGGCAACCCGGTCATGGACAAAACGAACTCCTTTGAACAGCCGCTTTCCTACCACATGGGTGAATACAATGATACCGTTGTCGTGCCGCTCACCGACTCAGGCAACTATCTGCTCAATGTTCTCTGCGATGGAGACTGGTTCGTCACCGTCTCCGATGATCAGGTGTAAAACTTTGTAACCGCCGTCTCCGGATATGATCCGGAAAAACGGAGATATCTTTTTTTGACCGACATTGGTCCTCCATAAGAGAAGCACGCGGTCGATTCCGTTCCTGCCGTCAGGATACGTTTTTTTGCCTCCAAAACGCATATTGTAGATACTATGAACACCTTGCAGGAATATCTCAAAGCCTCCAACACCCCGGAGGATCTGGGAAAAATAATCACCCTTATCTCAGAGCAGGCGGCACCAATCCGATCTGCATTTATCAGCAACCAGAATTATGCCGGTTCCACGAACTCTTCCGGGGAACAGCAGGCACAGATGGACACTTGGGCAGACGCAAAAATAACAGACGTCCTCAGAAAAAGCGGACTTGTTCGAGCCGTCGCATCCGAGGAGCAGGACGAAATCACCCGGATGAATGAATCGGCAAAATACTCTGTCGTAATGGATCCGCTGGACGGCTCTTCTTTGATCAAAGTAAATCTCTGCGTAGGAACGATCGTCGGGATCTATGAAGGGGACGTCCTCCAAGCCGGAAAGCACATGAAAGCCGCGTTTTACCTTCTGTATGGTCCGATGACCACATTGACCATCACGCTCGGGAACGGTGTAAATATCTTTGCCATGAACGAAAAAGGAGACTATGTTCTTATAAAAGAGAACGTGAAGATCCCGGAAGGAAATCTCTATGGAAGCGGCGGACTCAGAACCGAGTGGCTCCCAAAGCACACAAAATATATTACGGAAATTGAGGCGGACGGGGGGAAAAACAGGTATACCGGATCATTCGTCGCAGACTTCCACCAGATCCTTGAGTATGGAGGGGTCTACGCTTACCCGCCGACAAAGAAATCTATGGAGGGAAAACTCCGGCTCGTGTTTGAGATCAACCCTATAGGATTCCTCGCGACCCAGGCAGGAGGGGCGGTCTCAAACGGTGATTTCTGCACACTCGATATCGTTCCACAGAAAGTCCACCAGAGGACACCGATCTATGTCGGAAGTAAGGGCATGATCAGTAAAATCGAGAATATCCGGAAAATATGAACGTAACG
>CAYSRP010000014.1:0-18875 GCA_964433475.1 uncultured Methanomicrobiales archaeon
CGATCTGTTTCTTGACAGAAAGAACGAGTTCGTTTCTCCAGTCAAAGTCCTGCCATGGTTCGGCAGAGCCTACAAGGAACATACGAACGGTATCCGCACCAAACTCGTTTGCCGCATCTTCTAAGAGGTAGACATTCCCTTTCGAGGAGGACATCTTCATTCCATTTAAGAGACCCATCCCAAAAACGACCATACCTTTTGGCTGCAGTTCATCCGGGAAGATCGCCTTGTGATGGAACAACTGGAAGGTCAGGTGATTGGAGATCAGGTCCTTTGCACTGAACCGATAGTCATACGGATACCAGTAGAGGAACTCGGAACGGAGTTCCTTTAAGGCCCCCTCATCAACAGGCAGAGTTTTTACATCGCCTTTACCAAGGAAAATGTAATCAAAGACGGCAGGTGTGAGTTTTTCTGCGGGAATCTTGGTGATCTTATGGGCAATGGTATAATACGCCATGTAAATGGTCGAGTCGGAAAGAGGTTCGAACAACCATTTCTTATCCCACGGAACATGAGTTCCGAGACCTACACGACGGGAACACGGCCATTCTTTGAGCCAGTCGACAGTTCTTTCGAACTCGGCACGGACCTCCGGCGGAACAAGTTCCACTTTCGGCAGTTGCTCGTGAACCTGTTCTTTCCATGCCGGATCACCATAGTTTAAGAACCACTGATCATCAAGAATCTTGACATAGACACGTCCTCCGCACCGGCAGACAACACGTTTCTGACTCATCTCATGGAAGATAATGGAACCGCGTTCCTCAGTGAACTCGCGGGTGACATCCTCACGTGCCTGACGGACGGATTTCCCTGCATGCGGTCCGCATGCATCGTTAAGTTTGCCTTTGGAGAACTCGGCAGAATAAAGTTCCTGGGTCAGTTCATCCATTCTCGGGTCGTTCTGGTTCGGGATCTTATTTTTCTCGACGATATCCTGTGCAGGGATCTTGCCAAAGTTTGGAACAATAACTAAGGGAATCGGTTTGATATCGGTGTATTTTCCCTTCTCCTGAAGGTCACGGAGTGCAATGTAATCGAACGGAGCGTGTGCCGGGACACTCATGACAAGACCGGAACCCATATCAGGGTCAACAAATGAGGCTGGAAGAATCGGGACGTCTGCTCCTGTATAGGGATTCTTTGCGACTTTGTCGATGAGCTCGGTTCCCTGGAGGGTCGAGAGCTGATTGACAACATGTTTCTGCATCCGGAGTTTGTCTGCTGCTTCCGGGGTGATGATCCATTTTTTACCATCAACCTCGGCTTTGATGTACGTGGTTTCCGGATTTGCCCAGAGGTTGGTTACACCAAAGATAGTTTCAGGGCGGAGTGTTGCACACGGAATCTGGAATTCACCAAACTGATACATCACGAACACAAAGTGCATGATTTCAGCAGAGTCACCTTCAAGAAGGTCGTGGTCTCCTACAGGCTGATCACATGCAGGACAATATCTGACAGGATATTCTCCTTTAATGACTTTACCCTGACCATAGATGTGGGAATACTGCCATTCGATAAACTTGCTGTATTGGGGGATGATGGTCGTGAACCGGCGTCTCCAGTCGATAGAAAGACCAAGCTGTTTCATTACCCGCTGATACTCATCAGCGAAATAGTTGACAATTACGATCGGATCAGTGAATTTGGCGAGAATCTCTTTTGGTACACGATAGAGATCACCATACAGTTTGAGAGTTTTCTCATCTTTCTTTGCAATACGTTTTGCAATTCCAAGGACCGGAGCTCCGGTGACATGGAATGCCATCGGGAAAAGCACCTGTCTTCCCTGCATTCTCCAGAACCGGGCAATTACATCAGGAACGATATATGTTCTGCCGTGTCCCACATGCATTGCGCCGCTTGGATACGGAAATGCAACGTTTACATAGAGTTTTTCTTTCGATTCATCGGGATCTGATTCAAATGCAGTTTTCCACTGCTCACGAATTTCCGGTTCGATCTCGGTCATTACCAGGTTTTTTGCCATTGTTGTTTTTCTCCTATTGTGTTAATCGACGGGTCGGATTTTAAGTTCTTCGGAGGCACCATAGCGCCTTAGCATTTCCATTGCAATACTTGAGTTACGTGCGAGATGGATTTCACCGGAATCATCAACGGTTGCGGTGAACAGATATTCCTTTCCGGAAAAGAGGTCTACAATTTTACCTGCATGATCCGGACAGATGATGGATAGCTGTTTTTTCTCGCTCCTGATCTTAAGTCCGGCAGACCCGTTTGCGGGTGCCGGCACATCATTGGTAAGGACCTCCCGTCCCGGCAGGTCGCTTAGCGGACGAACGTCGATCCCGATACCAACTTTGCTTACAACAGCCGCGATGTTTTTGCCGGCTTTACCTATTGCAGCAGGCACATCAGCATCTTCGATATAAACTGCAGCTTTTGTGTCAGTGATCATACGGACAACAATGTCACCTTCAGTAAACCGGCGAATCTCATTCTGGATCTCTTTTTCCAGAACGATCCATGCAGGATTATCATCAGTTACTTCATAGGTAGGCATGGAGTGTACCGGCGGAGCTAAACGTTCTTCCATGACCGGTTCGGAGATTGCCTCTGATACAGACATTTTTTGTGCCGGAACAGAAACAGGGGCAGAAGCAACTTTTGCATTCGGCACAACTACTGGCGGAACTTTTGGAAGACCAGTCGCCGGCGTGACCATTACTTCACCCTCATAACGGAATGCTTCCGCGGCGGTTTCCTGAGTGATGATATTGGTGAGTCTGACAATCGGACGGACCTGAGGGTCACCGATCTGTTCAAGGACTTTGGGTACTCCAAATCCCATCGACACGTTATAGATCTCAGAGATGTCCCCGGCTTTGACAAAGACCATCGTTGCAACGATCTGCGGAATGAGATTAAGATCAACGAGGCTTGCAAGACGGATCATTGCATCGGGAGCCGATTTCGCATGAAGACCCCCAATGACTTTAATCCCGGATAAGCGGAGGTCGGCAAAGACAGCCAGTTCCTCGCTTCTTCGCATCTCATCAAAGATAACATAATCCGGACGAAGAAGAGTGAGTACTTCGCCTGTTGCAGCAATGCTGCCGTCAAGTGCAGTGTACTGGGTTATTGAGTCAGGAACCATCAGGTCACGAGGAGATTCAATGGTTTTAACGATGAAATTCTGACCTGCAAGATATGTGGCGATGTTCTGTTCAAGCGTGGATTTCCCGGAGCCGGGTATTCCAATAATAAGCATCCCTCCGGCTCCTTCTTTCAGCCGGTCTTTTAATGCGGCTGCAAAGTTGTAGGATTCAAAGGAGACCTCACGTGTCGGACGGACAATAGTGATTTCGATTCCGTCAGAAAATGGCGGGCGGGTCGTCGTGATCCGCATGGAACCAATCTGTGAAACGGTCACCCCCGGCATCTCAACTTCGACAAATCCATCGGGGTGACGTTTTGCACGCTCAAGACATTCCTGGGCAAGGGCACGCAGTTCGTATTCGGATGCGGGAGCTTCACGTATCTGAACAAGCCTTGACTCTTTGATAGTACCTTTGCGGGCACAGGGAGCAACACGTTCCTTTAGATATACGGCGAAGGTATTCTCGTCAAAGAATTCGTCGACCATGAGCGGAGCAAAAGTGTTGACCATTTCAGATTTCAGATAGATCACGTCAAGCCCTTTTGCTCTTGCTACCTCAGCCTGAACATAATCACTTGTAAGGAACGTTGCTCCGTGTTCAATGGCAACGGCCCTGATCATGGAATCGATCTCGCCACCTCCGGCAAGTTTTACCTGTTCAAGTCTGGGTCTCTCACCTACATATTGCAGGGTGATTTTTCCTTCTTTTGCAAGAACGCAAAGTTTTTGGAGTTCGGCAAGACCCGAAAATCCAATTTCTCTGCCCTGGTTCGCCTGTGCCTCGAGTTCGGCAAAGACTGCTTCAGGTATTATTATCGTTGCGTCACGGTATTCCCCTTTCTCGATCAGGGCGGTAACGCGGCCGTCAATGACGACGCTGGTATCAGGTACGAGTATCATGAATTATTCAACCTATATTTATGAGGTTCCAATAGGATATTAGTATAGTGTTCCTATTAGTGGAGATATTCACTTCTGATAGATATCTTTTGGATCTTTAAGGCGTGGAAGGATGATTTTCCCATCAATCGTTCTGAAAAAACAACTGACATAGCCTTCGTGACATGCACAACCCGTCTGCTCCACCAGATACAAAAGGCAGTCTGCGTCGCAATCTATCAAGACATTGACGACTTTCTGCAGGTGACCTGACTCTTCGCCTTTTTTCCAGAGTTTATTTCTCGAACGGCTGAAGTAGTGTGCATAGCCTGTGGAAAGCGTTAGGGATACTGCCTCTTCATTTGCATAAGCAGACATGAGGACCTGTTTCGTTTTTGCGTCCTGAACAATCACCGGGATGAGCCCGTTTGTGTAGCAAAGTGAACTGGAAAGATCAGGCATAATTACTCAGTATTTGTTTTTTTATGTGATAAGAGAATCTCTTCCCTGAGGTAGTTCACACCTTTTATCCTGAGATTCCACGAAGCCCTGGAGATGACGGAAGGACCGAAAAGAGAAAGAGGCTCCTCAGGCTCGAAATAATGCGTGACGACCCCATCACCCCGCAAAAATGATGAAGGCTCCACCTCGGTCCCTTTCCCATATCGGCAATCATTTCTGGAAAAATCCTTGAAATATAAAACGCCACCGGGTTTCAAAACCCGGAGCAGTTCATCAGCCGCAGTTTTCCGGCCGACCTCCGGGAGATGCCCGAGAACATGCCAGCAGAATATGATATCAAAACTATCTTTTTTGAATGGAAGAGAACGGATGTCTCCAACCAGTGCCAAGGATCCGGCAAGTTTTACGGCAGCCGGGGAGATGTCGATCCCGATTGCATTCGGTCCGAGTGAACTAAGGGTTTTCCCATTCCCGCATCCGGTTTCGAGAATGAGAGCAGTCTCAGGAATTTCCGGGAGAAGATAGGATGCCCCACCCCAACGCGGACCCCGCAATTCATAATCAGTCTGCCATCCCATTTACAACCTTACAGGAACGCCGCGGAATGCCAGATACTCTTTGACATCTCGGATCGTCATCTCGCCGTAATGGAAAACACTTGCCGCAAGACAGGCATCGGCTTTTCCTTTGACAAAACCATCATAGAAATGTTCCAAAGTCCCTACCCCCCCGGATGCGATTACCGGAACATCGACATTATCCGAGATGGTGGCGGTGATCTCCAGATCGAAACCGGTCTTCACGCCGTCAGTTTCCATTGAAGTGAGCAGGATCTCACCGGCACCTCTTTTGACCCCGTTCTGCGCCCATGAAACGGCATCGATACCGGTCCTCTCACTTCCCCCGTAAATGACCACTTCATACCAGCAGACACGACCATCAGCAAGATGGATCGGGGTCACGCCCTCACGCATCTCATAATTTCTCCGGACGTCCTCGGCAAGTACAATACATTGATTTCCGAACAAACGGGATCCTTGAGTTATTACTTCAGGTGTTTTTACCGCAGAAGTGTTCAAACTTACCTTATCGGCACCGGCACGCAGGATCTCCTGAATATCTTTGACCGTGCGGATCCCACCACCGACCGTAAGTGGGAGGAAAAGCTGATCGGCTGCGCGACCGATCACATCGACCATTGTATCACGATTGTCCTTTGAGGCCGCAATATCCAGAAACACGACCTCATCTGCACCCTGTTCATTATATCGTGCGGCAAGTTCGACAGGATCACCTGCATCGCGAAGCCCTTCAAAATTTACTCCCTTTACCACCCGTCCAGCTTTCAGATCAAGACAGGGAATGATTCGCCGGGTAAGTCCCATAGAATACTGTTAGTGTTTTTTGGAGAAAAGCCTGTTTGAAAAAGGAGAATGGATCACTTTTCCAGAAACGCAATCAGATCATCCATTCTTTCCATTGTGTCATGATACCCATCGTCGTAGAGAGCAGCAAGCTTTGTTTTGTTTGTCTCAACTCTGCCAATGTTCACCGGTTTTTTCGGACGGAGCACAAACGCCCGACCTGCAGATTCCTCTTCTGCAAGAAGATCCAAGGTCTGATTATACCTGACATGCCGGGTGGCAAGCTGGTGAACAAGATTCGGATAATTTCTATAGAATATTTTCATAAGGGGAACGATCTTCATTGGTTCCTTCCGATAGGTGATATCCTGAGTCAGGGCAATGACGTTTTTGGAGTTCCCGTCATTGATGGACCGCTGAATTGGAATCGAATCGACCACTCCGCCGTCAAGGTACTCTTTCCCATCGATCCTGACGATTTTTGCAAGGAGCGGGAGAGAACTTGAGGCCTGAAGCATTTCCACCTCTTCACGCATATTTTTCACATGGAAATATTCAGCCTCGCCGGTTTCACAGTTGGTGGCGACGACATATAATTTTCCGGGATACCGGGAAAAAGCATCATAATCATAAGGATCGAGCTGCTCGGGAATGGTGTGATAAAGCATCTCCGGACCAAATAAATTTCCGGATCTCAAAAGACTCCGGATACTACAGTATCGTTTATCCCCAATATAATCAGTCGTTACCCGGTATGCCCGCCTGCGCTGTCTGGAGATGAAACATGCAGCATTGCACGCACCAACAGATACGCCGTAACAACTGGAAAACTCCAGATCATTATCCAGAAATGCATCAATAACCCCTGTTGTATATGCTCCACGCATACCGCCGCCTTCTAAAATCAGTCCTGCAGAATACATACTCATTTCCACTTACTTCTCCAGAAATGTGATCAAATGATCTACTTTTTCCATCGTATCATGGTATCCATCATCATAGAGAAGGGCAATTTTTTCCTTGTTGAACTTAATTCGGGAGACAGTAACCGGATTTTTTGGACGGATAACAAATGCTCTTCCGGCGGCTTCTTCTTGGGCAACAAGTTCCAGAGCTTTGTTATATCTGATGTGGCGGGTCGCAACCATATCAACCATCTTCGGATACTTTGGGTAGGCAATTTTCAGAATAGGCACCGCCTTATCATATTTCTTTTGATAACCCGCATCCTGCGTCAGAACAAGAACATTTTTCGCATTTCCATCATCAATTGAACGTTTGAGAGGAATGGAATCGGTTATTCCCCCATCAAAATAATAGTTCTCACCTATTTTTACTTTTTTGGCAAGGATCGGGAGAGCACTTGATGCATGGATCATCTCTACATCCTCCTCCATGATTTTCAGATGAAAATATTCAGCCTCGCCCGTCTCACAGTTTGTCGCAACACAGTAAAATTTGCCGGGATATTTATCATATTCATTATAATCAAAGGGATCAAGTTGTTCCGGGATTGTGTGAAAGACCATTTCAGGACCTAAAAGATCGCCTTTGATTAATAAATTCCAGTAGCTGAAGTACCGTTTATCTCCCATATGCTCAGTCATGGTACGATATGCCCTCCCCCGCTGCTTGGATAGATAACTGGTACCATGACATGCCCCGGAAGAGACGCCGTAGCATGAAGTAAATTCCAGCTTGTTGTCGATCAATGCATCAATGACTCCTGCCGTATATGCTCCGCGCATACCACCTCCTTCAAAAATCAGTCCTGCAGAATACATGTGGTTAGTATTTTGCTCTCTGATAAATAGTATATTTTCCGCAGAAACAGGTCTCACAAGCAACGAATAATAGCCATGCAGACCAACAGATAAGGTATGACGAGTTCGGGTGAACTAAAGATACAGTGGGCTTCCCAGTATATGCCGGTCTTATCGGCGATCCGCAAACGCTTTGAAGAGGAAAAACCTCTCAAAGGTCAGAGGATAGGCATGGCTCTGCACGTTGAGGCAAAGACAGCATGTCTTGTCAGAACACTTCAGGCGGGCGGGGCAGAGGTGTATATCACCGGATGTAATCCTCTTTCCACACAGGATGACGTGGCAGAGGCATTACGTGAAGGAGGCATCGCCTGTTATGCAAAAAGAGGATGCAATACCAAGGAATATTACGAAGCGATCGACAAAGTTCTGGATGCAAAACCGACTCTGACAATCGATGACGGAATGGATCTGATCAACAGAGTTCATCTCGACAGAAGAGATGCACTTCCGCAGATCATCGGAGCCTGCGAGGAGACAACGACCGGCATCCATCGCCTGAAAGCAATGGAGGCCGAGGGAAAGTTAGAGTTCCCGGTATTGTCAGTAAACGACACGCCGATGAAGCATTACTTCGACAATGTTCACGGAACCGGCGAAAGTGCTCTGGCATCCATCATGCTTACCACAAACGTCCTCATTGCCGGAAAACATGTGGTCGTTGCCGGATACGGATTCTGCGGACGCGGTGTCGCAACCAAAGCACGTGCACTTGGGGCACGGGTCATCGTAACGGAAATCGATCCGCGCCGCGCTCTTCAGGCACACTTCGACGGATTCGATGTGATGAGCATGAACGAGGCGGCAAAAATCGGAGACCTCTTCATCACCACGACAGGAAACTGCGACATCATCACTGACCGGCACTTCCCGCTCTTAAAATCCGGAGCAATACTTGCAAATGCGGGTCACTTCAACACGGAGATCTCTCTCCCCTGGCTCGAAGCGCATGCAAAATCGATAGAACACCGTGACGGGATCGACACCTATGTGATTGGAGACAAAAAGATACACCTGCTTGCAGAGGGAAGACTCGTCAATCTCGCAACCCCGAAAGGTATGGGGCACCCAATCGAAGTAATGGATCTGAGCTTTGCGGTCCAGGCACTTGGTGTTGAATACATAGCAAAGAACGGCAAAAAAATGGCTCCCGGAGTCCACGATATCCCGACAGAAATCGATGAATATATCGCCCGGCTGAAACTGGCATCAATTGGTGCAACGATCGACGAATTAACGCCAGCCCAAAAAGAATACATGAGCTCGTGGAACCACGGCACATAATATTTATTCTTCTTTTTCTTTTTTCCAGATCAGCCTTTTCTCCACGACTTCATCCACAAAAATCAGGAATGCATATGACGCATACGAAAAAACGATAGGTGTCATCAGATAATCGTCAGGGATTTTTCGTGCGTTGGTATTCCCGATAATTCTGACAAAATCCATAGCATAGACTGCCTCATCACTCAAAATACCGGCACGACCGATTGCACCGGAAAGGGTGCCGAACTTCGTGTTGTCGACCCGGATCTTCTGTTGTTTGCAGATGAGCACAGCGACCTTCTCTGTGATGTCGCATAATTTCCGCGTCGCTGCCTCGGATTTTTTCTGGCGTGAGATCGGTTCAAGATCACGGAATACCGGGTGGACCAGTGCAAGATCCGGAAACCGTTTCATCCGCATCTCATATCCTGATAGCACTGTTGCCTTTTCATAGATACTTTTTTCGAGAGGGAGTCCTTTCTCCCTTGGAAGAGAATAACTGATAAGGAGCGATGAACCCGCGCCGCCGGATGGAACGGCAAGAATCACATCCCCGATATTCTGTGTATCGTAAAGAGCGTTGCTGCACATAGAAAGCCTGTTTGACGCTTTGAGTGTTTTGTGCAGTTCACCCGCCGTAACTTCCAGACGCGGTCTTCCTTCGGACGTGGTCGTATCAAATCTGCGGTACAGTTCGTGATGAAAATCCGCAGCGGTCAGATTTCCGTTTTTTTCTGTCATGGTTTATCCGAAAAGGCCAAAGAGGCCTTTCTTTTTTGCAACTTCAACATCAATAATGACATTGCCTTTTTTCTTCGGAGAATGGACGCCAAGTCCTTTTCCTTCAGGCGGAACAAAACGGTCTCCGGTTTTTACACCGGCAGGCACGGTGATCTTGATGATTTTTTTGAAAAGAAGCGGGAGGGAAATCGTTCCACCGTTCTCGGCAATTTTTGGAGAAATCTGCAGATGGCAGATCAGATCATTTGTCGCGTCGTCGATCTCCCAGTTCTCTTCAGGAATCACCTTAAGATTGACATACAAATCGCCGCGGGGTTTTCCTTCGACAGGCACGCCTTTATTTTCTATTCTGTAACGTCTGATCCCCGGATAAACTTTGATGACAATTTTTTCCCCTGCGACGTTCATCGGGATCTTGCCTTTGCCGTATGCGGCAATCGCCATGGAAACCGGATAATCGGTTTCTATATCTCCGCTTTTTGTCGGCATTCCTGACATTTTTTTGCCGCGGGGGGAGGGCGCAGTCAGAATTTCGGCAAGGTCGGCATCATACGCAGCTTTGCTTTCAGCATTGCCGAGAACTTCGTATGCTGCCATTATCTGAAGCAAATGCTCGTTATACTCCTGCTGCTTGTTCTCATTAGAACCTGCATGATCAGGATGATACTCCTTCACGAGAGCCACGTAGGCTTTTTTTATCATTTCCGGCGTTGCGTTTCTTGCTACGCCAAGCGTATCATAGTGGGAATCGCCCATTTGAATACACTATTAGCGTTACAGAGGATAGAACTTATCTCATCCTCCAGCCATACATTACCTTCATGTATATTGGAGTCGACCATGGGACCACGTCTCTCCGGTTCGCAACCGAAACCGGAAAACACTTCAAAATTTCCCGTGAAGCGGCAAAGAATTTTGAGTTGTCAATGCTTGAAAAACTTTGCTCAATTGATGAGATCGAAGGGTTTGCCGTCTGTTACTCAATGGGAGATAATTTCTCCAAAATAACGCCAATTGGAGATCTGAAAAATCGCGGGGTCATCACCCGCGACGGTGCAGGCGAACACATAGGCGGGGGCACCCGTGTCTTTGATGTGATAAAAGAATCAGGTATTCCAGCAGTGGCAATTCCGGGGATCCACCGGGATTCTGATACGGACCCAAGATTCAAAATATATTCCCATCAGACAAGCCCCGAAAAACTCGGTATCGCATACCTCGCAAAACAGACCCTTCACGACACATTCATAATATCCGACATCAGTTCGAACACGGTATCCATGCTTGTTGTCCACGGAAAAATTGTTGGTGCTTTCGATGCGTGCATCTTTGCGCCGGGAACACAGCACGGAGCACTTGATGTTGATGCGATCCGTAAGATCGACAATGGCGAATGTACGGCAAATGAGGCATTCACGACGGCCGGCGCCTCATTCCATTTAGAGGAAAAATATCAGAAACCTGCCATCGCCATGTGGGCTGCGATGGAATGCGCTTCACTTCTCCTCCTTTCACGCGAGGCGCCGATTGCTCTCGCGGGAAGTCTTGCACCGGAATTGGCCGAGGAAATCTCCGCACTGCTCCAGAAACCGGTCATAGTATACGATGAGTGGGCAGCATCCGAAGGACTTGCGCTCATGGCCCGTGATGTGTATGCCGGAGCGGGGGAAATCCTTGGTATTCCTGTTATTCATCCCCGTAAATAATAAACCATCCCAGCCCTCCCCTTAAATTTTTTAAACATGGTGTTTTTTTTGAAAATTGTCAAACAGTAAATTCATATTGATTAATCGTGATAAATATAAGTGTTATGAGAGAACTACGCATCCACGGTAGAGGTGGACAGGGATCGGTAACTGCTGCTGAACTAATAGCAACGGCTGCTTTTACCGCAGGTGTCTATTCCCAGGCATTTCCTGCGTTTGGTGTCGAACGCCGCGGTGCCCCCGTGCAGGCATTTGTGCGGTTCAGTGATGAAAAGATCCGTCTCCGGAGTCAGATCTACGAACCAGATTACATCATCGTTCAGGACAGCACCCTTATCCACGACGTTGATGTGTTTGCAGGAATGACAAACGGCGGGATCGCAATTATCAACACAGAAAAGAATGATACATATAACCTTCCTGAAGGGGTAAAACTGATCACCATCGACGCAACGAAGATTGCGATCGAAGAAATCGGACTCCCCATCACCAATACTACTTTGATGGGAGCATTCGCCGCAGCAAGCGGGGAGATCACTCTTGATGCTTTGGAAGGAGCGATCAGAGACAGATTTAATGGAAAACTCGCAGATACCAACGTCGCCGCAGCAAAACGTGCATATTCTATGATAAAGGAGGGACGCATATAATGGCTCTAGGAATTGGCTGTACGGCACGACCAGGAAACAGCAGGAACAACAAAACAGGCTCGTGGAGAGTATTTTATCCTATAATGGACACGGAAAAATGTACGAAATGCGGAACATGTCAGCTGATTTGTCCAGAGGGATGCATCACCCAGAACCCTGACAAAACGTATGCAATTGATCTCGACTTCTGTAAAGGCTGCGGTATGTGTGCCGAGGAATGTCCAGACAAGGCAAAGGCGATCACCATGAAAAAGGAGGAAAAATAAATGACGATGCATATAATGGAGGGATCGATCGCCATTGCAGAAACGGTTCGTCTCTGCAGACCGCAGGTCATCTCAGCATATCCTATCACACCTCAGACGCATATCGTTGAAGGACTTGCATCGATTATCGCCGACGGACGCCTTGATGCGGAATATATCTGTGTCGAGTCAGAATTTTCAGCACTCTCGGCATGCATCGGCGCATCGGCTGCAGGAAGCAGAGTTTATTCGGCAACAACCTCACAGGGTCTTGCCCTGATGACGGAGGTCGTGTTCAATGCAGCAGGCATGAGACTCCCGATTGTCATGGGAATTGCGAACCGCGCGATCTCGGCACCTCTCTCGATCTGGAACGATCAGCAGGATTCCATCATGATGAGAGATTCTGGCTGGATCCAGTTCTACGCAGAAGACAATCAGGAGGCAATCGATCTGCACATCCTCGCATACAAAGTCTGCGAAGATCACAACATTCTCCTGCCGGCATTTGTCTGCTTTGACGGATTCATCCTCTCTCATGTGTATGAACCGATCGACATGCCGTCACAGGAACTCGTAGACAAATTCGTCGGTCCCTTCAAACCTTATCAAAGGCTTGACGTAAAAGACCCGATCTCATTTGGAATGTATGCAACACCTGAATACTACCTTGAGTTCAGATACGAACACGACAAGGCCCTCAAACATGCGGCAGACGCCATCAGGAAATATGGGAAAGAGTTTGGTAAAGTATTCGGACGTGACTACTCAGAATTGGTCACAGGTTACAAACTCGAAGATGCGGACATCGCAATCGTTGCTTTAGGTTCCATCTGCGGAACGGTCAAAGACGCGATCGATGAGATGCGTGCCGAAGGTAAAAAGGTTGGACTCTTAAGCATTCGCTGTTTCCGTCCGTTCCCATCGACTGATATAGCAAAGGCACTTGCACATGTCAACACGATTGCAGTTCTCGATAAAAACATCAGTCTCGGCGCAAAAGGGGCCGTCGCCATTGAAATCAAGGAAGCATGTTACGGTTCAAACATACCGGTCTACGATTACATCCTTGGTCTCGGCGGTCGTGATGTAAGAAAGAAAGATATAAAGAAAATCGTCGACCTTGCAGAGAAAGGTGAAGGCGACATGTTCTACGGATTACGTGAGGAGGTGCTCTGAAATGGTAGACAGAACTATTGAAAATTTTGACTGCGGGCACAGAGCCTGTGGAGGCTGCGGAGCATCATCTGCCGTTCGGATGGTCCTGAAAGGTGCCGGCAAGAACGTGATCGTAGTCACCGCAACCGGATGTCTGGAAGTGTTCTCCACACCGTATCCGGAAACCGCATGGAAAACACCCTGGATCCACTCATTGTTCGAGAATGCATCAGCAGTTGCATCCGGTATCGAAGCATCCCTGAAGAAACAGGGTCGTCTCGGAGACGAAAAGGTTCTCGTATTCGGGGGAGACGGAGCAACCGTTGATATCGGGACACAATGTATCTCCGGCGCATTCGAACGCGGGCATGACTTCACGTATGTCTGTTATGACAACGAAGCATACATGAACACCGGTATCCAGAGGTCAGGATCGACCCCGTATGACGCGGACACAACCACCTCTCCTGCAGGAACATGCTCAACCGGAAACAAACTGCCAAAGAAAGATTTCCCGCAGATCCTTGTCGCTCACGGTTCACCCTACGTTGCAACTGCAACAATGGCCTATCCGATGGACCTTATGAAGAAAGTAGAGACGGCAATGAACACCAAAGGTCCATGCTACATTCAGATCCACACTCCGTGTTGTACTGGATGGGGATATGACGGCTCAAAGACGATGGAAATCGGAAGAATGGCTGTTGAATGCGGACTCTGGGTCAATTACGAAATCGTCAACGGAGAACTCACAACAGTCAAGAAAATCAAGAGAGTTCCTGTCGATGACTACCTGATGGCTCAGAAACGGTTCCGTCACCTGTTCAAACCAGTAAGAAATGATGCCGAGATCGCAAAGATCCAGGCGATAGCTGACAGTAATGCCAAAAAATACGGCATTGATATTGAATAAATCAATATCTAAAAATTATTATTTTCCCTTTTTAAATATTTTTCATTGGCTTTTTCTTCAGCCAAAGATACCTTATGCCGGCAATGAGAAACACGACGCCCCATATCCCTAGGAAAATATAAAGGATAGGCTCGCGGGAATCCTCATAAAAAGTGAGTGATGCGGCTTTGGTATTTTCAAAAGTTACCATCGAACCGTAGGATGCATTATCCGACGAAGAGATCACACCGCCGCTTCCAACCGTTCCGAGAATAAGATGACCGGTCTGGAACTTTTCAGGTAAGTAGATGGATACGTTATATAACGCAGGATATTTTGCATAGACCATATTATTTTCGATACTCACCGAATAGTTCAGCGTGTAATTCCCCTCTGGAAAAGAAACGATTGTTCCAACAATAGTGTACTCTATAACACCGGTTTCATTTTGGATCGTCAGATTATCTACCGTAAGGGCAACATCCTCACCCAACAAACCGGGCGTCACGAGTAAAAACTCACTCTGATTTATCATTGTGACATTGGCAGTCAGGACCGTTCCGTCTTCAGATACAAAATAGGTTGCAGAATTTGCAGTCACCGGGACTACAAACAAAGCAAGCAGGACAACAAGGATGCTTACAATACAGCAAGCAGTGCTTCGATGGTTGGGTCTATCTCGATTGGCGGGGCACATTGTTTGATTACGGTTTCCGGATCTTTCAACAGGTGACCGGTGACGACACAGACGATCTTCTCATCTCTATCGAGAAGTCCCAGCTCTGCCATCTTACGAATTCCTGCAACAGAAGCTGCTGATGCTGGTTCCACACCGATACCTTCGTATCTGGCGAGATCACGCTGCATGGCAAGGATCTCTTCATCAGTGACGGACTCTGCTGTCCCGCCAGTCTCACGAATCGCACGGAGAGCCTTCTCGGCATTGACCGGAGCACCGATACGAATTGCCGAGGCAACTGTCTCGGGGTTCTGCTCAACAATGACTTCTGGAAAATTGCCTTTGATCGCGGAAACGATTGGACATGCGCCTGCTGCCTGAATCGCAGTCATCTTCGGCAGGGTGTCGATATATCCTACATCACGCCACTCACAAAGACCTTTGTAAACAGCAGAGATGTTTCCTGCGTTTCCAACCGGTAGAACGATTCTGTCCGGAACACAGCCTAGCTGATCAACGACTTCAAAACCGATGGTCTTCTGACCCTCTAAACGATAGGGGTTGATGGAGTTCAGGAGATAGATCCCATGGGTGATGCAGAGTTCGTGGACCATCTCAAGCGCACGGTCAAAGTTGCCGCGGATCGAAATAACTTTGGCACCATGCATAAGTGCCTGGGCCACTTTTCCAAGAGCAACATGACCAGCAGGTAGTAAGACAATGGCCGGCATATTGGCTTTTGCAGCATAAACTGCCATCGAAGCCGAAGTATTTCCGGTCGAAGCACAGGCAACGATGTTTTTGCCGAGCTGCTTTGCCATGGAAACACCGAGGGTCATGCCGCGATCCTTGAAAGAACCTGACGGGTTCATTCCCTCGTGCTTTGCGTAAAGGTTGTCAAGACCTAGCTCTTCACCGATTCTCTCTAGATGATAGAGGGGGGTTCCTCCTTCCTGAAGGGTGACAGGCGCGATCTTAACCGGCAGGAATTCCTTGTATCTCCATACAGAGATCGGACGTTTCAGGAGTTCTTCGTGGGAGATGGTGATCTCGTCAAGATCATATTTGACGGCCAGTAAATGACCGCATTTCTCACAATTGTACACGATCGCATCCGGAGGATACTCGGCGCCACAGTGTACACAGACGAGTTTATACATGATTATGTATTTGTCTCTATGGGATTAGAAGGTTATTCCCGAATCTCTTTTCGCGCAGGAACTCCGGATGCCTTCAGGATAAGAATCCAGAGAATAATCGGAACAATTACCGCCAGAGCGCTGGAAAAATCCGTGGGGATCATTCTCAGAATAGTGAGAGAGAAGAGAATGACCGCGGCAAACAAGAGAATGACGGCAAAGACGACAGGTCTATTGTCTGTCCCATCACTTCTGACGGTGCCTCTCAGTCTGCTGAAGCTAAATGGATAAAAATAATGGATCCCGGAGTTGTCACATGTATCTTCGACCAGATGAAGGAAACATCCAAGAAGGAATCCTATGCCGAATAAAAAGATCAATGTGTTATTGTAGAGGAAACCGAGATCGGGGAGGAAGGAAAGCGCGAAACAGATGAGCCAGATATATGCCGTAAGCATGGCTGAGATGAACAGGATGCCTATTGGGGAGTGGGGAAGTTCACGGTGTCCGTGTATGGCATATATTTTTTTGCCGAATATGAGGCGGAAGACAAAATGTATCGGTTTATAGCAGGCATAGTTGATGACATAGCCAAATATCGGCGTGAGATGAAATTTTTTTCCGCCTGCTCCCGGAATTTCGGCATGATAGATGGCAGCTTCCTTTCCTTTGTCAATATCAGGGGTAAGAGAGCCGAGAAATGTCCCGAAGAGGAGGAGAATTACAGCGGGAATAGCTGCCAGGGTAAGGAGGGAATTTGTTAGGGGTGCTAAGATGACGAGCACGGTTAACATGGTGAGAATGATATGTGTTACGCCTTTCATTGCTTTAATATGTGAGTTTTTACCTAAAATATGAGGAGGATTCAGTTCATAACCACTTTGGCCAGGGAAGACCAAATGTGGTGACCATATCAGCAAGATCATTTCTGATGCCGTGGTCAAGTTTGAAAAGGAGGAAGAAGTAGATGAGAGCTCCGATAACAACTGGGATAAGGGTGACGACAACGTTGTCAAGAGAGACGAATTGCATGTAAATGAATATAAAGATGGTCATGACGAGAGAGGCGATGATGATGTGGGCAATGGGGCGCAACTCGAAGCGGATAGTGATGTATCTTTTGAGGAAATGAGCTATGAGAACAGCATTCAATGCGTAACTCATAAGAGTGGCAATTGCGGCTCCATTGATCCCGAGAATAGGAATAAGAACGATGTTGAAGATGATATTTACGACCGCAGCTGTGACAGTAGCATAGAATGACTGACGGGCATGATCAGATGCAGTGAGAGCGACACCCATCAGAGAGATGAACACGGCAACAATCTGCATGATGAGAAGGATCGAACATACGGTGGATCCTTCGGCAAAAGCAGCACCGTAGAAGTAATAAAGCAGGCGTTCTGAAAGGAGGAGCCCTCCCATAGCAACAGGAATTGCGAGGATGAGGGACAGAGTTATCCCACGGGTGACGACAGGGGCGATTTTATCCATCTGATTATTTACACTCCAATGACTGATTTTCGGGGTGAGCGTCCCTGTTATGGCCATGGTGATTAACGTGGCAATCGAGGTGAACTGATAGGCAGTTCGGTACACGCCCACATCACCATTTGTCATAAAATAACCAATGAAAATTGTATCAGCATAAGCGAAAACTATGGAACCAGTCCCAATCAGAAAAATCCAGAATCCGTATGTTGCAAGACTGGTGATATGATGAACAGTAAACTTGGCAGGTTTGAATGTGAAATATTTGAGACATATGATACCTCCTATTATGATAGCAACGATGTATCCACCACATAACCCATATACGGAAAAGCCAAGAAGGACTGCAAGGATCTGAATAAGAATGCGGAAAAACTCACTTATGCCGCCGGCAACATTATTTATCCCCACATGTCCCAGACCGTAGACACCATATGTTATCGTGTGTCCAAAAAATGAGGCAACAAGCGCAGCTATGATCCAAGGGATCAGATTGTATGCCTGAAGATCTACGAAAAAAGGACTGAGAACTAACAGAAGAAGTGTGGAGACAATAATGAGAAGGGCACGTAGCGTCGCATAAGCCGTGAGATATTCATTCTGTTCTTTTCCTTCGGAGATTCTTTTAACTGCTGCCTGTCCAAATCCTCCGTCACCGATCATGTTGAATATGCCGTAATAAGCGAGGAAAAGATAGTATACCCCCATCAGATCTTTTCCAAGGAGGTGGGAAAAGAGCATGGTGGAGATGAATCCAAAAATGGTTATGCCTATCGTTGAGATGAGTGAGAGGGCACTTTGGCGTTGTATTGCCGGTATACGCATAATATTGGAGATAAAAGGGATAGACATGTGATACTGAGTGATTATTTTTTAATATATTTGCCCATGAAGATGAAATAACCATACTATTAATTGGACTATAAAATGATTGAATAATCAACGTTATATCCAAAATGCTTTAATCGAATCTATAAACCAGCAACTGTTATAATAAACCAAAACCAATAACACACTCAATGAAAGTCCTCATCCTAGCCGGCGGTATGGGCACACGACTTGCCGAAGAAACCAGTATCGTTCCAAAACCGATGGTCGAGATTGGCGGTCACCCGATCCTCTGGCACATCATGAAGATCTATTCCCAATATGGATACAACGACTTCATCATTCTTTTAGGATATAAGGGCTATATCATCAAAGAATATTTCGCGAATTACTTCCTGCACCAAAGTGACGTCACCTTCGACTTG
>CAYSRP010000015.1:0-18638 GCA_964433475.1 uncultured Methanomicrobiales archaeon
GTCGCTAATTGTAAAGATGTGTATTCGAGTCGTAATTGTCTGTATGATCATGTATAAAAATCTATAAATTTGATATATTGTTTCCAATTTAAATTGGGCTTAAAATCTTTAAATAGTCAATATATATTCTTAAATTTGGAACTTGAAAAAAAGTATGGGGGGCATTATCGCACCGCGCGGTCAGGGGTATATATTCTCCAGGGTCGATTTTAGTTTATGACAAGCATTGCCTTAAATTCAATTGCAAAACGTGCCGCCGCGTATACCGTTGTTCAGAGAAAGAATCAGCTTCACAAACTCTGCTGGTATGCGTCAGAGAACAATGAAGTCTCTCTTCAAGAAGCGGATCCGACGTATCTCGTCTGCTAAAGCTGATCATGCAGGTTCTGGAACATGCATTTCAGCCGGCTATTTTTTTGAAAACAGAAATACCGGTGCAAAATGCTGCAGAAATCTCAGGCGCATTTGAGATAGAGACTCCGGATGGTACCTGTCTTGGAAAAGAAACCACGTATACGTATCCTGATTTCTTTATTTCAGAAGAAGTAGTTCGGAAACGATGTATGCGTGAACTGACCCTTGTTCCGGGCATTGGTCCAAAACGTGCGTTTGACTATCGGAAAAAAGGACTGACAGATCTGACTTATCTAAAAGATACCTGCTGGAAGGAATCTGCTGCAGAAATTGCTGATGTTATCGAAAATGGATCTCCTGAAGAAATTGTCAGAGCATTCCATGATGCGCACAAAGGAAATGATCCTCTTCTTCTGGGTTTTTCCCACGCACTTCCAAAAGAGGAACTCCTCTATTTCGATATAGAAACACTCGGCATGTTTCAGTCACCGATTATCCTTTTCGGGTGTGGTGTCTGGAAAGGAAATGATTTGAAAGTAACCCAGTATCTTCTTCGCGATATCGAAGAAGAACCTGCAGCACTGTATCTGACAGGTCAGGTTTTCAAAAAGCATAGCCATGTTGTAACTTACAATGGAAAAGGATTCGATGTTCCATATCTGAATAACCGGCTTGCTTATTATGGAGGAAGAACGGTTAAACCCGCAATGCATTTTGATCTTCTGTTTCCCACGCGAAGACTCTACGGTGCAGGTGTTCCCGACTGTCGTCTTGGAACAGTTGAAGCGCATGTCCTTCAAATCCCGAGAATAGATGATCTGCCTGGTTATCTGGTCCCGGCTTATTACCAGAATTATCTTCGCACAAGAAATTTTTCGATTCTTGATCCAATTTTGAAACATAATGAACAGGATGTGGCAAATCTTGCTTTGCTTCTCCGGACTGAATGTGAGACCGTCTATGGATGAAAAAGATATGTACATAAAATATGAGGCGGCACGAAATCCGGCATACCAGGTCCCGGAATGTCCGCTTTCCAAAACAATAGCTGATTATCTTGCTGAGAAAAATATCCGGCTCTATACTCATCAGGCGGAAGCGTATGATAAGATATCTGGTGGAAAAAATGTTATCATCACTACCCCGACTGCTTCCGGGAAAACTCTTGCCTACTCCCTCCCGGTTTTTACCCGGATGCTAGAAGATCCGGATGCGACTGCGTTATTCATTTATCCAACCAAAGCTCTCACCCGGGACCAGCTGATTTTCTTTAGGGAAATCGACTCTGCTCTTCATGCACGGACAAAACCGGCGATCTACGATGGGGATACGAAGCAGGAACTCAGGTCAAAGATCCGTGCAAGTTCACGGATCATCCTCACGAACATGTATGAACTTCATCTGATTCTTGCATGGCGGGCTAAATGGGGAGATTTTTGGGCAAATTTATCGTTTGTCATCATTGATGAGGCCCACAGATATCGGGGAGTTTTTGGATCCAACACTGCTCTTCTGCTCAGAAGACTTCGGCGTATCTGTAATTATTATGATGCAGAACCACAGTTCCTTCTTTCTTCTGCTACACTCGGCGAAGCCGAATCATTTGCAGAAACCCTGACAGGAATGCCTTCTGTGGAAATCAGTAATGACGGTTCCCCGCGGGCAAAACGTACGTTCCGGATCTATTCTCCGGAAAATAAAAGCAGCATCTCGGCAACAGCAGAACTTGTCAGTTCTCAGATCAATTCCGGCATGCAGACCCTATGTTTTACCCGCTCAAGAAATACTGCCGAAATCATGGCTCTTCGGTGTCGTGAGGAAAAAACTATTGGAAAAATCGCATCATATCGGGGAGGATACCGCCCATCTGAAAGAAAAGAAATTGAATCCGCTCTGAAAACAGGAAGCATGGCTGGAGTTATCAGCACGAACGCTCTTGAAGTCGGTATTGATATTGGGGGTCTTGACTCTGTTGTCATCAGTGGATTTCCCGGATCCATGATATCTGTTCTCCAGCAGGCAGGACGGGCAGGACGAAACGGGCGTGATGCGGTCATCACCTTTGTTGCAGGGCAAAATCCGATCGATCAGTATTATGCCCGAAATCCTGAAGCATTTTTCAATGCACCACGTGAACAGGCAATTCTTGGAATAGAAAATCCCCATATCCTTTCTTCTCATCTTCTTTGTGCAACTGCAGAACTTCCATACAAACCGGAACGCGACAGAAAATATTTTGGAGATATTGCCACTGAAATACTTTTAGACCTGAAAGAACAGCATCTCGTTGCAAGCACAACAAAAGGATTTGTTTACTGCGGAGTGGATAATCCGGCTCAGACCACACCGTTTTTCGGGATAAACGGAAAAACATGGTCGGTGATTTTCGGGCGAACCACACTGGAAACGATGGATGATAATCAGGCATATCGGGAAACATACCCGGGTGCAATTATTTTCCATCAGGGTGAACGGTATCGCGTAGATAAAACCGAACCTGAGCAGAATATTATCCGTGTTGTTAAATCAACGGATACTTATCACACGCGTCCAGTTTCAACGACAGAGATCACCATTAATGCGAAAGAAAAAGCCGTAAGGCACAACAACCTGATAGTAAATTACGGGGATGTCACTGTTTCCTCACAAATACTAGGTTACTCTGTCGTTGAGTATGATCAAATCGTTTCAACGAATGAAATATCATTGCCCCCGCGGAAATTTACAACCAAAGCCTGTTGGATAACCTTTGATGAAGAATGCGGGATAACCCCTGACAAATTACCCGGTTCACTTCATGGAGCAGAGCATGTTCTCATTTCTGCAATGCCCCGTTATGTTCTCTGCGACAGATCAGACATTGGCGGCGTATCCGTTCCGTTCCATTTTGATACAGCAGCACCAACAATTTTTATTTATGACGGAATTGCCGGCGGGATCGGTCTTGCTGAAAAAGCAGCCGAGCTATTTCCGGAAATAATCTCTTTTGCCCGCGATATCGTGACCGGATGTACCTGTGAAAACGGTTGTCCATCCTGTATCCATTCACCAAAATGCGGAAACAACAACCAACCTCTGGATAAAGTAGGCACGATTACACTTCTTACGTATCTCGAACGTGAATCAAGAAAACCGTAGTCTATAAATAATCCCGATGTGAATTCTTAATATAGGTATAAACTATGAAAATCGAGCATATTGGTGCATCTTCCGCAGCATTTGTTGTGGGAGGGATTCTGTCTGTTTTGTGGGCGATCCTCGGAATCATTAAAGGTATTTTATTGATGTTTAATCTTCAGTTCGACATTGGATTCACTCTGGGTCTGGGTCTTGGTGTTTTAGAAATTCTGATTTATTTCATTGTCTACGCCATCGCAGGATTTATCATTGGAGCAATCGTCGGAGCAATTTCCGCATTTGCATACAACAAAACAGTCAAACTTTTCGGCGGACTTGACATCACAGTAAAAGAATAAAAAAATTATTTTTTTCTTCTCTGATACTAATCAGATGAAGGTCAGATCAAAGAAGAACGTACCAACCGGGTCCTGTCCTGATCTCTGATTCGTTGCTTTGAATTGATATTGTCCTGCTTCATTTGCAGTTACATACCATTCGTACGTTCCCCCGGCACCAGCAAGTGTGGGGTCACTTGTAACGAATTCTTCCTTGATGACCGTTAGCCCCTCACCAGGAACTGCTGTCCAGTAATATCCGGTTGTCGGGTTTCCTTCGGTTACGATTTTTACCACATCGCCGGCTTTTGGATTGACCGTTCCGTTAAATTCTACCGAGAGCATGGTCTCTCCGTTCTGTTCGTCGTCTGTTGCATTACAAAACACTAATGTCTGAGCAAGGGTAGAGATCGGTTCAGCATCAGTTTCCCAGGGACGTGAATAGACGGCTTTGAACGTATAGGTTCCTGCCTTCTCAGCAGTGAGAGAATAATATTGATATCCTCCTCCGCCTACCCATCCTTCTGGTACCGGTGTTGCCACATACTGTTCATTAACAATGAGACCTGTACTTTCACTCACGGTCCAACTGTATCCGGTAGTTGGATTTGCAGGAACGACAAATTGTATACACGCATTTACCGGAATCGTTACTCCTTCTTTTTCAACAGAGACCACAAGGACCGGATCTGTCATATCATCCGTGACATCAGGAGAAATACAGCCTGCCATGAAAATGCAGGCGAATAGCAAACATACTCCTATAATAATAATTTTGCATTTATCCATGATGAATGATGGAACATCCGGATATAAAAATCTCTTGTAAAAAAAGGATGGTTATTCGTCGAGAACCATTCTTGTCAGATCCAGCGGTAAAAGATATTCGCCGTTTCTGTAAGCACGCATGTTTCCACCGGAGATCTCATCGATCAAAACGACCTGATCACCGATTTTACCGAACTCGAACTTAATGTCGTAAAGTTCGATGTTCTTCTTTGCGAGCTCTTCTTTCATGATGTTACCGATTTTCTGGGTCATGACCTTAAGATTCTCATAATCTTTCGGCGTCATAATTCCAAGAATTTCCAGCGCATCTTTGGTTACAGGTGGGTCTTCACGTGCATCATCTTTGAATGTCATTTCGACAAATGCCGGCAGAGGTGCGGCTTCTTTCACGTAGTCACCGTAACGACGGTAGAAACTGCCTACTGCACGGAATCTGCAGATGATTTCCAGTCCCTTGCCAAATGTTTTGGCAGGTTTTACCGTCATCGTTACATCATCAATGTTTGCACTGATAAAGTGTGTCGGAACTCCTTTTTTGTTCAGAATCTCCATGAAGTACTGTGTTAATCTAAGACCAGCACGTCCGGCACCTTCAATAGTCGGGCCAACTGTGTTCATCCCTGGATCGAATACCCCATCAGCACCAGTACAGTTATCCTTGAATTTCAGCAGATATTTCCCATCATCAAGTGAGAATACATCTTTCGTTTTGCCGGTGTATACCAATTTCATGGTACATTATCATTGGCATTAATTACGTATAATATTTCGGATACATGATAACATGTAACATAGTTTTTCGGGATTATTTGTGGTAAGGTTCACCGTGTAAAATCCGAAACGCGCGATAGATCTGTTCAAAGAGAATCAACCTGCTCATGGTATGAGTAAAGGTCATCTGGGATAATGAAAGTTTTTTGCCGGCTGATTTAAGAACCGCTGGTGACAAACCAAGAGGTCCTCCGATGATGAAACAGAGATTTGTTCCCGAGAGTTTTGCCTCACCAAATATGCCGGAAAACGCTTCGCTTGACAAAGGCGTGCCAAATGGGTCAAGAGCAATGGTGAAGGATCCCTCTTTCACATTTGCAATAAGCAGTTCTCCCTCTTTTTCCTTTACGTGTGTCTCTTCCGACGGCGAGGCATTTTCCGGAATTTTCACCTCGGATAGTTCGGTAACAAACACCTTTGCGTAGGGTCGCAGGCGTTTTTCAAACTCGGCAATACCCTCTGAGATATATGCGTCCTTGATTTTACCGATACAGAGGATCTGGATATGCATTACTCCTCTGCCGGGTCTTTATTCTCTTCTTTGACGGCAGAGAGTTCCATGATTTTATTGTAGCATTCTACAGCTTCTCTCAGTTCTCCAATGGAATCAAGTGCCTTTGCTTTTAAATGCAATGCAGGGATATTCTCTGGATCTTTTGTGAGAATATGTTTGACAGCCTTTTCCACCTGGTCAAATCTGCTCTGCTGGAGATAGATCAGTCCGCGGCAGTAGTTCAGGTCGGGATCGGTACACCCTGCAGACTCTGCCCGATCAAATATAGTCAATGCCTCGGTCGGGTGACCCGTGACCATCTGCATGAATCCAAGACCTGAAAGTACCTGTGGATTTTTCGGATCTGCCTGTGCTGCTTTTGTCATATCATCGATAATATCCTTTGGCTCACCGATTTTTATTGAAGCAAGAGCTTTTTCTACATATAATAAACTGTTTTTCGGATACAATGCAAGGAGTTTGTCATAATATCTGATGGCTTCGGGATATTTACCCATACGGGACAGCATGTCTGCATACGAAAAAAGAGCTCCGGCATTTTCCGGATCTTTCAGGGTGATCTCCGCATACTGATCAAGGGCATCTCCGGTTTTTCCCGTGTTGGCGAGCGAACCAGCATACAGGGATCTGATGTTTTCGTCGTTTGGCCGCAGGTCAAGAATTTCTGCACAGGCATCAGCTGCTTCTTCATATCTTCCAAGATAGCTGAGTGCTTCTGCACGCAGACGCCTGGTGCCCACATCATTCGGATTTGTTTCAAGCAGAAGGTCGTATCCTGATAATGCCTCATCATATGCACCTTTCATCAGATAGATGGATGCAAGTTTTCTGATGACATCAGCATTTGGAACGCCTATTTCGAGATACTTCGCATAAACTTCAAGCCCCTCATCGTATTTTTGCTGCTGTTCAAGAATCTCTGCAAGTTTCAGCAGACCCTTTGTATTTGTTTCATCCGTCTCGATCAGATGATGCAGAACTTTTGCGGCATCATCCAGTTTACCAAGGTTTGCAAAAGAGATCCCTTTATCATAAAGAGCATCAGAATGATCCGGCTCAAGGGAGAGAACATGATCCATATATTCGATCGATTGTTTGTAATCACCCTTCAAGAGATAAACATGACCAAGCGAGTACAGATTGTGAATGTTCTCCGGTTCTGCCTCAAGTGCGGGGGTGTAACACTCTATTGCCTGATCGAGTCGTCCAATTAATGTACAGACATCTCCTCCGAGTGTCAGGAAATCAACTCCCCCTGCCCCGCTTGAAAGAGCTAGTGACACAGAATCCGCCGCATCTTCATTACGCCCGAGAGCTACGCAAAGTTTTGCAACCTGGATAGCCACGCCTGGGATCTCCGGGTATTCATTCAGCACCCGCAGATATGTATCTACTGCTGCCTCAAAATTTCCTGATGCCGCTTCCACTCTCCCGAGTGAAAGAAGAATGCCCGGATGATCTGGAAGTAAGTTTTCTGCGGAGGTGAATGCTTCAGCGGCTTTTTCGTACTCGCCAAGCATCTCATATGCAGATCCAAGACCAAGGAATCCTGCCGTAGCATTCGGGGAAACTTCCGTTGATGTCTGATAAGGTTGTATCGCATCTTCATACAGTCCGGCGGAGAATGCCGAATCCCCCGCGAGAAGAAGAGTTGTGGGGTCACGTGAGTTGTAATCCTCACTGAGGAGAACATCTGCGATCTCTTTTGCCTCGGTGTATCTTCCGGTTCCATTGCACGCTTTCAGGAGACCGGTGTATGCCAGAATATTTTCCGGGGCCAGTTCAATGAGTTTATTCCATGAACCTGCTGCCTCCTTATATTTTCCGGCAAGCATCATGGAAGTAGCATGGAGTTCCAGAGCGGCCAGGTCCTCGGGTGATTTTGAAAGAACACGTGCCGCGGCATCGCCGGAATACTGATACCGTCCAAGTCCTGCCAGACATCTGCTGTGCAGAAGTTCCATATCAAGTCTGGAAGGAGAATGACCAAGCACGACCCCGGCAGCTTTGTCAGCTTCATTATATCGTCCAAGAGCGGCAAGAGCAAATCCCTGCATTGAAAGCAGTCCTTCATTTACAACACCGACTTCTACTTTTACCTGCTCCTTTTGCGAGGATGTGTTTCCCAGAAGATCCATGTCATCATCTTCAAACCATTTCATCTTCGCAGGAGATGACCTGCCTGAGCCGAGTTTGTTCATCCGGTCAAAACTTTCAAGCGCCTCGCTGTATTTCCCGGAAAGGTACTCGGCACAGCCTTTCATGTACCAAACAGCATTATTTGTCTGGTTTAAATGACTGTATTCGAGGAATGCTTCGGATGCACGTCCGAATGAGCCATTCAAAAATGAAATCGTTCCAAGCAGATACCAGAGTTCGGCGTTTGCATAACCCTTGTCGAGAACTTTTTCCAGTTGGATCGCTGCTTCTTTTCCATTCCCTTCCCAGTACAGGGAAAGTGCCCTGCGAAGCGTGACCGTCACATCATCAGCTGTCGTGTATTGCTGGACCATCCCATAAGCAGCACTTGCATTTTTATAATTTCCCAGGCTTTCTTCAAGTCGTGCCCGGCGGTACCAGCCAAGGGAGTCATCACCCGGAAGATTTGCATATCGCCGCAGTGCCCCTTCAGCATCACCTGTCATCTCGCAGCAGAATGCTGCATCGACAAGCATTCCGGACTTATCTTCAGCTACGGCGGATAATTCATCGTAGAGGGTTTTTGCTTTGGCAAACTCCCCGCTCCGCATCAGGAGTTCGGCATATCGTATCCTGTATTGCATATTTCTTGGGAAAAAGGAGACCAGTTGGGAACAAACCGAGGCTGCTTCTTTGTATTTCCCGCAACGCTGGAACCATTCGCATTTTCTATCTTTGAGGTAGGCCTCGCTTTCGGTAAGAGTAACATGACCTATGGCAGAAACCGCTTCTTCGTATTTTCCTGCATCTCCAAGGAGAAGGGCAAGTGAGGTCCACGCATGGAAATCCCCGGGGTCGAGTTCCACTGCTTTGGCATATGACCTTGATGCCGCATCATATTTCTGATTTAGGTTCTGGCAGTTTGCAAGTCTTGTCCAGAGGTTTGCAGTTCCCGGTTCAAATTCGACCGCTTTAATGAAATGCTGTTCTGCTTCATCATAAAGTCCTTTTTCGTATGCCTGTTCACCACGTGCAATCCACGGGTTATGTTTATCATTTTTGCCGAAAAAACCGCCAATATCTACCATGCAATCCTCCTTAATAGTATTATAGAATATTTCTCCCCCCTAACTATAAAGACTATCCCGGAAAAATATGTGCCGAAAGCGTGTGGACTTTATAGGACGAAACACAATAGGAATATCATGGATTCCAGTGAGACTGACAAAGAATTGCGTGATGCACAGAATTTGCCATATGATCCGGATACTCTCCGAAGAATCAATGAACATCCATGTTATAGTTCGGATGCACGTCATTTATTCGGCAGGTGTCATGTGGCGGTCGCCCCAAAGTGTAATATTCAGTGCAATTACTGCGTCAGGGATTTTGATTGTGTAAATGAGTCACGTCCCGGTGTTACGAGTATGGTTCTTTCACCAGGCGATGCTTTGGAGAGGATCGACGAAGTCATTGCCAAGATGAAGCATATCAAAGTCGTGGGTATTGCGGGACCGGGAGATCCGCTTGCAAACGAGGAAACCTTTGAGACACTCAGACTCGTTCACGAAAAGTATCCCGATACGATTCTTTGTCTCAGCACAAATGGTCTGCTTCTTTCGGACAAGATCGATCTTCTTGAAAAATATGGTGTCCGGAATATCACCGTTACGCTGAATGCCATCGATCCGGCTATTGGAGAGAAGATATACTCATTTGTTGATTACAAAGGGAAACGTTATCACGGTCGCGAGGCTGCAGAACTTCTTCTGAAGCATCAACTTGCAGGTATCGAAGAGGCAGTAAAGCGTAAGATACTGGTGAAGATCAACACGGTTTACATTCCCGGCGTGAATGATGAACATATCCCTGAGATCGCTAAAAAAGTTGGTGCAATGGGTGTGTTCAATTTCAATATCATCCCGCTTATTCCCCAATATAAATTTAAGGATGTTGTTCCTCCCACCCCGGCAGAAAAGGCACATATGCATGAGCTTTGTGCCCCTTATGTCCGCCAGATGCGTCATTGTCAGAGATGCCGGGCGGATGCAGTCGGACTTCTGGGCAAGGATGTTCAGAATGAGTTTGGATGCTGCGGAAACGGGGACGGTTCCGGGAAAGGTTGCAGCGGAGGGGATCTATAACTCCTTTACCCTGCTGATTTTTTGAAAATCCAAAAACTTGCGGCTGTGGAAATCGTTCGATTTCCCAGTCAGATACGTTTATTGATAATATAAATTTATGAGTGCAGGGATTTTTAATTATTATAAATACCCCTCCCCTTTTTGCTGCTTCATACATACAGTGAGCTATGTCTACCCCAACAATTAAACCATATCCCTGCAAATAGATGTACACCTTACATACACCCGCCCTACACTTCACAGGTTTGACGGACAAAAACGGTTAGATGGGGAATCTGGAAATCTTCCCATCATATAACAATGATATCACACATATCGGATGAGCCTAAGGCTACGGCAAAGACCGTGAGGCTCTCTACACTATCGGGTATATTCTATCCAAAAAATGGGGATGAGCTGGAAAAAACAATCTCCGCTTATTTTGATTCCACGGTCACGTCTGTATCAGATCCTTATGGCATCCTTGTTCCTCATGCGGGATATGTTTACTCCGGGGCAACTGCCGCATGTAGTTATGCAAAAATCCCTTCCGGCTTTTCAGGGACCTTTGTCGTGATCGGTCCAAGTCATGCCGGATGTGATACCTCCACCTCGGATCTGATATGGGATACGCCTATCGGACCTGTTCCTCCTGATATGGAGTTCGTTACTGCGCTCGGTGAGTTCATTCCGGTGCGAAACGAGTTTGCACGAATCAAAGAAAATTCTCTTGAAGTTCAGATGCCGTTTATCCGGTATCGATTCCCGGAAGCAAAAGTTGTTCCGATCCTTATAGGTGATCAGTCATTTGAAGGTGCATCACGTCTTGCAAAAGCAGTTTTATCTGCTGCTGAAAAAACCGGTACACGCCCTGTGATTATTGCATCCGGTGATTGTTCTCATTATGTTCCGGCAAAGAAGGCCCGGGATGATGATTTAACTGTTCTTGCGGCTGTCAAAAATCTTGACACGACCGCATTTTACGATGCACTTTATGAAATACAGCCCTCAATGTGCGGATACGGCTGTATTGCAGCGATGGCAGAGATATGCAAAGTATTCGGTGCGAAAGAAGCCCGTGTTCTTTTGTATACGACATCCGGCGACGTTTCCGGGGATATGAACGAAGTTGTCGGATATGCCGCAATGGAGGTCGTCTGAATGGCAACCTGGAGTGCCCCTGGAAAAGTGTTCCTTTTTGGCGAGCACGCCGTAGTCTACGGTAAACCCGGCATTGCCATGGCAATTAAACCCCGTGTTCAGGTGACTGTTCGTCACACCCGGTATTCCCAGAAACCAAATTCACCCTACATTGCCGAGTGTTTCAAGCTTGTTGATGTGAAAGGCAGTGTCTATGTCAAGTCCCAACTGCCGAGTGCATCCGGACTTGGGTCATCCGCTGCAGTGACCGTGGCAACACTATTTGCCATCAATGATGAGTTTGAACTTGGATACGATCGTGAAGAAGTTGCTGATCTTGCCTTTGAAGTGGAAAAAATCACCCAGGGCGGTCGGGCAAGTGCGACCGACACGTATGTCTCTACATTTGGCGGCCTTGTCTTTATCAGAGGAAACGAAAAGCGGCGGCTTATTCCACCTTCAAATTTCTCGATTGTCATCGGAAACTCGCTCATCGCTCACAATACCGCGGAAATGGTGGAAAAAGTTGCCGATCTTCATCAACACTCGCCGATCGTTGCAGATGGGATCATGGATGCAATTGGCGGAGTGACGATGGAAGCTATGCACAACCTTGAGAATCCGAAAGAACTTGGTGTTCTCATGAACAGAAATCATGCCTTGCTCGATGCACTGGGTGTTGGTCACCCGGTTTTATCCCAACTGGTCCTCGCAGTTCGCGGGGCAGGAGCATACGGGGCAAAACTTTCCGGAGCGGGGGGCGGTGGATGTATGTGGGCATTATGTTCAAAGGGATCCCGAAACCGGGTAATAAGTGCAATTGAACACTGTGATTCCCGTCCGATAACCACATCCATCGATACAGAAGGTGCACGGAGGGAAAAAGATGAATGAACCCGTAATCATCAAACTCGGCGGCAGCATCGTCACGAAAAAATCCGAGGACGGAGTTGTTGATTTTGCCGCAATTCGTATGCTTGCAGAGCAGATAGCCCCATTTGCAGGAAAGTTCCCGCTTATCATCGTTCACGGGGCAGGATCATGCGGGCACCCGGAGGCAAAAGCATATGCTATTCCCGGTGGAGTCACAAAAGAAAATGCCGAGGGTATTTTTGTTACCCATGAGGCTGTATCAAAACTCAACCGTTCAGTGATCACCACGTTCCGGGAAACCGGCATTGAAGCTGTGTCCATGCCCCCTCTTGGCTCCTGCCTTGCAGAAAACGGACGTCTTGTGTCTGCCGGCATATCACAGATCAAAGAAATGCTCAATCTTGGGATCGTTCCGGTGTTGTATGGGGATGTGGTTATGGACACAAAACGAGGTGCATGCATCATATCGGGTGACCAGATCGTCCCCTATCTTGCAGTGAAACTTGGTGCAAAACGTGTCGGATTTGCAACTGACGTCGGCGGGGTCCTTTCGAACGGAAAAATAATTCCCGAGATAACCCGCAAAAATGTCACAAACATTAATCTGGGAGGCTCTCAGAATACTGACATAACCGGCGGCATGCGTGGAAAAATCAATGAACTTCTCCTTCTTGCGGATGAAGGGATCAACTCGCACATCTTTGCCGCAAAGCGTATGGCAGACTTCCTTTCCGAAAGAAATTACGGCGGGACCATGGTGAAAAAATGACACTAGATGCAAACACCTCATCACGAAAACTGGACCATCTGCGTATCTGCAGCGAAACGAATCCAAATGCGGGCAGTCCCGGGTTTGAAGACGTCCGACTCGTTCACAACGCATTACCCGAATGTAACTTTGATTCAATCGACCTTTCAGTGAACTTCCTTGGAAAAAAACTCTCATCACCGCTTTTCATCTCTGCAATGACCGGGGGTCATCCAGAAACCACAGAAGTGAACCGTGTCCTCGGTTGTGCTGCTGAAAAATATGGTCTTGCCATGGGGGTCGGATCACAGCGTGCTGCACTGGAAGATCCAAAACTCGCAGACAGTTTTCGAATCGTTCGTGATGTTGCTCCGCATGCATTCCTTTGCGGAAACCTTGGTGCCGTCCAGCTCGTTACACATGGTATGGACTGGGTCGAATCAGTCATTGATATGATCGATGCAGATGCACTTTGCATCCACTTAAACTTCCTTCAGGAAGTGATCCAGCCTGAAGGTGACCGCAATGCTATCGGATGTCTTGATGCGATCTCCCAAGCGTGCAAAGAAACAAAAATTCCTATAATCGTAAAAGAGACCGGAAGCGGGATTTCATCAGAAGTTGCCGCCCGGCTTTTCGATGTCGGTGTCTCAGCAATAGATGTCGGCGGATACGGCGGCACGTCGTGGGCGAAAATCGAAGGCATTCGTGCACAAAAACAAAAAACTGCCGGTGATAAATCCCTGACCGGACTCGGTAACACATTCATAGAATGGGGTATTCCGACCGCGGTCAGTGTTTTTGAGGTAGCGAAGGTGAGTAAAGGACCGGTCATCGCCACTGGTGGTCTTAAGACCGGTCTTGATATTGCAAAAGGAATCGCCCTTGGTGCAACGCTCGGAGGGATGGCTCTTTCTCTTCTCGGTCCGGCGTTTGCAGGAGAGGATGAACTTGGATATGCAATTGATAAAATTCACACGGAACTCTCTGCTGCAATGTTCCTCTGTGGGTCACAAGATATTCCCTCCCAGCAAAAGGCGAGGTATTACCTTACAGGCGACGTCAGGCAGATGATTCGGACATAGAAATTCAGGAAACAAAATATGGTAGACATAGAAATTATAGCCGTAGGCGGATACAACGAGGTCGGAAGAAATATGACCGCGGTCCGCGTCGGAAAAGAAATCGTCATTTTCGACATAGGATTATATCTGGACCCGATAACGGGAAACAACAACGTGGATATGGAAAATATGCACTCCCTGGACCTTATCCAGATGGGTGCCATTCCCGATGACACCGTGATGAACTCGGTCGAAGGGACCGTAAAAGCGATCGTATGTACGCACGGTCACCTGGACCACATCGGTGCGATCCAGAAACTCGCTCACCGATACAACTGCCCGATCATCTCGACACCCTACACAAACGAACTGATCAAACAGCAGATCGAAGGTGAACGTAAATTTGCTGTGATGAACAAGACTTTCGCACTCAAAGCAGGAGGAAAATATACAATTTCTCAGAACCTGACCCTTGAGTTCGTTCGTGTTCAGCACAGTATCATTGATGCAATCATGGCAGTGCTTCACACTCCAGTTGGTTGTGTTGTGTATGCAAACGATTTCAAGTTTGATATGACACCTGTTATCGGAGAACCTCCGGACATTGCACGCATGCGGGAAATCGGGAAAGAGGGGGTCAAAGTTTTGATCGTCGAATCCCTGAACATGGAGGACAGAGGATACTCTCCAAGCGAGCAGGTTGCGCGGCTCCGGGTCCGTGATGCTATCATGCGTTGTGAGGATGACAAGAATGCTATTATCGTCTCGACCTTCGCATCACAGATCGCAAGAATCAAAACGATCACTGAGTGTGCCCGCGAGATCGACCGGATCCCGGTCCTTCTTGGCCGCAGTATGGAAAAATACAATACCACTGCGGAGATCCTCAAGCTGGTTGCCTTCCCGCAGGGAACCAGTATTTATGGAAACAGAAAAACGACCGACCGTCTGCTTCGTCGTGTGGTAAAGGAAGGAAAGGATAAGTTCCTTCTCGTTGCGACCGGTCACCAGGGAGAACCGGGATCCATGCTTTCCAGAATGGCTGCTGGAGATACCCCGATGAAGATCGAAAAAGGAGATAAAGTAATGTTTTCAGCAAATATTATTCCAACTCCGACAAATTATGCCCAGCGTGCAGAAGTTGACCGTCTGCTGATCCATCAGGGTGCAAGGATCTTTGATGGTCTGCATGTTACCGGGCACGCATATTATCAGGAACACTATGATCTCCTGACCCTCCTGAACCCGGAACACATTGTCCCATCTCATGGTCCGTTTAGCATGAAGGCAGGTTATGTGCAGCTTGGTTCCGAGTTTGGTTACGCCCTGAATAAAGAAATTCATATTATGCAGAACGGAGACCGTCTCGTTCTTCCGAAGTGAGGTTAAAATGGAACTTGCAGAGTATCTAAAATCGGTTGCTGCCAAAGTGAATATTGAGGCAGATGAGTACAGTAAAGCGGTCGACACTACTTTGCAAAAAGCGTCGGCGCATCTCCTTATCGGCGGAGGTAAACGGCTTCGTCCGGCAATGGTCCTTCTGTCGGCCGATGCCGTTCGTAAAGGTGCATCCAAGGATATTTTCCAGGCAGCACTGGCATTAGAGTGGACACATACGTTCACTCTCGTTCATGATGATATCATGGACGGCGACTCACTTCGCCGGGGTCACCCAACGGTCCATGTTGTGTGGGATGAGCCTACTGCAATTTTAGCAGGAGATATGTTGTATGCGAGTGCATTTGAGCATCTTTGCTGTGTGAAGAACACGACGGCAGAGGCAAAAGTCATTGCAGTTCAGATGCTGGCACATTCCTGTCATGAACTTTGCGAAGGTCAGCAGGAAGATGTTTCTTTCGAGACGCGGTCTGATGTGACGCTGGAAGAATATCTCTCAATGGTCAGGAAAAAGACCGGAGAATTATTTGCAGCAGCTACCGGGATCGGTGCAGTTCTTGCGGGAGGAGATATGAAACAGGTATCCGCTCTTTACACGCTTGGTATGAACACCGGTATTGCCTTCCAGATCCAGGATGATATCATCGATCTTCTCGCACCCTCCGAGGTCTCCGGTAAGGATCAGGCATCGGATCTTCGTGAAAATAAGCAAACCATCCTTGCGATCGTTGCACGCGAATCCGGTGTTGACCTTTCCAAATATCACAAACCTAACCTTTCCAAAGTGGAAATCGCAGAAGCGATCGAGCTTCTGGAAACGACCGGAGTTCTGGATAAAGTCCGTAACATCTCCAAAAAACTGATCACTGATGCAAAATCCGGTCTTTCGGTTCTTCCCGATTCGGAAGAGAAGGACATGATTTTACAAATGGCAGACTTCTTCATTGCAAGAAGTTACTAACTTTTTTTAGAATCTCTAATATATTCCCGGAGCACACGTCTCTTGTGACTTGTTTCACAAAGGAGCTACGTTCCCGTAAATTCATGATATATCACGCCAAATACTGTTCATGAAGTTTTCGCGGGAAATAGAACTTCGGGGCCACATTGTTGATTCCGGTATCCTTACCAAAGTAATGGACACCGTGGTTGAATATAATGGCGAATTTGAAACGAAAGAGTTCGATCTCGGCCGTCAGAAGACTGATCCAAGTTATGCCAGAATGGAAATTTCTGCCGGGACACCTGAGCAGCTGACCAAACTGATCAGTGAACTCAGACGTCTCGGTGTGATCGTTACCGGAGAGACCGAGGCAACACTTCAGACGGTTACAAAAGTCAAAGTCGCACCGGAGGGTTTCTACTCAACGACCAATCACCCGACCTGGGTCCATTGTCTTGACTCCTGGATATCAGTTGACAATATGAAAATGGATGCACTCATTTCCATTGACACGAAAAATAAAACCGCCAAGTGTGTTACGCAGGGAAAACTTCTGCCGGGTGATACGGTCGTTGTCGGCGAAGAGGGTGTAAGAGTTGAGTTTCCCGAGCGTCCGCGTGAGATCGGTGTCTTTGAATTCATGGGCGGGGATGTTTCCTCCGAGAGACCCAGTAAAACTCTTATCCGTCAGATCGCAAAAGAACTCCTCTGGGTAAAATCAACCGGCAAAAAAGTTGCCCTCGTCGGAGGTCCTGCGATCATTCACACCGGAGCGTCCGAATCGGTCGCTGCAATGATCCGGGAGGGATACATCGACATCCTCTTTGCCGGAAATGCTCTTGCAACTCATGATCTTGAATACAGCATATTCGGCACTTCCCTTGGGATGGATCTTAAAACAGGCGAACTCGTGAGCGGAGGGCACCGTCATCACCTTTATACTATCAATAAAATCATGGATGCCGGTTCGATCCGTGCAGCCGTTGAATCCGGACTCGTCAAAAGCGGCATCATGTATGAATGCATCAAAAACAATGCCCCTTATGTTCTTGCCGGTTCGATTCGGGATGATGGTCCTCTGCCTGATGTCATTCAGAATAGTATGGAAGCCCAGGATGCGATGCGAAAGTACATCCCTGAACTCGGCATGGTTTTAATGGTCGCGACCCTTCTTCATTCCGTGGCAGTAGGAAACCTGCTTCCGTCCCATGTCAAAACCATCTGTGTGGACATTAATCCTGCATCTGTTACCAAACTCATGGATCGCGGGACCTCCCAGGCAATCGGCATGGTCAGTGATGCCGGAACATTCATGCCGCTTCTTCTGGAAGAACTGAGAAACCAGTCGAAGAACTGATCTGGTTTTTCTTTTTTTAAATGTTCTGTTGCCGACGCTGCATCTTTGCTGGTTATGTAAACTTGATTGAACTGACTATCAGCATCACATTTTTACCATCACGGAATATTCCGTGCACCCCTACAGTTCTGGTCCCGGTCACACCGTATGCTGCGTGAGAAATCACGACTTCCTTCGCTCCCGGCGGCACGTCCACAAAAACATGCGCATACCCTTCTACCTCTATTTCAAGCTGGACCAGATTATCCGCTTCCCTTCCACCGTAAATACCAATAATGATATCATCATCACCCGACAGACTCACGTGCAGCAATACAGCAGGATCATCCAGCGATGCATCTACATAATACACTGTCCCAAACATTGCTACAGCTCCAAGAGCAACCATGATAAGTACGATAATCACTGCCAGAATTATTACCATCACAAAGCGTTTTTCTCTCTGGCTCGTTTTTTTCTTATATCTGATTACCATGACCGCTTACTCCAGACTCATTAGACTTCCGAAATATGTTGATCCATCTTCTGCGGGTTCTATATAAATCAAAACATGGTTCTCCTGCATCATCGTCGGATTCCACATGAGATTATACATCATTCCTCCTCCTGCTTCGGCAAGGGATATTGCGTCCCGCATGATCGACATACCATACGAATTTTTGAGACCAAGCTGATTTGTACCATCCCGCGAGGGATTTATCGAGTCTGCAAGAATAGTTCCGTTCGCCGTGATGGCAAATGGATATAATCCCTCGATTTGCATCTCACTATTTGGATCCCTGATCATTTCTATCACTGAATCCTCCCCCTCAAGTTTCGAAAGATACTCCATGTTCCTCACCTGCCGGATAAGATTTTCCCGCTCTTTCCAATCATCACTGAGAGTCTCTGCGATCGATGAATTCTGCATATATATCCCTGCAGCGATGCACCACTCATCATTTACTGCCATCACATAGGTCAGCTTCAA
>CAYSRP010000016.1:0-18478 GCA_964433475.1 uncultured Methanomicrobiales archaeon
GGGAAACTTGGAATTAATTATTATGTGATTGCCGATTTTGATTATCTTTATGCTGGAAAGGATATTTTGAAATTAAAACCAGAAATGGAGATCTTAAAATTAGATTCATCAATTCCAGATGTCGATCTTAAAACACGAAAAGAACTTTTAGAATTTGTTCGAGAATGTATCAATACATTATCATCAGAACCTGACAAAACAAAAATTCGTGAAAGAATAACTGATCCATCAAGTTATGATGGACAATATGTATTTAATGCAATAGAGACGACATGCCTCAACAATGAGGTCACCCTGGAGTTAAAAGCGGTATGGGAATTTCTGAAAGGGAAATACACTAAACCAAAAATTAATCTCTCCCTAATTTTGGAAAGCGATAATAAAGCTCTAATTCACTCTGTTGAAACAATTCTAAGGGCTTTGTATCAAAATGAACATTTATACATTCTTAAAAAAGGAGAACTTGAAGATTATTACACTGAAGAGGGAAAAAAGATTCCTGGTGGAAAAGAGATAAAAGCAATTGGCATTGCAGATGAGGTCTATATGAATTGGGCTGAAGGGAATACTATTGAGAAATATTTGGATATTTCCGAATATAGGGCAATTGTTCAAAGAGCTATTAGTGATTGTCAAACATCTTCTTCCTAATATTTTTTGACACCCAATTTACTTGAGTAATAACCTCAATAAAATGGCTGTTCACTCCTTATCTCTCCAAATCATTCATACCCTATCAAGAACAACATATTCCCAATATGGTATCTCCAAAAAAATACACTCCTGCAATGGAACAGGTCAAAACATTCAAGGAAAAATACCCTGACTGTATCCTTTTCATGCGAATGGGTGATTTTTACGAGACATTTTTTGAAGATGCTGAGATATGTTCGCGGGAACTCGACATTGTTCTGACCTCCCGCTCCAAAGATCCCACTGGTGTCCCCATTCCTCTCGCCGGCATTCCCTATCATGCAGTGGACCTTTATCTGCCCCGAATGATTCGAAAAGGATACAAGGTCGCCATCTGTGAACAGATTGAGGATCCGAAAAAGGCAATAGGCGTCGTAAAGCGTGATGTCATAAAAGTCGTCACTCCGGGAACTGCGATTGATGCCGATATTATTCCCGGATCGACCGCCCACTATCTCATGGCACTATGTCCTGATGCGAAAAAAACCGTTATCGGTCTTGCCTTCCTTGACATTACCACTGGTGAATTTTTTGTCAGGGAGATTCCCTTCGAGTCCAAATTTTCTGCACTCGCCACCGAAATCGAACAGTACAACCCTCTTGAAATTCTTGTTCCCCAGGGGATATCCGCTGATCTCATCTCTTTCCTTGCTTCGACCTGCAAAGTCCTGACCCCTGCCCGCTCCGGTATGTTTACCGACGGCGTTGCCGAACTCACCGATGCATTCGGCGTCTCATCCCTTGACGGTTTTGACACAAGTTCGGCAGAGTGTACAAATGCCGCCGCCGCCGCTCTTCGCTATGCAAAAGAGACCCAGAAAACTGATCTCCCGCACATCCGCGGATTCACCAAAAAATACAACAACGATGCGATGATCCTGGATGCGATCACCCTTCGAAATCTGGAGATCCTCACTCCTCTGCGCGGAGATAGAAACGACACTACGCTTTTTGGTTTCCTGAATAAAACCAAGACTCCAATGGGAAGCAGGACTCTGAAAAATGTAGTTACCCGCCCGCTCACCTCCCCTGAAAAAATCAATATGCGTCTTGATGCGGTGCAGTATTTCACAGAGAAACCTGTGCTCCTTTCGGAGGTTCGGACCCTCCTCTCGCGGTTCACCGATATTGAGAGAATCGCCGGCAGAATTGCCTACGGAAACGCGTCTCCCCGGGACTTACTTGCTCTCGCAACGAGCCTCAATACAATTCCCGAACTCACCGCAGAACTTTGCGGTGTCGATGGTCTTCTAAAAGGAGAACTTGATCTGATTCCCTCGTTCACAGGAATCGCGGATCTGATCCTCTCCGCGATCGTGGATGAGCCTCCGCTTCTCTACAAAAATGGGGGAGTTATTCGTGCTGGATACAGTCACGAGCTTGACGAGATCCGTAATATCGTCACAAACGGAAGGGACTGGATCGCCGAACTCCAGCAGACCGAACGGGAACGAACCGGGATCCGTTCACTTAAAATCGCCTACAACAACGTCTTCGGATATTATATTGAGGTCACCAGGTCAAACCTAGGGCTCGTTCCTGAAGAGTATGAACGAAAACAGACCACTGCAAACGGCGAGAGGTTCACCATTCCCCAGCTTCGTGAGCGTGAAGCCCTCATGGCACAGGCTGATGACAGAGTTCTCGCCCTCGAAGTATCCCTTTATGAATCCTTGCTGAAAACTCTTGGAGCGTCTGTTTCCGATCTTCAGAAAGCTGCCGGCGGAATCGGGGTGATCGATGTGCTCGCAGCATTCGCTGACCTGTCGCTCACGGGAAATTATGTCCGTCCTGAGTTGTCGGTCGGGACTGACATCCTCGTTCGTGATGGTCGTCATCCTATCGTTGAAAACGCCGTGCCGGGAGGATACGTGCCAAACGACGTGGAAATGAGTTCGGTAGAGCAGCAGATACTGATACTCACTGGAGCCAACATGGCGGGTAAATCCACTTATATGCGGAGCGTTGCCCTGATCTGCATAATGGCGCAAATGGGTTGTTTCGTTCCGGCACGGTTTGCCAGGGTCGGCATCGTGGATCGTGTGTTCACCCGTGTCGGTGCATCCGACGACCTCGCCGGCGGGCAGAGTACGTTCATGGTCGAGATGCTGGAACTCGCCAACATTCTCAACAATGCGACCGACAAAAGCCTCATACTCCTTGATGAGATTGGCAGGGGGACTAGCACAGTGGACGGCTATGCGATTGCCCGTTCGGTTCTCGAATATCTGCACGGAAAAGGAGCATCGGGTCCCCGCACACTTTTTGCGACCCATTTTCATCAGTTGATCAGCATGGAGTCGGAACTCAAACGGGTGAAGAATTATCACTTCGCTGTAAAGGAAGATCAGCACGACATCACGTTCCTCAGAAAACTGATTCCCGGAGCGACCGATCGGAGTTATGGTATCCATGTGGCGAAGATCGCAGGGGTTCCAAAAAAAGTTCTGACCCGTGCAGATGAACTTCTTCACCAGGCATTGACCGAGGATGCATCATCAGGCGGGAAAAAATATTACACCCAGATGCTTCTCATGGATGCCGAAGAGCCTGCCCCGTCAGTAGTTGAAGAACGGGTCCGTGAGGCGGATCCGAACCAGATGACCCCTATGCAGGCTTTGATGTTCATCACTGAACTGAAAGCGATGCTGGAGAGAAAATGAATAAGATACATGTTTTGGACGAGGAGACGATCAGTCATATCGCTGCCGGCGAGGTGGTCGAGCGGGCGGCATCCGTCGTAAAAGAGATTGTGGAAAATGGCATAGATGCGGATGCGAAATCGATCCGGATTGAAATCTCTGCGGATAAAACATCGATCACCCGCATACTGGTCGCAGATGATGGTCTAGGTCTGAACTTCGATGACGCCCTGCTTGCATTCCGCCAGCATGCCACAAGCAAGGTCTCCCGTCCCGAAGATCTTGATGGAATCAAGACCCTCGGGTTTCGCGGGGAGGCTCTCGCAAGCATAGCCGCGATTTCCAAGGTGACGTTCACGACAAAAGAACGCGTCTCTCCCTCACCGGAGGCAACACGCGTTGTCATTCACGGTGGAGAACTGATTTCACATTCATCGGTCGGAGCTCCCGAAGGGACTTCCGTAATTGTTGACAACCTCTTTTATAATACTCCCGCACGGCGCAAGTTCCAGAAATCCGTTGCGACCGAACTTGCCCATGTATATGATATGGTCGAGCGGATCGCGCTTTCAAATAGGAATGTCTCCTTCGTTCTTCTGTATCAGGGAAAGGAGCGGTTCAGAACATTCGGTACAGGTTCCTATCCCGATGTCATTGCAGGTGTTTTCGGGAATGGGTTCGTCAAAGAACTCACGCCGGTTTCAGGTACATATGGTCTTGTGACTATTGATGGCTGGATAACGAAATCCGGTTGCGAGATGAAAACGACCCAGACACGATTTTATCTCTCAATAAATGGCAGACAGGTTAGTTCACGGCAGCTTCAGTGGGCTATTCGTGAAGGATACGGAACCCTTCTTCCCAAGGGCATGTATCCTGCGGCATTTCTCGATATAACTATTGACAGACGTGACGTCGATGTGAATGTCCATCCGACAAAAAAGGAGGTTCGGCTTTCACGTGAGCGGGAAGTGATGCGTTCGGTCCAGGACGCGATATATAATGCCCTGCATGAGGAGCGGATCTTCTCAAGCATCATTCCGCAGGAAAAAATCGTGACTCTCCCACCGGAAATCGTTGGCGAGTCGGTTCCTGAATATGCGGCGAGCCGGGTTCCGGCTCGATCCTTGGCACCGTTCAGACAGACTGAAAAACAGCTCAGACGAACCGAGACATATACGGCTCCGCCCGAAACAATAGCATTCGTTCCCGAAGTTCTCGGGCAAGTCGGTGAGACGTATATCATTGCGAAGAATGAATCCGGTGATTTGATTATTGTTGATCAACATGCAGCCCATGAACGGATCATGTATGACCAGCTTCTCGCCCGCTCGGAATCGGCAGAGTCCGGTCAGGAACTCATCGTTCCACTCCCGCTCACCCTGACAAAAAAGGAGACTGCAGCTCTGCCTGACCTTCTCAATATTCTTAAGAAAGCCGGGTATGATCTGGAACCATTTGGTAAGGATGTCTGGATGATTCGGTCGGTCCCGGTCGTATCATCGACACTCGGCGACCCCGAAGTTATTCATGCAATTATTGGTGAGGCATTGGATGGATTGGGCAACACCGACGAGGTCCTGGACCGAGTGCTGAAAACCGCTGCATGCCGCGCGGTGGTGAAGGGAAACACCCCGCTTACGATAGAGGAGATGCAGCGTCTCTTACGCCAACTCATGGCTACGAAATCCCCATATACATGTCCTCACGGACGACCTACGACGATCGTTCTGTCAAAATCCCGCCTTGCCGGCATGTTCCTGAGAACATAATCCGAATGAAAATTGCGAGCGAAGGCGGGGACCTTAAGACCCGTTACCCGTCCGAGCTCCTGCTGACGATAGTTGTGTTGGAAGGCGTATTTGACTGCACATTAGAAAATCTGCGGGTCGACTCATGTCCTCACGGACGACCTACAACAATCGTTCTGTCAAGAGCCCGCCTTGCCGGCATGTTCCTGAGAACATAAATATCACATTATTATTTTCAAAAAAAAAGGATTCTGAAAATTAGGATTTTTCCTGACCAATCATGAGCTTCTTTCTCTGCCATCCGCTCTTCTTGTAGAAGAACAGATCGAAACAGAACATAATAACCGTTCCGCAGATCACTGCATACCAGATATACTGGATTGGGTAACCGTTGAATGCAAAGAATGCCGAAAGACCTACCTGTACGACAAGCTGACCTGCGATGGCCGAGTACATTCCGGGACGCGTCATCCCTGCGCCGTTCATCGCAAAACCCAGGGTCATTGCGATTCCAACGATTGGGTAGGAGAGGGGCACGATCTGCATAAACAGTGTTCCGTCAGCAAGCGATGTGTTTGTAGCTCCAAAGAACGCCAGGAAACCTGCTGCGAACAGAAGATAGACTCCTGCGACGATCGTCATGAACACTGCATTGACAACTGCCGCAGACCTGACTGCTTTCTCTGCCCTTTCAACTTTGCCTGCTCCGAGATTTTGACCGACCATCACTGCAACTCCAGTACAAAGACCCATCACAATGATCAGTCCCATCATATCCAGACGCAGGCAGATACCGTATGCTGCGACCGCGGCCGTACCGTAAATTGTGATAATGGTTGTCATGGAGAGAAAGGCGACACTCCGGATACCGCTCTGAATCGCTGAAGGTATCGCGATCAGCACGATATCTTTGATAAGTTTTGGTTCAAATGTCCACTTCGTAGGGAATCTGACCGGACTGTTTTTTCTGGACGGCAGAAGATACATTACGCCGACCAAAAGGAATATTCCTATTGCTCGCGAGGTAAGGGATGCATAGGCGGAGCCGGCGATTCCGAATGCAGGGAGACCTCCAAGACCCATGATAAGGGTCGGGTTAAGGATAATATTCACGACATTGACCGCCAGCATCACATACATAGGGGTCTTTGAATCCCCTGTGCTCTGGAAAACCGTCGTCAGTGTCATCAAAATGACCATCACAAACAGACCCATCAGCATCGGGGTAAGGAATCTGGATCCCTCCACTGCGACCTCAGGGTGGGCTCCCATCAGCAAAAGCAGATTCTCTGAAAAGAACAAGCCGATCACTGCCAGGATCGCTGAAAATGCGAGTGCTAGATACAGGGAATGTAGCAGGATCACCTGAATACGTTCATACTTTTCCGACCCATATGCCCGTGATACAAAGGCCGCTGTGGCCGTCACAATACCAAAAATCACCGTGGTCAGAACCATGAGAACCATGATGCTCATAGTGCCGCCGGCGATGGACACATCACCCAGTTTGCCGATGAAATACATGTCCACGACCTCCAGCACGCTCTGAAGAAGGTTGCTGATAATGATCGGCAGTGCCACTATAAACAGGGCTTTTCCGACTGGTCCTTCAGTAAGGAAATTGCTGGAATTATTCATCGTCACAATATCATATTACAGGGAGTGTAATGGTAATAAAACTTCACGGTAGTCTGCGTAAATGAGTAGATACCTGTATTTGTAACTATATTTTGCATTAAAAAAAGAATTATTGGGATTCAGAAATTTCCTTATCTTTGTGCCCCTCTGGATCCTTCTGATTGCTATTCTCTGATAAAAATGACGCAACATTCCTGTCCTCACGCCCGAGATAGATCATTGCGACCGTAAGTCCGAGGATAACAATCGTCGTGCCGATGATGTCTATAAATGTCAGATTCGTGACTAAAAGCCGTCTGACCATCGTCGTGACGCCCGCAATCAGAATTGGCCGGACAAGCACGCGCCCTGCACGCACATATGATTGTACCATGTCGATCAATGTCGCGATAACAAGGATTAACAAAATCCCCTGTAAAACATTTGTGAGGGCGAGTTGTGTCGGATCTTCCAGCGCAAGTCCTATCATTTTCAGCGTCTCAGTTGCTCCAATGAGAGCTGTAATAACTAAAAGAACCGCGATCAGGAGGTAGATCGCCATGGTAATCAAACTGCATCCTTTCACGAGAAAGCGCTGGGTTCTTGGAAACATATCCATATCTGCCATATCAAGTAGAGTAATGTTTCATTTCCAAGTCAATAAAACAATTCCTAAGGAGAGCCGAAAACAGTCGGATCAAATCGGCATCTCTAAATCTGAAAAAGGGTTATTTTATTAACGCAGTATCTTAAATGAGACTCAACGGGTCAGTAAATCAAAAATTACTGCTCCAATAGACTATTAGATTGATTCCGTAAGGGATTGAAAATGGAGGTGTGAAAACGGCATATTTATATGTTTATAAGTCGTTCTATTACCGCTGTTTCTCAGTGAAACAACATGGGCCAGTAGATCAGTCAGGCAGATCGTCGGACTTTTAATCCGCAGGTCGGGGGTTCAAATCCCTCTTGGCCCGCTTCACGCCTTCGGGTTTTTGACAAAGGAAATGCTTTAGAGCATGCCTTATCTCATTTTATCCAAGCGTGTTTCATCCTCACACCACCGGCGAATGTTTCCCATTGGGCCATTCACGAGCCAAAGAACCAGACTTTTAAAATTAGAGACAGACCAGCTACCTGAAACAATCAGCAGCAAGACACCGTATTCACACGAATCTGATTAGGAGCTACATGACAAGACTCAACGTATTACTGCATGAGATGGTCCCTGACCATCAAATCATGACAGAGGAAGATGTAAAAACTCTCCTCGAAACCTTCGATATCATGGAAGATCATCTTCCAAAAATCTATCACGATGACCCGGCTGTAAAAGCGTGCGGCGCGAAACCAGGGAATGTCATCAAGATTGTAAGAAAAAGCCAGACTGCAGGTGAAGCGACTTCCTATCGCCTCGTTGTCAGACGACCAAAGAAATAACCGGAGGGAAAAAATCATGATTGACAGAAGTGTATTATCAGGCGCGTACTTTTCCCAGGAACATGTTGCCCGCCATCAGCTGGAATCTTATAACAACTTTGTCCAGTATAACCTCCAGAAAGTTGTAGACGAGCAGAGAATCGTCGAGACAGAAATCGTCAACAGAGGAAAGAACCAGGAAGCAGTATGGGTAGAATTGGGAAAAATCCGTGTTGAAAAACCCATTGTCAGAGAAGCAGACGGTTCACAGAGTAAGCTTTACCCGACTGAAGCGCGTCTTAGAAACCTATCTTACGCAGCACCGATGATTCTTGAAATGACCCTCCACCAGGGTGACAAGACATATCCCACTCAGGAAACCACCATTGGTCAACTTCCGGTTATGATCGGCAGTGAAGTTTGTAACCTATGCGGCCTTTCCCGTGAAGAGAGGACCGAGCAGGGTGAAGACCCATGTGACCCGGGAGGATATTTCATTGTTAACGGGACCGAGCGTGTCTTAATGACACTTGAGGATCTCGCCAGCAATAAAATCATGACCGAGTACACCGAGAGATACAACGAACAGATCCATGTATCCAAAGTCTTCTCCCAGTACAGAGGTTACCGTGCCCTTGTGGTCGTCGAGAAAAATAAAAAGAATCTTCTTGATGTCTCCTTCCCGAGTGTGGCAGGTCACCTTCGTTTTGTTGACTTAATGCGTGCCCTTGGAATGGAGTCTGATGAACAGATCGTATCTGCCGTTTCACTTTCCGAAGACATTTTAACGTATATGATGCAAAATCTCGAAGAAAGCGAATGCGCCACTTCCGAGGATGGTATCATGTATGTCGGTAAGAAACTTGCACCGAATCAGACGAAAGACTATCAGAAGAAGCGTGCTGAGTTTGTTTTGGATAGTTATCTTCTTCCACACTTAAACTATCTCATTCCCGGGGGTTTAAAACCAGGGGACGAAGGTTACGAAGTTTATGCAAAGGATGTTCGTATTGCAAAGGCCGAGTTCCTTGGAAGAATGGCAGATGCCTGTTTTGACCTTGCTCTCAATAAAAGGAGAATTGATGATAAAGATCACTACTCCAACAAACGTCTGAAACTCTCAGGCGACTTAATGGAAGATCTCTTCCGTATATCCTTAAATAGACTCACCCGTGATGTCAAATACCAGCTTGAGCGTGCGAGCATGAGACACAGAGAGCTTGCCATCGGTACGGTCGTTCGTGCAGATGTTTTGACCGAGCGTCTTATCCACCCGCTTGCAACAGGTAACTGGGTTGGAGGAAGGACTGGTGTATCACAGCTTATGGATCGCGTTGACCATATGTCGGTCATCTCCCATCTTCGCAGAGTTATCTCCCCTCTATCCAGATCACAGCCCCACTTCGAGGCTCGTGATCTGCACCCGACTCAATGGGGTCGTATCTGTCCATCCGAAACACCAGAAGGACCAAACTGTGGTCTGGTGAAAAACTTTGCCCAGCTTGTAGAAATCAGTAAAGGGACCGATGAGGAAGAGATCCTTCATATTATTCAGGGAATGAAAATCCAGCCAATCAGGAGCGAATAAAATGGAAAAGAAAATGGCACGTGTATTCGTGGATGGTGCTTTGATTGGTAAAGTCGATGATGCCATAGGGTTCACCAAAAATTTCAGGCAGATGCGCAGATCCGAACAGGTCTCTAGCGAAGCCAATATTTCATACAAAGATTACAGTAATGAGATCGTTATCAATACTGATCGTGGAAGAGCCCGGCGTCCGCTGATCGTTGTGGAAAACGGTGTTCCTGCAGTTACTCCTGAAGATATTGAACTGGTCCGCTCAGGTGCTGAAGACTTTATGGCACTTGTAAAACAGGGTAAAATCGAGTTCATCGACGCAGAAGAGGAGGATGATCTCTATATTGCAGTCGAGGAAAAGGAGTTAACTTCTGAACACACTCACCTTGAGATCGACCCGTCACTTATTCTCGGTATTGGAGCAGCACATGTTCCGTTCCCGGAGCACAATGCATCTCCGCGTGTCACCATGGGTGCAGGTATGATCAAACAGGCATTAGGGTTTGCTCAGGCAAACATGAAGCTCCGTCCAGACACCCGTGGACATATGCTTCACTATGCTCAGGCACCAATGGTCCATACGCAGGCATCCGAGTTGATCGGATCCGATGACCGTCCGCAGGGTCAGAATTTCGTCGTTGCAATTCTCTCATACGAAGGATATAATATTGAGGATGCACTGATTTTCAATAAAGCTTCAGTCGAACGCGGAGTCGGTCGTTCCCACTTTTTCAGAACCTATGAAGGAGAAGAGCGTAGATACCCCGGAGGACAGGTTGACAGAATTGAGAGACCTGATGAGGATGTTCAGGGGTCCCATGGAATCGGTTCCTACGCAAATCTTGATATCGATGGTATCATTAACCCGGAAACTGTTGTCAATGAAAAAGATGTTCTCATTGGTAAGACTTCCCCACCGCGTTTCCTTGAGGAACCGACAGGAGAACTCATCGCCGTTGAAAAACGTCGTGACACCTCTGTTACTATGAGAAGTAACGAGACCGGTATTGTAGATACGGTCATTATTACTGAGTCCGAAAATTCGTCCCGTCTTGTAAAAGTAAGAACACGGGATCTTCGTATTCCGGAAATTGGTGATAAGTTTGCATCCCGTCATGGTCAGAAAGGTGTATGTGGTCTGATTACTCCCCAGGAAAACATGCCGTTCACCGCTGCTGGAATTGCCCCTGATCTTGTCATTAATCCGCATGCAGTCCCGTCACGTATGACTATTGGGCATATGCTTGAAATGATCGGCGGCAAAGTCGGGGCAATTGAAGGTTCCCGTATAAACGCAACTTCATTTAGAAAGACTCAGGTCGAGAAGATCTTTGATTCACCTTTTGCCCAGAAACGTGTCCTTGAAGACAAGGAAATAGGTGCAGATGCTAAAGCAGACAAGCTTACCCGTGAACAGGTCTTAAGACATCAGCTTGCAGAAGCAGGTTTCGCCCACAACGGTCGTGAAGTCATGTATGATGGTATCACCGGACGTATGTTCCAGGCAGATATCTACATCGGTGTCATCTACTACCAGAAACTCTACCACATGGTCTCTACCAAGATGCACGCAAGATCCAGAGGTCCGGTCCAGGTTTTAACCCGTCAGCCAACCGAAGGACGTGCCCGTGAAGGAGGTTTACGTTTCGGTGAAATGGAACGTGATGTCATGATCGGTCATGGTGCAGCAATGGCACTGAAGGAACGTCTCCTTGATGAGTCCGATGCGGTAAAAGAATACGTCTGTGCACGTTGTGGTATGGTCGCAATGTATGATGCAAAGCAGAAGACAACAAGATGTCTTGCCTGTGGTGCAGAAACTGATATTTACGAAGTTGAAATGAGTTACGCATTCAAACTTCTCCTTGATGAGATGAAGAGTATGGGGATAGCCCCGAGACTGAGACTGGAGGATATGGTATGACCTCACCGAAGAAGATCGGAAGAATCGAGTTTGGTATTCTCTCTCCAAAGGCGATTCGTGATATGAGTGTATGTAAGGTCATCTGGCCTGATACATACGATGACGATGGATTTCCTTATCCTAAAGGGCTCATGGATCCGAGTCTCGGTGTTATCGATCCGGGACTCCGCTGTAAAACATGTGGTCAGAAACAGGGTGACTGTACTGGTCACTTTGGTCACATCGACCTCGCCAAGCCGGTCATCCACGTAGGATACACCCGTCTGATCCGAAAACTGCTCCGTGTCACCTGCCGGGAGTGCGGCAGACTTCTTCTCGATAAAGAAGAAATCGAGCACTTTTCTGCACTTGAGGATGATCCTTACTCAGCTGAAGTCATCGGCGAGAAGGATATCAAGAAGGAACGTACCTGCCCATACTGTGGGGACCAGCAGTTCAAAATCAACTTCGAGAAACCTACCTCTTTCGTCGAAATCGTTACCGAAATGGGTGAAGATGGTAAGGTTCACAAGTCAGAACACAAACTGACCTCTGCAGACATTCGTGAACGCCTCGAAAAAATTCCGGACGACGATCTCCGTCTCCTAGGAATTGACCCTGATGTCGCAAGACCAGAATGGACCGTTCTCACCGTTCTTCCTGTCCCGCCTGTAACAGTACGCCCGTCGATTATCCTTGAAAATGGTCAGCGTTCAGAGGATGATCTTACCCACAAGCTCGTTGATATCATCAGGATCAACCAGCGCTTTAAGGAAAATCAGGATGCCGGTGCCCCGCAGCTCATTATTGAAGATCTTTGGGAGTTACTTCAGTACCATGTTACCACCTACCTCGATAATGAAGTTGCAGGATGCCCGCCGGCTAGACACCGGTCAGGCAGACCACTTAAGACCCTCTCCCAGCGCCTGAAAGGCAAGGATGGTCGTTTCCGTGGTTCCTTATCAGGTAAGCGTGTCAACTTCTCTGCCCGTACTGTCATCTCTCCGGATCCAAACCTCTCTATAGGTGAAGTCGGGATTCCGCTTGCTATCGCAAATGAAATGTCCGTTCCTGTAAGGGTCACTAAACAGAATCTTGAGGATATGCGTGTTTTGATTCGTATCGGTCCAAACAGACCGACCCTCAAGGATCCGTGCGGTGCAAACTATATCAACAGACCAGATGGTCGCCGTATCAGATTGATCTCCGGTCCTGAAGGAAACTGTGATACAGTGGCTGAAATGATTGAGCCTGGGTGGAAGATCGACAGACAACTCCGTGACGGGGACATTGTTCTCTTCAACCGTCAGCCGTCACTTCACCGTATGTCCATCATGTCCCACCACATCAAAGTCATGAACGGCAGAACCTTCCGCCTTAATCCGGCAGTATGTCCTCCTTACAACGCAGACTTTGATGGTGATGAAATGAACCTGCATGTCCCTCAAACTGAGGAAGCACGTGCAGAAGCTGAACTTCTCGTTGCTGTTCAGGAAAACATTCTCTCACCACGTTTCGGCGGTCCGATTATCGGCGGTCTCCATGATCACATATCCGGTATGTTCCTCCTGACAAATCAGTTGAAGTGGTACACGAAGTCCGAATTCCTCTATCTCCTGAAATACACAAATATGGAACACCTCCCAACTCCGGGTAAAATCGAAAACGGTGTTCCATACTGGAGCAATAAGCAGGCATTCTCCGAGATTCTGCCAAAGGACATTAACATGTTCTACAAGGCAACATGCTGCAGAAACTGCGATCCATGTACAAAAGATACGAACTGTCCAAACGATGCATTCGTCAGGATTGTTGATGGAGAACTTCTCACAGGTACTATCGACAAAAAATCTGTAGGAGCAATGGACGGTGCAATTCTTAACAGAGTCATTCGTCTTCACGGAACAGAGCGTGCAAAAGAGTATATTGATGATTTGACGAAACTGGCGATCCGTGCAATCATGCTTTACGGATTCTCTTACGGTATCAACGATACCGACCTTGGTAAAGAGGAATACAAGCAGATCCGTGATGTTCTTGACAAAGCAGAAGAGGACGTCGCCAATCGTATCAATGTATTTGAACAGGGACATCTGGAACCAATGCCGGGAAGAACACCGGAAGAAACATTGGAAATGCAGGTCATGAAAGAGTTGGGTAAAGCCCGTGACCGGACCGGTGATATCGCATCCCGTCACTTAGGTTTCGAAAACTCTGCAGTGGTCATGGCAGTTTCAGGAGCAAGAGGTTCCATGCTGAACATGGCACAGATGGCAGGTTGTATCGGTCAGCAGGCAGTGCGTGGTGAGCGTATCACTCGTGGTTACGAAGACAGGACTCTCCCACACTTCAAACGTGGAGATAAGGGTGCCGCCGCACACGGTTTCGTCCGTAACTCCTACAAGTCCGGTCTTACTCCGACCGAATTCTTCTTCCACGCAATTGGTGGTCGTGAAGGTCTTGTGGATACTGCAGTTCGTACGTCGCAGTCAGGTTATCTCCAGCGTCGTATGGTCAACGCACTTCAGGATCTGAAGGTCGCATACGATGGAACAGTCCGCAGTACCGGAGGAAAAATCATTCAGTTCGTCTACGGTGAAGATGGAACAGACCCGGCCAAGTCCGCATCTGGTCTACCCGTCGATGTGAAAGGCATTGCCGAATCTGTCCTTAAGGAGGAGGTATAAAATGGCACCAGCTAAGAAACCGGTTGATGAGGAAGTAATCGACGCAGCTTTGATAGAGGAAGTTGTCGAAGAAAAACCCAAGAAAATCTCCCGAAAGAAATCACTGAAAGCAACCATTGAAGATACCCTCGAATCAGTCCCCGAAGTGGAATCCTCTGCAGAAACAGAGTCTGGTGAGTCAGTTCCTGAAAAGAAGAGTCGTGCAAAGAAAGCAAAGAAAGTTGAGGAAGTTGTCATTGAAACTGAGTCTGAAATCGCAATGAAACTCCACACCTGGGATCTCCCGAAAACTCTCTTCCAGCAACTTAAAGTCTGGCTTGAAGCCAAGACCCCTGAGGAACTTGAAGAAATCAATCTCGTTGTCCTGAAGGCAAGAGTCAGAAGACTTGTTGATGAGAACATGCCCGTATCTACAACTACGGAACTCCTCAAGATTCTTTTCTCAAAGCATGACGCCGGGAAGGAAATCAGCGACGCTAATTTCGAAGAAATCATTTCAAGGATCAACGTTGAGTATGAACACACCCGTGTCCAGCCTTGTGAAGCTGTTGGAATCAATGCAGCTCACTCAATAGGCGAACCGGGTACTCAGATGACCATGCGTACTTTCCACTACGCAGGAGTGGCAGAAATCAACGTTACCCTCGGTCTACCGCGTCTTATCGAAATCATGGATGCCAGAAAAGAGCCGTCCACTCCGACCATGACCATCTACCTCGACAAAGAATATCGTGAAAGCCGTGACAAGGCACGTGAGGTATCATGGAAAATCGAGGCAGCTCCGCTCCACGAGTTTGGGGATGTCGAGACTGACATTGCCGACATGTGCATCCTTGTTCAGGTAAACAAAGACGTATGTAAGAAGCGTAAGATCGCTGTATCCGAAGTTCTCGAACGTGCACCGCAGAAAATCAAAGACAAGCGTCACTATCGTGACTTCGAAGTCGAGACCGACAACGAGAAGGGTATCCTGAAGTTCATCCCGAAAAATGAGGACTCTTATCAGAATCTCTTTCAGCTTGCCGAACATGTCCGTCAGGTCATTGTTCAGGGTATCGACGACATCAAAAGAGTGGTCGTAAGAAAGGAAAATGACGAGTACATTCTCCATACTGAAGGTTCTGATCTGAAGGATGTCTTTGAGATTGAAGGTGTTGACTGCACAAGGACCCGTACAAACAACATATCTGAAATTGCAGGTACACTAGGTATTGAGGCAGCCCGCTCGGCAGTCATATACGAAGCCACCTCTACTCTGAAGGAGCAGGGTATTTCCGTCGATCTCCGTCACATTATGCTTGTTGCAGATATCATGTGCATGGACGGAGAAGTCAAGCAGATCGGTCGTCACGGAATTGCCGGTGAAAAAGAATCGGTTCTTTCCCGTGCAAGCTTCGAAGTTACTGTCAATCACCTCCTGGATGCAGCAGTTGCCCACGAGTTTGATGAACTTTCCGGAGTTACAGAAAATGTCATTGTCGGTCAGCCGATCAACCTCGGTACCGGTGATGTAAAACTGATGGTCCGCCGCGTGGCACCTCAGTAATCTTTTTTTACTATGTTAGTTCCTGAACTTCTTTCTCCCGCAGGTTCGCCTGATGCTTTAAAAGCCGCCGTTTTTGCCGGATGCGATGCTGTATATCTCAGCGGGAAACTATTCGGGGCACGTCAGTATGCCGTGAACTTTTCGAATGATGAACTGGTAAACGCCGTTAGGTTTGCTCATCAGTATGGTGTAAAGGTTTATGTCACAGTAAACACACTCGCTTACGATGATGACCTCCCGGTAATCGCAGAATATCTTCTGTTCCTTTCAGATTCCGGTGTCGATGCGATTCTCGTGCAGGATGTTGGCATTCTTTCACTTGCCCGGGAAGTGGTTCCTGATCTTCCACTTCATGCGAGTACCCAGATGACGATCCATAATACAGCTGGTATCCGTTTTGCTGCTGAGCACGGCATCTCGCGTGTGGTTCTTGCACGGGAACTGCCGTTTGCCGATGTGAAAATGATCTCCGAGGTGGCAAAACAGGTGGGTGTCGAACTTGAAATTTTTGCCCACGGAGCAATATGTTATGCATACTCAGGTCAGTGTCTCTTTTCCTCCGTCATTGGTGGGCGGAGTGGAAATCAGGGTGCATGTGCACAACCGTGCAGAAAACCCTACACACTTCTTGCTGACAATGAAATCGTTCCGACGCAGGGTGATTATGTTCTTTCGCCCCGTGATCTGTGTCTCTATCCCTATCTATCGGAAATTTGTAATGCAGGAATCGCGGCAATAAAACTCGAAGGCAGGATGAAATCTCCGGAATATGTTGCCATCATAACTGATGCATACAGGCGGGCACTCGATACGATCGCTGAAGGAAAAGAGTATCTTCCTGAAGAAGAGACAATGGAAGACCTTGCATTCGCATTTAATCGGGGGTTTACCAAAGGCTATATTTTCGGTGATAAGTGGGGAACGTTCATCAACTCCAAGAAGCCGGATAACCGTGGTGTTTATGCAGGGTATGTTTCAGGGACTGATGAATCGCGTGGGAAGGTCATTGTCAAAATTGAAGGACCTGTGCCCGATACAGGTGACGGTCTTGTATTCAGGTTTGCCGGGCGTGAAACAGGATTTGCTCTGAATAAGGAGCCGTACATCTTCCCTGAGGGCGATGCCTACAAGATCCCCGCTCCTTCAGACGTTCTTGTAGGAAGCGAACTCTGGATTACCCGCCGTATGAAGACCGAACGAAAAGCCGCAGCAATCATTTCAAAACCAGCCCCCGGCAGGATCCCGCTTGACATTACCGTGTTGGTAGACAAGTCCGGGAAGCTTACTGTTTCGTCAGGTCATGTCGAGACCAAATCCGAGATTGCCATGCTGGAAGCATTGAATAAACCTGTCTCGAAAGAGGCGGTTGAAATCCAGATGAGAAAGACCGGTGGGACGCCATTTGTTATCCGAAATATCATGATGGAGTATGATGGTTCAATGTTCCTGCCGATGGGGGTCATTAGTGATCTCCGCCGCAGATTTTTGGATGAGGTTGCCGCAACACGTATGGAACAGACACCCAGAACAAAACGTGAATATATTGAAAAGGGTTCTGCCGTACCTGAACGGACAACTCCTATAGTTCAGGTCTACACCGATTCGGTTATTGGTGCAAAAACTGCTCATTCTGCAGGTGCCGGGCAGATCGTGTATGAAGGGACGGAGGAAATTTACGACATTCCGATTATCTATAAGCTTCCGAGAATCGTTCTGGAGCACGAGTTCATCGATGCAGTAACAAAAATTCCTGCGAGTGCTGCAGGAGTGATGGTGGATGGCGTTGGTGTTGCCGAACTTATTAAAGGCGTGCCGAAATACGGAGGTTCGGGTCTGAATATTACGAATGCCCGTTCTGCGATGATCTATGGAAAGACCTGCCGTCAGATTTGTCTTTCGCCTGAACTTTCCGGTAAGCAGATAAAAACCCTGATGGAGCAGCTTTCGGCATATGCCCATCCCCCGAAAACCGAGGTCATCGTGCAGGGCAGCCTAGAGGTGATGATTACCGAGAATTGTATTCCCGCAACGGCACAGGGATGCCGAAGTTGTAATCAGTCATGGGCTTTGAAAGATAAGACGAACAGGATATTCAGAATCCGGATTGATCCACAGTGCAGAAATCATATTCTGAATGCTTCTGAAACTTGTCTGATCGAATATGTTGGAAAATTAGCATCGGGCGGTGTGTCGGTTATTTCGATTGATGCACGGGGCCGGAGTCCGGAATATATCAGACGGATGATTGCAATCTATACTGCTGTCGTGAATGGTACCGGCGATCCAAAAGAGTTGAAGGAGCAGATAAAAGATATCGCTTCAGGCGGTATTACTGCAGGGCATTACCTGCGTGGTGTTGTCCGAGAATAATCCGGAACATCTATCCCTCCTTTTTTGAATCATTGTTTAACGCTGTTATATTGAAAATTACAGGTCCATTTCAGTATTTTCATTTTGACAATCAATACATCTTTCAGATAAACGCATTTATCAATGCTTTATCGTATGATGTACGTTTAGTTCCTGATAATTAATTACATTAACAAAAGATGTAATTCATGTAAAAAAGAGGGTGGATGTGTGGCGTTACTTCTCTTTGCCAAACACGTTTTCGTAGATCATATCGGAGCCGGTCGCATTC
>CAYSRP010000017.1:0-17872 GCA_964433475.1 uncultured Methanomicrobiales archaeon
AGTATTTATTTCCTGCCTGATAATTTATCTTAAAAAAGAAGGGTAAATTCCTGTTTTCAGAATTATAATCTTTTATACCAGATATTCATGCTTTCTATTGATCCGCCGATGTTGGTGTTATTCACAAGCAGACCCCCGAATTGATATCCTGCCGAGGCAAACGTGGCATTCATCGGAAGGGAGTTGGCACGGGCAATAGTATATGCCGTGAGGATTCCGTCTTTTTGCATATCCCCCTCCATCATATCGAGGAGGATCCTGGCAAATCCCCTCCCTCTGAAAATCGGGTCTGTGGCAAAATCTGTCATCTCCGCCGCTTGATTCTCTGCATCGATCTCAGAGGATGATATTGCTGCAATTCGGGACCCCTTTTTAATTGTGAAATACCGGATATGTCCCTTCATCGATTCCCGGATATATGCGGGATCTGAAACCGGAAACGGGTATGTATCGAAAACGTTGCTAAACAATCCTGCGATCTCTTCTGCATCTTCTTCCTCTGCATGCGTAAGAGAAAATCCGTCTGGTAATGTACGCCTTTCGCTTTTTCCTGTATGATCAGAGACCTTCTTTCGGATGTCATCGATCTCCTCAACATCATCTGCCTCTTTACGTTTAAGGTCAGAATATTTCGCCATAAACAATGCAGTCTCTCTGCCCTTGTAGAAGGATGGGATTTTTGCTTCTGTAATGTAACCAGCCCTAGTAAATATTTCCGCGGATGATTCCGGGACCTTAACAAATATTTTGGAATAGCCTTCTTTGTGCGTAATCTCATCAGCAAACCTGATGATATCCAAAATATCATCATGTGCCAGTTTCATGACATAGACGCGGTTATTAAAATGTCCGTGCTGAAGAATACTGTTTTTAAAATGGAGAACAGTATCAGACTGTTTCATCTGGTCTTCTCTCCATTCGTTCATTGTCCTCAGGAATCAGGGTCGTTGCATCATCATAATCCGCAAGAAGTTTTGCCACTCCTACCACTTTTGATTCATCAGCGCGGTCGGTCTTCAACTCGAGTTTGCAGGTATCGCACTTTTCATCACATAAGATCCGGTCATAGTGCGTTGGTTCGTGATATGTGCAGATCATCCCCTCATAATTGCGGAGCACGACCTTTCCCACCCCCCACGTCAGCAGGTAATTCGGACCGACCGGGATCTTTCCACCGCCTCCCGGTGCATCGATCACGTATCGGGGTATGGCAAATCCGCTGGTATGCCCGATCAGGCATTCCATTATCTCGATTCCTTTGGCTATGGGTGTACGGAAATGACTGATGCCTTCCGACAGATCGCATTGGTAGAGATAATAGGGACGGATCCGGTTTTTGACGAGTTGATGAACGAGGGTTTTCATGATTATCGGGCAGTCATTGATGCCTGCAAGGAGAACCGACTGGTTTCCAAGAGGGATGCCCGCATCAGCAAGTTTTCGCACGGCATTCTGTGCAGATTCGGTCATCTCTTTTGGATGGTTGAACTGCAGATTGATCCAGAGCGGCTGATGTTTTTTCAACATGGCGACCAGTTCGTCGGTGACCCGGAAAGGGAGGACGACAGGAACCCGTGTTCCTATGCGTATTACTTCTACATGCGGGATGGTGTCGAGTTCAGTCAGTATCCAATCCAGATAATCATCATTGAGCATGAACGGGTCTCCTCCTGAGAGGAGGACATCACGGATCTGCGGATGTTCCCTGATGTAGTTGATCCCTTCAAGAATCTGTTCTCTATCCGGAATCGAATCGACATCACCTACTTTGCGTTTCCGTGTGCAGTGACGGCAGTACATTGCACAGGTGTTGCTGACAAGGAAGAGGACCCTGTCAGGATAGCGATGAGTAATGCAGTCACACGGACTGTCTTCATCTTCTGAAAGCGGATCGTTGAGTTCGTAATGTTCTACGATGAGTTCCTTTGGTGAAGGGAATGCCTGTCTGAATATCGGATCGTTTTTATAATCTTTCGCGTCGATCAGCGAGAGATAATACGGGGTGATACGGAGCGGAAACTTGTCGATGGTCTTCTGGAGTTGTTCCCGTTCATCAGGATCGAATGTTATCCCCAATACTTTCTCAACAGTGTTAATGTCCTTGATCGTATGCCTGATCTGCCATTTCCAGTCTTTCCAGTATTCCTGGGCTTCGATATGCGGGAGGTAATCTTTCTGAAAAGAGTTGATCGCATTTTCTCTCGTTTTTACCTGCGGGTCTTGGTTTTGTGTGTTGGATGATGGTGTCATGATTATTTGTCTCCGGAACATAAGTTCGTCATTTTTCCTATGATGTCACTTAGTTCATTATAATGGTCCTCGGCCAGTTCCGCTTTGGAACTTCTCTTTATCATTAGAGATCCGGTTAGGGTTGATCCAAGGTGGTTGTTTATCCCGAAAATCGAAGGAATGTTCTTTGAATACATTGTTTTACCTCATTTTTTGGTTGTGATTTGCTCTATGGAGGAACTGTTGATTTGTGCAGAATAGGTTTTTTCAAATTGTTGTTAAGAGAGTTAATTTTACCTTATCCAATGCACCAGTTTCAAACGTTAAATTTGGTCTCAGTGTATAAAGCAGTTTCCGTGATTTTTAATTATTTCCGAAGGAAACGTCAAACAGCGGTAGAATCTGTGTCTGAATGAAAAATGGTATGGTTGATATCTTTTTACTAAAAAAGAAAAATGTATTTTTCCGCCCTAAATTTCCACCAGTCGGTACTCGCCCCTTCCCAGTCCCATCTCTTCTCCATATCGAATTTGTAACTCGGGGTCGGTTCCCGGCCAGACACGGCTGAACTTCTCTTCCCCTGCCTGATAATGATCAGGAAGCAGGCTCCCGAAGACCCCCTCCTCCCCGTTCACCAGATCATAGCATGCCTTATCCAGAGCGACCGGATCCTTGGAAGCAAGGATGCCGATGTCCGGCACGAACGGAATATCATTCCACGGCGTGCAGTCACAATGAGGGGTGATATTTGTCAGGAAATTGATATAGAATGCCTTACCGGTTTTATTTGCCACGGCACCCGCTGCATATTCGATCATCCGTTCCACAAATTCTGCCCCGTCATCCATCCAGTTGATATCTATTGCGTGCTCAGGACAGGTATTCATGCACATCAGGCAGCCGATACAGTGATCCAGATCAAACGAAATCGCCTTCCCGTTAAGGCTGACACAGAACTCAGGGCAGGCATTTATGCACGCCCCGCACGTAATGCATTTGTCTTCCAGAATGAATGGGCGTGTCGTGTGCTGCTCATGTTTTCCCTCGTTCGAGGCACACCCCATCCCGAGATTCTTCAGCGCCCCGCCGAATCCGGCGACCTCGTGCCCCTTGAAATGGGAAACGACGACCATACTATCCGCCGCAACGATATCCGAAGCGATCTTTACCGACTCGAAATGTTTGCCGTAGACCTCTACCTCCCGAAAGTTCTGACCCTTTAGTCCGTCTGCAATGATCACCGGACAGTCACACACCGGATAACAAAATCCGTGTTTTGCTGCAGTCTCTGCGTGGTCGACCGAATTTCTCCGTCCGCCGAGATAGAGCGTATTGGTATCCGTCAGAAATGCCTTTGCGCCGGATTTGTGGATCTCATCGACGATCATGGCGACGTGGATCGGATTAACGAACGCGTCGTTCCCCCGTTCACCAAAATGCAGTTTGACTGCCGTAAGGTCACCCGGGCTGATCATATCCTCCAGACCGGCCGCCATACAAAGTGCCCTGATCTTATGTTCGGTGTTCCTGTCTTTGGACTGCGCCCCTGCACGGGCAATAAAGACTTCTTCCATTGCTGAATAATAGGTCCTTTTGAGAGATATGTTTTCGTGCAGAGCTGGTCATCATCCCCCGATCTGACACGTAAAATACATCATCTTATCCAACCAACTATACTGTACTATGTTCGAAGGCGTAATCCCTGCACTCATTACTCCGTTCAATGACGATCCAGCCCAGTCGCTCGACATTGAAGGATTGAGAAACTGCATAGAGTATGTTATCCGTGGAGGTGTTCACGGATTACTAGCATGTGGTTCGACCGGTGAATCGGCGACAATGACCCATGCCGAACACATCCGTGTCATCGAAGAGATGATATCAGCTGCAAACAACCGTATCCCCGCTATCGCCGGGACCGGATCCAACAACACTGAAGAAGCTCTTCTGATGACCCGTGCCGCTAAAATTTCCGGTGCAGACGGGGTTCTGCTGATCAGCCCGTATTACAACAAGCCGAACCGCTCCGGTCTCCTCAAGCATTACAAGAAAGTTGCCGACATCGGTCTTCCGGTGATCGTTTACAATATTCCGGGAAGAACTGGGCAGAATCTTGATGCCGGTCTGATTGTCGAGATGGTCAAGACCATCCCGAACATCGTTGCAGTGAAAGAAGCAAGCGGAAACCTTGATCAGATGATGGCGATCATCCAGCAGACCCGGGATCTTGAACGTGATTATCCGTTCATTTTGACATCAGGTGATGACTCACTTACTCTGCCGGTCTTATCTATCGGCGGTAAGGGATGTATTTCCGTCACGGCAAACATTGAGCCGAAACGCATGGTCGATATGTACAAGAGTTTCGAAAAAGGTGATATCGCCGATGCGATGAAGAAGCACTACGAACTCATGGAACTCTCGAAGTCTCTCTTTATGGATGTGAACCCGGTACCGGTCAAGCGTGCAGCAGAGATCCGCGGGCTCATCAGATCCGGCGATGTCAGACTGCCTCTGGATTCTCTCGGACCGCAAGATACCGACGTCCTGAAAGAGGTGCTTTCCCGCTATGAGTAAGAAAGTCATCATCTGCGGCGCATTTGGGAGAATGGGAACGACGATCGCAAACATGGTTGTCGAAAACCCTGCCCTTGAGTTTGTCGGCGGTGTCGATATCCGTGAGGGAGAGGTCCTTGGCAAGCCGGTCGTCTCCTCCCAGAATCTTGCAAAGTTCATCGACGAAGTCAAACCTGATGTCATGATCGATTTCACGGTGGCAGCTGCCACGATGATAAATGCAAAAATCGCGGCATCCAAAGGGGTCGCTCTCGTGATCGGAACTACAGGTTTCACTCCCGAGCAGGATGCAGATCTCACTGCAGCAATAAAAAATGTTCCGGTAGTAAAAACCACGAACTTCAGTGTCGGCGTGAACATTTTCTGGGAACTCGTTCGTGACGCGGCGTCACGTCTCGGCGATTATGATATCGAGGTCATCGAGTCACATCACAGAAACAAGAAGGATGCCCCGAGCGGAACGGCAAAGACGATCCTGAATATCATTCAGGAAGAGGTCGGCAAACGTGATCTGGTGTATGGGCGTGAAGGCATGACCGAGCGTAAAAATGAGATCGGCGTTCATGTGATCCGCGGCGGGGACATTGTCGGGGACCACACGGTCCAGTTCCACCAGAACTTTGAGACGATCGAGCTGACGCACCGTGCCTATGACAGGTCGGTATTTGCCCGGGGGGCAGTTCGTGCAGCCGGCTGGGTCCCAGATGCAGCTCCGGGTCTCTATACGATGAAACAGGTTCTTGGGCTTTAAAATTCAAGAACTCGATATTTATATGCCTTCAAAACAAAAATATAATAAACATAAGAGGATGTATTTCAATGCCAGCAGTAATTAATAAAGACAAGTGTACCGGATGCGCAACCTGTGTGGATATTTGCCCGTCTGCCGCGATCGAACTTAAAGATGACAAAGCATTTGTCAACGTAAATGACTGTGTCGATTGTGAGACCTGTGTGGATGAGTGCCCTGAAAGCGCTATCCACATGGAATAATTTTTTCTTTTTTTCAGTTTTCTCTGTAGAGTCCGACCACTTCGCCGATCACGATGATCGCCGGAGGTTTCATGCCGACACGTTTGGAAACCTCGCCGATGTCCGCGAGGGTGGCGCACGTGACCCGCTGATCCGGTCTGAATCCCCGCTCGATCACCGCGATCTTCGTCTCGGGTGTTTTGCCGTTTTCGATCAGCAGCTCGGCGATCTTTGCGAGATTTTTCACACCCATGTATATGACGATCGTGCCGGGACTTCCGGCAAGCCATTTCCAGTCGATCGATGAAACTTCCTTCTCCGGGTTTTCATGACCTGTTACGAAGGTCACCTGACTGGCAAGATCCCTGTGAGTAACAGGGATGCCGACACATTCCGGCACGGCGATCCCGCTTGTCACACCCGGTATTGCCTCGCAGGGGATCCCATGTTCGCGGAGGACTTCCATCTCCTCGCCGCCGCGACCGAAAAGGAACGGATCTCCGCCCTTGAGCCGGACAATGATGCCGCCCTTTTGGGCTTTTTCGACGAGCAGTTTTTCGATATCCTCCTGCCTCATCGTGTGATGACCGCCGTATTTGCCGACATCGATCTTCTCTGCTTTTTTTGGCAGGGATGTGATGATCTCATCCCCGGGCAGCTGATCGTAGAGGATTACATCAGCTGAATCGATGACTTCGCGGGCACGAAACGTTAAAAGACCGAGTCCTCCGGGTCCCGAGCCGACAAGGTACACTTTTCCGGTCATTTGCCGACCCCGAGCGCCTTTTGTGCTTCCGCAATAAGTTCTGCCGCCACGGTTTTTAGTTTGATCCCCGCACGGTGTGCTTCCTCCTGATCATGGATCTCGCCGGTGATCCGCTCGGCGCGTGTTCCGTCGAGCGAAAGGACCTCGGCAGTCAGATGTCCGTCCAGGCAGAAGATCCCTGTCGGAGTGAAGCATCCGCCGCCGACCTCTTCCATCACGATACGCTCGTATCCACAGTCTTTTGCCGAGGTCTCATCATTGAGCGGCGAAAATGCTGCCAAAAGATCCGGCGTGTCTCGGGATACGACTGCGATCGTGCCCTGATTTGCCGCCGGAACAAACATATCGGTCGAAAGCCGGATCCCGTTTCTCCGGTATCCTAGCCGCATAAGTCCGGCTTCGGCGACCACAATACTGTCATAGAGTCCCTCGTCAAGTTTCGCAAGGCGGGTATCCAGATTTCCGCGAAGCATCTCGACGCGGACCGGACGGTTCTGATAATATCTGAGAAGCTGGGCTTTTCGTCTGAGACTTGAGGTCCCGATCACCGTCATGTTCTCGACCGGCTCGTTCATCACCATGTAATCGTAAGGCGGGTCACGTTTCAAAACCGCTGCGGTCACCAGACCTTTGGGGCGTTCTGCCGGAATATCTTTCATACTATGGACAGCGCAGTCGATATCCCCGCGGAGAATAGCATTGTCCAGTTCGCGGACAAACATCCCGAATCCGCCTATTTCATGAAGACCGCGGTCGATGACTTTATCACCGGTCGTCTTGATGATAACATATTCCGCTTCTACTCCGTTTTGTGTAAGGAGATCAATGACTTTTTTTGTCTGGGCAAGAGCGAGTTTACTCCCGCGTGTGCCGATTTTTATGTTAGACATTCTGATATACCGAGATTATTTTGTCCATCTGGGATTTTTCGTGGGCAGTCGAAAGGAAGTTTGTCTCGAATTGTGACGGCGGGATAAACACGCCGCCTTTCAGGGCTTTTTCGAAGAAAACACGGAATGCGGCGACATCGCACTGTTTTGCCTCAACATAGTTTTTCGGAGCATTTTCTCTGAAGAAATACTTGAAGAGCGAGCCGAGTCTGACAAATGAACCGGAGGCTTTTGCCGGAAGTGACTCTTCGATCGCCCGCGTCTTTTCATCGAGCTTCGCATAGAGTCCCTCGTTTTCGTGAAGATACATGTTTGTCGCAATGCCTGCTGCCATGGAAAGCGGGTTTCCGTTGAAGGTCCCGGCATTATACACGCCTCCCGCCGGAGAAACGAGTTCCATGATATCGCGTCTTCCGCCGAAAACACCGATGGGTAAACCGCCTCCGGTGATCTTGCCAAGCGTGGTGAGGTCGGGTCTGATGCCGTATTTTTTCTGGGCACCGCCGATACCTATCCGGTATCCGGTGATGACCTCGTCGAAGATCAGCAGGACATCGTGGGCCTTTGTTATCTCGCGGACCGCTTTCAGGTATCCGTCTTCCGGAAGGATCGGACCGATGTTTCCCATAACCGGTTCAATGATGAACGCGGCAATGTCGTCGTGTTTTGACAAAAGTTCTTCGAGTGCTTCCGGATCATTATACGGGACCTGTCGTGTTTGTGCTGCAAACGAGGCGGGGACGCCAAGTGAATCCGGTGTTCCGAGCGTCGTCGCCCCGCTTCCTGCGGCAATCAAAACCGCATCATGGGCACCGTGGAATCCGCCTTCGATCTTGACAATGCCGGTTTTGTTCGTAAATCCTCTGGCTACTCTGATCGCTGCGAGTGTTGCCTCGAGACCTGTTGAAACGAATCTGAGCATATCGATCGATTTGTGGTCGTCCGTGATCCTTTTGGCAAGATCGATCTCCAGTTCTGTCGGCGTCCCGTAGAGCCAGCCGGCATCCAGCTGGGCATCGATCGCCTTTCGGATGATCGGGTTTGCATGTCCGAGAAGGAGAGGACCGTACCCCATACAGCAATCCACGAGCGAGGTCCCGTCTTCGGTTTTGAGCATTGCCCCGGCGGCTGATTTTACATAAAACGGATAGGGTTTTATTGCCCTGACCGGACTTGAGACCCCGCCCGGGAGAAGGGTCTTTGCGATGTTGAACAGTTCTTCGCTTTTCATTTCAAAAGCTCCGCCGCTTCTTTTGCGAAGTAGGTGATTATCAGGTCTGCACCTGCCCGTTTTATGGAAAGAAGCGACTCCATGATGACTTTTTCTTCATTTATCCATCCGTTCATTCCGGCTGCTTTTATCATGGCGTATTCGCCTGAGACCTGATATGCGGCAACCGGAAGATCGGTCCCGTCACGCACTTCACGGAGAATGTCAAGATAGAAGCCCGCCGGTTTCACCATCAGGATATCGGCTCCCTCCATCTCATCAATATAGGATTCGCGGATAGCTTCACGGCGGTTTGCCGGGTCCATCTGATACGTTGTCCGGTCGCCGAACTGGAATCCCGAGTCTGCCGCATCACGGAACGGACCGTAGAGGGATGATGCGAATTTCGTCGAGTATGACATGATCGGCGTGTTGGAAAAACCCGCTTCATCCAGAGCTTCGCGGATCCCAAGGACCTGACCGTCGAGCATACAGGAAGGTGCAACCATATCCGCACCGGATTCCGCCTGACTGACCGCGATCTTTTCCATCAGAATAAGAGAGGCGTCGTTGTCGAGTTCGGTTCCGCAGAGTATTCCGCAGTGACCGTGCGAGGTGTATTCACACGCACAGGTATCAGCGATCACGACAAGGTTTGGGACTGCTGCTTTCATGTTCCGGGTCGCTTCCTGAACGACGCCGTTTTTTGCATAAGCTCCGGATGCTTCCGGATCTTTGGTTTTCGGGATCCCGAAGAGAAGAACTGCACGGATGCCGGCTTTCTCCATCTCCTCCGCGACTTTTCCGGCAGAAGAAACAGGATAACGGAACTGACCCGGCATCGATTTTATCGGAACAGGGGATACCGCGTTTTCATCGAAAAAGAGCGGCATGATAAGTTCGTCTTTTGAGAGTTTCGTTTCCTTGAACATCGGCTGAAGATCATTCTGCCGGAGTCTTCTCATTCTTGTTTGCGGATACATGCTTTTTCACCATTTATTATTGCTTTAAGAAGGATTTCTGCGGTCTGCGTGTCGGTACATTCTGCACTTGCCCGGATACTTTTTGCTGCACTTTCAAGCAGTTTCTTCGTCAGGGCAAACGTCAGGTCTTCGATGACCGACTCAGTGTAGGGGTCCGGGTCTTTGAGTCTGGATAGCGCTTTGTTCTTCTCGCGCAGACGGATCTCCTCTGCCCAGGTGTAAAGGGACTTCGTCAGGTCTCCTGATGCTGCACGGTTGAATGCTTTGATAAATTCAGGAAGAGCGGCTTTTGCGAGGTCTTCCGCCTGCAGGCTCTCGGTTTTACGGATGGCAAGATTTTTCTCGGAGATGATCTTCAGGTCGTCAAGTGTTTTCAATGAAACACCGGGGATATTTTTGCATTCATCTTCGATATCCCTGGGCTGCGCTATGTCGATCAGGAGCAGGCTGCGTGGTTGTTCATCAAGAGGCCAGAACCTCTCGTTCATTGTTTCAGCAAGGTCTTCTGCATGGATTATCAGATGGGGGGCACCTGTACAGGAGATGACCACATCCGATAATGCAATGCAGGGATAGAGCTGATCGAGCCGCATGGCACGTCCGTTTATCTCTTCTGCGAGGAGAATGGCACGGTCAAACGAGCGGTTTGTAACATAGATCGCCCGGAGATTTTTTTCACAGAGGGCACGGGCGACCAGCGTTCCCATTTCGCCTCCGCCGACAACAAGGATGTTTTTTCCGTCAAGTTTTCCGAGCAGTTCTTCGGCTAAAAGAACTGCTGCCGATCCAATGGAAACGGCCCCCTTGTTGATGCAGGTTTTCTGCCGGATGGCGACTCCTTCGCGTATCGCCGTATTCAGACAGACATCGGTGATGACATCGTTCGTTCCGTGGGCCTCGGCAAGAAGCAGCGCCCTTCTCATTTGCCCGAGTATCTGGTCTTCGCCGACGATCATGGATTTTGTGCCGGATGCGAGTTCCAGAAGATGCATGAGTGCGGCTTCTCCTTCGAGGATCCCGAACCCGTATTTTTTTTCTCCAGATAAAAATTTCCGGAGGGTATCTGCATTTCCGTGAACGAGGATCTCGACCCGGTTGCAGGTCTCAAGGAGGACCACGCCGGGAAACAGGGGGGCGGTCTTTTCAAAAAATGCTTCTTCGTCTTTGAACCGGAAGAGACCGAGGACCTCTTCTTTGTATTTGGTGTGGTCCGCGGTCGCGATGACGATTTCTGTTAGAAGTTTACTGGTCATAATATTTCTTGCAGATTTCTGTGTTTGGGACACTACTTTTGCAGGCATTCTGTATGTCGGTATCTTCGATGACGGCACGGAGTATTTCTGCTCTCTTTGCCTGGTCGGGGACGGTCTTTTTCAGTTCTTCTCTGAGGGCATTCTGCAGAAGGATCATGTTGTCCAGCCAGGGAAGATTTTCTTCGAGATACTTTCTGATGAATGCCGGAACTGCCGGTGCAGATCTCTCCGTTGTGACGGCGATCTGATATTCCGCACCGTTGACCGTGGACGGGATCCGGATGTTTCCCGTGCCGGTCGCATTGTTATAGAGTTTTCCGGCGGCTTTTGCGAGATCACAGAGCCGTTCGTTTTCCTTTTCATCGGAAAGCGCAGCAATGATGATATCATGTTTTTCGATCAGTTTTTCCAGAACGTCTTTCTCCATATCCGTTATTGCGGTCTGTTTGATGGAAGCGTTTTGAAATGAGAATATTTCCGGGGATATGTCTTCTGCGACAAACGTAATTCGGCGGGCGTCTGTAAAATGGCGGGCTTTCCGGACCCCCACTTCACCCGCCCCGAACACGAGGACCCTGGATGCCGACAGGTCAAGGAAAAGCGGAATCATATTATAATGTCCGTGGGGAATCTGCTTTAAGGTAATGTTTTTCGATTCGGTTCCCGAAGATCTCGGCAAGGATCTCCCCCGATGAGACCGGCATCATGTGGGTGTAGGAACCGACTGCATTGTTGAAGACAACACCGTCATTTCCCTTGGCAATACCTGTGCCCCGACTGAGAGTATAAGCAAAATGGGTGTCTGCATCCATTTTTACCCCACTGTAATGGAATTCGTGACCCTTGAACGGATATGATTTTCCGCCAAGATCTGCGGTCCCCTCGACATACCGGAGCGTTTTTCCGGCGGGCATCGTGGTGTCTCCGGCAAAAACCCCGCACATCGGATACTTAGTATCTTCAAGATACTTGTCCCACCCTTTTTTAAGGGTAAGGGACCGGGTAAGGTAGATGAGACCGCCGCATTCTGCATAGATCGGCGTGCCGGATCTCGCTTTTGTAAGGATCGCTTCCCGCATAGCGGCATTTTCTGCAAGTTCACTTGGAAAGAGTTCGGGATATCCTCCGCCGAAAATATATCCGTCTGCCTCCGGGAGGGAATCGTGGATCGGACTGAATCTGACGGTCTCACATCCCTGACTTCGCAAAACCGCGTCGAGCTCTCCGTAGTAAAACGTAAATGCCTCGTCATAGGCGACTGCTATTTTCTTATCCGGCTTCGGACGTGAGGATAAGGATTTTGCAACAGAATTCTCCGGCGGCGTGCAGTTTTCCGCGACGTTTTTTATCGCGTCGATATCCACATGTTCGCCAACGTGCCGGATGACGGCATCAATGATCTTTGCGAAATCCGGATTCCGCATTCCTTCTCTGAACGGAACGAGCCCGAGATGCCGCATGGAGAGCTTCATCTCCGGGCTTCTCGGGACCGCTCCGAAAACCGGTATCCCGCAGTAATATTCTATTGCGTCCTTGGCTTTCTGGACATGCTGACCTCCGCCGGTATTGTTCAGGATAACGCCTTTGATGCGGACGTCCGGGTCAAATGCCTGAAATCCTTTGACGATGGCAGCTGCCGAACGGGTTATGCTCCGTGCGTCAATGACCAGTATTGTCGGGAGATCGAAGCGTTTGGCGATCGAGGCAGTGCTTCCGATGTCAGTAAATGCGTCACGTCCTTCAAAGAGTCCGCGGACCCCTTCGACGATGCCGAAATCCGCACCCTTTGCTCCATAGGAAAAGAGCCCCGACATCTCCTCATCGCTCTGAACAAACGTGTCGAGATTATAGGACGGGCGCCCGGTGACTCCCGAAAGATATGAAGTGTCGATGTAGTCCATCGCAACTTTGTAGGTCTGGACCTCTTCGCTTCGGGCGATGAGTCCGGCAAGACCGAGCGTGATACTGGTTTTCCCGGCGCCGGACCGGTCTCCCGAGATGAGAAGCGACTTCATTTGATGCTCCGCAAAACCGCTCCGAAATCGCTTTCAACAATATTATGGACGCCGAGCGTTTTCGGGTGAAGGTCAAGTTCGACCATGACATAGGCATGTCCCTGTTCTTTTAAGGGAAGTACCTGCCGCGGTCCGTTCGTTATCGAGAAAACGGTGATGCCCGTCAGTGCGGTTGGCGGTACGGCGTGCGGGACCCCGGTCAGAAGAATGAATTCGGGTTTTTCTTCCGCGATCTTTTCGGCGATCCTCGGCCCATTTCCCCCGTATTCATCCAGAGCGCCAATGAGATCCGGATGGATCCCGCGGGCATTCAGTTCTGCAAGTATCGCCGACGCGTCTCCTCTGACTTTCGGGAGACCGCGGTTTTCGAGATTTGCAACATAGGTAACGTTTGCTTCCGGAACGGTTTCGTAGACTGCGCAAAGATGATCGGCAAACATGTATGCCGTCTCTTTTTTGGCATTCATGATCACCATGCCTTTTTTTCCCGAACGGAGAAGCGTCAGGAGTTCCACGGCTGCAACGTGTTTGAGGTCTCCTCTGGACGGGGCAATGTAGGTTTTGCAGGCCGCCCCGCGTTCCCGTTCGTTTTTGTTTGCGGCGGCAAGGACCAGTTTCTGCCGCTCGAACTCCTCTTTTGAGATCCAGCCGGCTTTTTCCGCCGGTGCGAGAGCAGCTATGACCCCGTCGGTATTTTCCCGGAATCCTGCATGGATCGAGACGCCGATCGCGGGCGTGTGTATGCCCGATGCCTCGATCCCTGCTTCAAGATCTTCTCCGATGATCATCGAAACGCACGTTCCGACGACGGCGATCCGATTCGGTGCGAACTCGGTTTCTGCGTATCGGAGCACGTCTTCCAGAATATGCTGCCCGCCGAAGATGAATTCCTCGTCTCCGAGGGAGGTTGTCAGAACACGAAGTCCGTCCTCTTCCAAAAGACGGGCGTGTTTGAATGAACAGCCCGAGGGTCCGTGAAGGATCGCCAGGTCCACATTTAAGTCTCTGAGCGTATAGAGTGCCGCGACAATAGAACTCGGACGCGGCTGCACATATCTCATTGGAGTGCAGGAACAGGGTTTATCTGCGGGTTCATGATCTTTTTCATTCATGATCTTATCTCCAGGTTTTTACTGCGAGCAGGACGCCCGCGTTATGTTCTTTTGCGAAGGAAAATGCCTGTGATTTTGCTTCGTCAAAATTCATGTTACCTTTACTGACAGAAATCGTTTGAATGGGCGCGATCTCCGTAATGGTTTCCCTGATCGCTTCATCCTGGAATCCTTCGCAGACTGCTTTATGCTCCTCGCCGATCACAAGAACGATCTCCTTGTCAGGAACGAGGGTCCTGAGGTAGTGTGCCGCATCAAGCGTAGTTTCTTTTGTCGTTCCGCTGTTTGCATTGTCAAGGAACGGCACGCCGTCTTTGAGATAATACTGCATACGCCCTTCGATCGCGGTAAATCCGGCAAGTTTCGCCGGGTCTGCTTTCAGGAGCAGGGCTGCGGCAGCCGCACATTTGAGAGGTTCACGGTATCCGGCAAGTGCGAGGAGCGGGTTTTCAAACGAGCCGCCTTCCCACGTTAACGTCGTGCCGCTGACTGAGACCAGATCATCGATTACGTGCCAGCCGGGTTTTACCGGAACGCCTTTTGGAACAAGGACCATTTTACATTTTTCAAGCGATTCAAGTTTTGCTGCAAGAGCACTTCTTTTTCCTGCGGCGATGCGATAATCATCCGCCGAGGTCAGGATCCCGAGTGTTCCGATGCCGGTTACCCCTGCGGAAACCTCGGCGATGATCCATTTTGCTTTGTGGGTCGCGGCGCCTCTGGTCGCAAGAAGAACCGATGCAGGCGTGATGCTTTTTTTCCAGAGAAGTTTCCCGTCGGGATAGAGGAAGGTGCCCCTGCTCGTATGAAGGATACCTTTTGTCGAAAAGAGCGAGGCAAGAGCAAAAGAGGTGGTTGTTTTTCCCCTTGCACCGGTTATTTCGATGACCGTTTCCGGGATGGGACCTGCGAGACGACGGGTCATTTCATGGTGGGAGATGACTGTTGTTTTTGTATTCAGGAGAGGGTAATCCGGGTCAAGATGGACGGGTGCGGTGATCAGATCATATTTCCGTGAAGCTGCTTCTTCTTTGGTGAGACCGACCCCGCGGTATACATCCAAAGCATCCACGTCATCGCCGTTTCGAAGAAGTGCCTCGGCAAGGATCGTTCCCCCGTGTATCGTATCCAGGACAAGGACCCTCATGGTGCCTCCGGTAATGTGAGGGCAGTTTTTGCATTCTTCAGCATGAGTTCGGCGAGGAGCGGGTCGATCCCGATCGGTTCTGCATAAACAAGCGGAATCACTTTTCCGTTTTCAAGCGTGAAGGTCCCGGATTTTTTCCCGGGTTCAAGCCCGAGAATTTTCGGGATGTCGCGCAGTATGTGGATCCCTTTTGCAAGGAAAAGCGGCACGACAACGAGGACCTCCAGATCCTCAACACGCATCAAATCGAGTCCTTCTGCAACCGTCGGGCTGCTGTATTCCAGAAAACAGGATTTAATGAGGTAGTCGTCCCCCGTTTTTTTCATCATATCTGCTGTAGTTGTGATAAGTTCCTTATTGTATTGCAGTCTGCTTCCATGACCTACCAGTAGAAGACCCTTTACACTCATAGTTTTTCATGTGTTTTTGAGACTAATAAATTAGTATGACTAACTATAGGTAATGGTAATATTTTGTAAGGAGTCCTCTCTATAATCATGTGATAAAAACCGAAAGTGTGAAATATGATACGATAAGTACAATTTATATATGACATCATCCGGATCGGAATATCTTGCTCTTCTTCAATCACCAGATAAGGAACAGCGGGCAATTGCCGCAAAAAAACTTGGGGATATGGGATTTTCGGGTGTAAATGCGGTTTCTCCTTTTTTGACGGATGCTGACTGGCATATCCGGTATCGTGCGGCAGAAGTCATAGGTTTTTCGCGTGAGCCGGCAGGTGTTCCCCTTCTTGTTCCACGATTATCCGACGAAAAAGACCACGTCCGATACATGGCAATAAAATCACTTGGATCCTGCGGGACCAAGGATCTTGTCCCGGTGATCACCCCGATGCTTAAAGATGAAAATCCGTTTGTCCGGCGGATCGCGGGCAAAGTATTGTCCGGCTGGATGGTATGAAATCCGGAGAAGCGTTTAATCAGGGTCTCCGGTCGTATGCTGCCCGGGATTTTGTTAAGGCGATTGAATATTTTACGGATGCACTTTGTGCGAATCCGGAAAACGTGAACTACTATTATTATCGCGGGGTATGTTTTCAGGAAATGGGTAATGCCCCAAAGGCGATCTCGGATTATTCCGAGGCATTGATCCGTCATCCTGATACATCGGCGATCCGGTATAACCGTGCTGAGTTGTATCTGGCATCCGGAGATGCCGGGCAGGCACTCAGCGATTATGAAATGATCCTTACATCCGGAAAAGAGGAAGACCGGCACTGGGTGGCTCTGGCATATCTTGGACGGGGATTGATCCTGCTTGAGGAGGGACGGGTCGAAGAGGCGATTTCCGATATGAGTTCTGCTGAGGAACTGGCAAAAAAAGATGGGGATAAGCTCCTCCTTGCAAGGATCGGGGATGAGCTTGAGAGGAGCGGGTTTTAAGTTATTTTATTACTGACCGGACGAACCTGGCAAGCATGGCATCCATCTGGATATCCGCGTCAGCTCCTTCGCTCAGACGGAAATCCGTTTCACCCAGGATGTCGATCATATCTACTTTTAGCCGGCGGTCAAGCGTTTCCGAACGGGATATTTCCCGATAGAGCTGGTTCAAAAGTTCATTTGGAGCAATTCCCTTGTCATACATTAGTGTGCGGAGCATACGTTCCGCGGTCTCGAAATCACCTTCAAGGCAGCGGGCAAGAAGGTCGGTGATCTCTTCCGGTTTTGCATTTGAGGTGATCGCGTAGACATTTTCCGCAGTTACGTGGTTTGATACGATAGCAGCTCCCTGTAAGGCATTGATGGCCTTACGCATATCGCCAAGTGATACGTAGGATATTGCATCATATCCTTTTTCATCGATGGTGATGTTTTCTCTTTTCGCGATTCTGGTGATCTCTTCGCGGATCGCGTCATCGGTAAGGGGTCTGAACCGGTAGATCGCACATCTCGACTGGATCGGGTCGATTATTTTCGAGGAGTAGTTGCATGACAGGATGAACCGGCATGTTTCGGCATAATTTTCCATGGTCCGGCGAAGGGCTGCCTGAGCGTCCTGTGTTAAGGCGTCCGCTTCGTCGAGAAAGAGGATCTTGAATGTTGCGTTTCCCAGGGGGGCGGTTCTTGCAAACTGTTTGATCTGTGTTCTGACTATATCGATACCCCGTTCATCGGATGCGTTGAGTTCGCGGAAGTTCATATTCCAGGTGTCGCCGAACATTTCCCGTGCTAAAGCAACCGCACAGGTGGTTTTACCTACGCCGGCAGAACCGGTAAACAATAGATGCGGGAGGGCTCTTGTTGCGACGTATGAGTGAAGACGTTCTACAACTTCCTTTTGTCCGACGACCTCGGATAAATTCTTTGGCCGGTATTTTTCGATCCAGATATCGGGGGACGCTTCCATGATTAATGTATGTTGGACGTGGACACCAATTAACTAATCGACAGGGGGATTCGCAAGTCTATCGACTTGCTCGGCTGAGGGAGATCCTGTCGCCTCACCCCGCCTTAGCTAAGGTCGTCCGATTTTCAGCGTCCGACCTGCGGTTTCCACTCGCAAATAGGTGTTTCGATTCCATTTTGGTCCTTCGAAGATCATTTTTGATCAAATTTCTTTGATGATTTTTGGTGGTGAAAAAATGAAATCGACAGGATTCGGCGTATTTTCCGTCAGGAGAGGTCATAGTATATAAAAGAATAACCTGAACGTCCAGAAAAAACGATGACTCCCTTTCGACTACGTCCTTAC
>CAYSRP010000018.1:0-17363 GCA_964433475.1 uncultured Methanomicrobiales archaeon
GCAATAATAGGTCATAAAGCAGTCACGACCCCTGACTTCTCACTCAATGATATGCCGGGTGGAGCAGGACGGATGGATATTTTATGCAGATGCATCAACGCCTCATTCTTTCTCAGTCACGACCTTCGGAGGAACACAGAATGTTTCCTTATCCTAAAAGGAGGAGAACAGGCAGACCCTGCATCTACCGTTACCCTGCGATTCTCCGGAGACAAACTAAAATCCCTCAACCCCGATGAAAGAAGTGCAGGTGCACTCATCAAAAAAACACTCGTCACAATACCCGAGAAAGAATATCAGAGAGGAGCTCCCGGGATCTCCATCAGAAAAAGCGGACTTGCAGAACTTCTTGCAGATCATCCCTTTGCTGTCCTCGACGAAAACGGAGAAGACATCAGAACCGCAAAAACCCTGCCGGAAAATTTCATCCTGAGCGACCACCAGAACTTCACTGAAGAAGAAATGGAACTCATAAAAGACCTTCCGAAATACTCCGTCGGCCCCCGCGTACTTCATGCAGACCACACGATAACCATCATCTTAAACGAGTTCGATCGTCGGGGAGAACAAGCCTAAATGGTATCCCATCCTATAGTAACAAATCAAATGCTTGAACTCGTCAACACAATATTAGAGTACGGCGACATCTGCGACCACTGTCTTGGACGACTCTTCGCAAAAAAATCATTCGGACTCACCAACGAAGAACGGGGACGTTCACTCAGAATAGCGCATGCTCTCGCGTACAATATACCCTACAAACCTTACGAAAAAGGGACCTGCTGGGTCTGTAACGATCTATTCGATACCATCCCATACTGGGCAGAAAAAGCAGCCGCAGCAATGGAGGGAATCGAACACGACACATTCGTCATAGGTACCCGGGTCCCTCCGATGATGGCGGAATCCGAAGAGATGCTCTGGTCCGATCTTTCACTTGAAAACCCCGAACCCCTCAAATCCGAGATGAACCGTGAAGTCGGAAAAGCAGTCTCCAACCTTACCGGCAAAAGCGGAGACACCAAAAATCCGGAAATTACCGTAGTCCTGAACATTGCCGACGACTGTACCGAACTCCAGATCTCCTCCATCTATTTCTACGGCAGATATCTCAAATATGAACGGGGTATCCCGCAGACCCACTGGGACTGCCGCGCATGTAAAGGAAAAGGCTGCGAAAAATGCAACTTTACCGGCAAACAATACCCCACCTCAGTAGAGGAACTCATTGCAGAGGTCCCAAAGAAAATTTTTGACAGTGATTGCGGAGTTCTTCATGGAGCAGGAAGAGAAGACATCGATGCAGTCATGATCGGAACCGGCAGACCCTTCGTAATGGAAATGCAGAACCCGAAAAAGCGTGTATTCGATTTAAAAGAACTCGAAACTGCAATAAACGCATCTGCAAACCCGCGTGTCGGTGTCAAACTGATAACCTGGTCAGACAAAAAGACTGTAGAAATGCTTAAATCAAACAAAGGGCATAAAACATACAGGATTCTAGTCTCAGTAGATGACCGTATCTCTCCCGAAACAATGCAGAACGCTGTTTCCTCGCTCAAAGGGGCTTGGATCAACCAGCGCACACCTGAACGGGTCGCGCACCGTCGTGCGGACCTTATTCGAAAGAGACAGGTCATTGACATAAAAGTTCTCGGTGTTGAGAACGGGCTTTACCGGCTCGAAGTGCTTGGTGAAGGCGGTCTCTACATCAAAGAACTTGTATCAGGAGACGGGGGCAGAACAACGCCCAGTCTTGCTGAAATCCTCGCCGTTCCGGCCAAAGTCGTAGAATTAGACGTGGTGCAGGTCGACGGATTACCAAATATTGGAGATGAGTAAACATGGCAAAGCACAATGGAATTAAAAAACGAACAAGATATAAGTTACAGAAAACCCTGCGCACCCGCGGAATGCCCAACGTGACCAAGGTCATTCAGAACTTCGACGAAGGACAGAAAGTTCACCTTGTCTTAGACTCAAGCGTTCAGAAAGGACAGCCCCACCCGAGATTCCACGGCAAGACCGGAACGATCATCGGCAAGAGAGGCAGAGCCTGGCTCCTTGAGATCAAAGACGGCAATGCAACCAAAACAGTCATTGCAAGACCGCAGCACCTCACGGCGCAGAAATATAATTAACCCCCAAATACTTATTTTACATTTATCAGGAGTCTCGCATGAAAGTAAAGAAAATTATCAGTGAAGATATGATGACCCTCCCTGAACTGCGCGAAGAACTTATTGCTATTCGTGACCAGCGCAACGGCGGAGAAGAGGCTGAAGATTCCGCCCGCACTTTATCGTATGAACTGCGTAAAAGTATTGACCATGCAGACAGCCTAAGTAAAAGCAGCGTTGAAACAGCAAAGGCACTCTATAGCGAACTCGCTTCCCTTGAAAAAATCAAGCCGGAGATCGCTAACCGGATCACCAACATCATGCCGAAAAGCCGCGATGAACTTCGTGCGATCTATGCCAAAGAGCGTTTTACCCTTCTTCCCGAGGATTTAGATCAGATTCTCGACATCCTCCATAAATACGAGTGAGGAAAAGATGCCGCCAAGGACCGAGAAGGCTGATAAAAAGGAAGTCGAAGCCGTCGTACTGGATTACCTCCAGTGGGGTTATGCCAGCGATAGACGTCCATTAAACCAGCGCGAATCGATCATTCTCGCAATAGGAACGGAACAGTTCAAACTCCTCGAACTCATCGCAAAGAGAGATGTTGCGATCAATCTTCACGACAGAGTTTACATCGGCGACGAAGAAAGGAAACAGGTCGAACGGGTAAAACGCCGGATGTCCTACAGTGAACTGACACCCACGGCAAAAGGAGAACTCGAACCTGCCATCGAAGAGATTGTTGCAGAATCCGAAGTACGGTTTATCGAATTCTACAACACCGCTGTTCCGATCAGTCTTAAAATGCACATGCTAAACCTCCTCCCGGGATTCGGCAAAAAAACCCTTACCGACACCCTTACCGAGAGAGAAAAGAAACCGTTCGCAAGCTTCGACGACATCCGTGCCCGCGTAAAAACACTCCAGAAACCGGAGAAGTTTATATGCGAACGGATAATGCTTGAACTCGAAAATCCGGAAGAGAAATATCATCTCTTTACCTCAAAATAACTTTTTTTTATGAAAGCGCCAAAAGATCAGCATTTTCTGATTGATACGGACGCAGTGGATTTTATCGCAGATTCCGTGCCGGTCAAAGGACGAAACGTTCTTGAAATCGGACCGGGCGGAGGAATCCTGACCGCGGCACTCCTCGAACGGGGAGCAAATGTCAGATCGGTCGAACTCGACGGAACACTGCTCCCAAACCTCGAACGCCTTTTCAAAAACGAACTTGCCTCAGGTCAGTTGACCATAACACGGGGCGATGCCTCAAAAGTCCCGCTTCCCGACTTCGATCTGGTCATTGCAAACCTGCCTTACTCAATATCATCGAAGATAACCTTCAGGCTTCTTGAAACCGGATTCGAAATCGCTGTCCTCATGTATCAGTGGGAATTTGCCAGACGGATGGCTGCTCCGCCCGGAAACGGCGAATACGGCAGATTATCCGTGATGACCCAGACCTACGCAGACGTGGAACTGATCCTTGAACTTCCGCCAAAAGCATTCAACCCGCCGCCCGAAGTTGACTCGGCAGTGGTAAAAATCATCCCGCACGACCCGCCGGTAAAAATCCTCGACCGTGATGTCTATGCAGTTCTCGTCCGCGAACTCTTCTCGCACCGGAGAAAGACCATGCAGAACGGCCTCAAAGGGATGAAAAGCATCTATGGAGAAAAAACGATGGCATCACTCATTGAAGAACTGCCAAAAGAGTTGCTCGGCAAACGTCCGGAAACACTTGCAGTCATCGATTTCATCGAACTTGCCAACCGGCTTTCCCGTTTGCTATGACGGAATATGATACAGACCAGATCTATTTTCCCTCGGAAGATACGTTTCTCCTGATCAAAGCGGCTCTCGCCGAAGTACAGCCGACCGACCGTGTCCTTGAGATCGGAACCGGTTCGGGAGCTGTGGCAAAATCAGTAATGGATATTGCACCGGACACACTCGCCGTCGAAATCAACCCCCATGCAGCCGCATACGCACAGAAAGTAAACGGAGTCGAGGTGATCCGCGGAGACCTTTTCGAGCCGGTAACCGGAGAATTCGATCTGATTTTATTCAACGCACCCTATCTCCCGACATCCCCCGAAGAGAGAGGTGACGACTGGCTCGAATATGCTCTCGACGGAGGAACCACCGGACGAGAAGTTGTCGAACGATTCTTAAACGGAGCACCTGCCCATCTTTCCAGATTCGGACGGATCCTTCTTCTCATCTCCTCCCTGACGGGTATGAATGAGATCCTCAAACTCTGCCGCAGCCTTGGACTGATCGTTCTCGTTGTTGCGGAAGAAAAGCAGGAAGACGGTGAAATCCTCTATGTTCTCAGAATATCCCGGGATCTTTGCTCACTATGCGGAACTTAATAACACATGAATACCCAAATTTAAGATAGTAATGTCCCGCATCCTGTCTGAACACGATATAACGCTTCTCTTAAAACTCGCCCCTGAATGTGATACGCTCATCTGTGGAAAATCAGAGACGCAGTTCCGCTCGATCCTTCCGCCGGTGGCAAATCATTATGCAAAAGATGCAGATGATTTCGCAGCACGGCTGAACAGACTTACCGACGATGAGTTTGTTTCACTCGTCGAACTTATCAGAATAGGAGAAGAGGGGATCGGCTGTCTGCCGACCGAGTGTGCGGAAGTTCTCATCGAGCAGACCACGCGACGTGTCGGGACGGATGCCGCGGACGAACTGTATGCTCTCTACGAACTCGGGAGTCAGTGCCGGTAAGTTGGTAGTTGTTACCGTTTTGCTTTCGGGCAGCCGCCGCAGGCATGACAGACTTCTGCACACGGCGTGAAACTTGCACCCTTTCCACAGAACGGCGGGATATCCGCCGCGTCTCTTTTGAAATAAACGTGGGGCACGAGTGATATATGCGTGTAGGTCCCTACCTCAACACCGATCTCATTCGCAATATACTCCTGGAGTTTTGCAAGAGCATACATATTCGATCCTGCGGCAGAAAGCATGTCGTTACTGCGGAAAACGATTTTCATATTCAGTTTTCCGTTTCTGACTGTGCACTGAACGAGCTGGAGACAGGGACAGTCTGCGAGTTTTTCATCGACGGGAGGGCACCAGGTGATGGCGACCGCACGACGGGATACGGGATGTTCTTTTAATTTATCGATGATATATCTGATCTGGTCCTGATGGACCTCTCCGTTCTCTTTGAGCCCGCAGCCCCAGTCAAAAAGCCGTCCGTGATAATCGTATTCAAAGACCGCGTCAGATCCGTTGATGAGGTTTCTTGCATATTCCTGAAGAAAAGATTCCTTAAATCTGGAACACGGAGAGACCATCGGAGATTCGAACGGGGTATCCACACAGATGCATATCTCGTCGGTTTCTACGGTTTTTTCTCCGTTCTCAGTCGTCAGCAAAGAACCCTTTTCCAGAATGTAGCGGATGACAAGTTCATGTGCCCGTGCAAGATTCGGCGCACGAATTAGTTTCATGTAATAGAATAGAACGTTCAGGATGTAATAATATTCTAATGATGAGAGGGATCCATACTCTCAAAATTTTGACAGACCGATCTGATGACCAAAAAAATACGAAAAACAAATAGCCCGTAGCAGATTCGAACTGCTGTCCAGGGATCCAGAGTCCCCGATGATTGACCACTACACTAACGGGCTAAATTACCTTATTGAATTGGACATGACACGATATTAAGATAGCGGTTAGTCTTAGACCAGATAGATTTTATATCTGGTTTCACATACTAGATACCAGTGTCAAGACTCATATTCAGCCCAATCTCCATCTGGATCCTTCTTGCCCTGGTTATTCTTGTGATCATCGGGTTGCCGCTGCTGTTCTTCGGACTTATTGGTGCGGCTCTCGGGAGTCTGGGGTTTGGTTTCTGGATGATCGTCCTTTTGATCATCGCTTCTATTATGGGGAGTTTTATTAATATCCCGCTCGGGGTCATCCGCCCGAAGACGATGAAGACAAAAGAGGAGTCGGCTCCAAGAAAAACTTCCGGACAGTATGCTCCTTCTATGTATGATAAGATGTACCGGACCGACCGGTTCGAGCCGGAGATGTATGCCGGAGGAGAGGGGGAAAGAGGAACGAGTGTTTCTATTAACGTGGGCGGTGCCGTTATTCCGATTCTTATCTCTGCATACATTATCATTATGGGAGCATTCGGATTTATTACGACGGACATCTGGTATCTTCCAAAGATGCTCGTGACTCTGCTGATTACGACGTTGTGTGTTTACCTCGCGGCAAAACCAGTGAAGGGTATTGGGATCGCGACACCGTTTTTCGTTGGTCCGGTGGTAACTCTCGTGGTCGCGGTGATCCTGGGAGGAGGGTTTGGTCTTCCGGCTGCAGGAATCGCATTTGTGGCAGGGACACTCGGAACATTGATCGGAGCAGATCTTCTGCATCTGAAGGATATTACCGGACATGAGACGCAGATGCTTTCGATCGGCGGAGCAGGGACATTCGACGGGATCTTCCTCACGGGGATCGTAACGGCGTTGCTTGCATCGTTCTGAGAGAGATCTTCTCCGGTTTAAAAGGGGGTTTCCAGACTCCTTTCCGATGCTGAAAAAACAGGTCCCGAGTGATGAAAACAGGGTCAGTTCCACACGAAAAGAGGTGTTTCAAGTGGATTTTTGACTGATTTCACTCATGTTTTTTCATGAAAAAATCAGGGTCATCTGAAAAATAACCGATTTACTGGGTTATTTCCGTTTGCAATGACTTCTCCTATAAATAATAGTATGCAGGCGCCTTGAAAAAAAGTGATTGATGAGAGAGTTTTCCTCCGCCCTACTTACCTACGTCCGACGGAACTTTTACCCCCCTATTCTTTTTTTGCAGGCGTGTGCATACTATTTTTTATATGATGAGTGCATTTCCGGGAAACGAAGGCAGGATCACCCGTATTTTCCCGAAGACGATGTTTTTGTGAGTCGAAAGACAGGAGAAAATTGTTCGAAATTGAATGAAACTGGAGTGGAACAACCTATTTTCGAGTGGAACTCACCTGATTTTCATCCGCAGATTACGGGTGTATAGTTATCTTCGGCACGATAAGAAAAAAGAGAGACCTTATGATTTCCTGCAGACGATTGCTGCGTGATCCTGATGATACGGATTCAGCCATGTTGTCTTCTCCACCACATATCCGCCCGCCGTCAACTCTGCACACGTATCTGCAAACACCTCATCCGACGACTTCCGGATATCCACACTCCGTGTCTTCAGCATCAGAATAAGACGGCCCCCGGATTTTAAAAACGGCAGATGCTTCACAGAAATACCCGCCTGATTCGGCTGGGCAACATCCTGATACAGCAGATCGGCAGGTTCCAGAAGAGAAGCATACAAAACCGGACGGGTCGCATCCGCATAGATCGGAATGATGTTCTTCCGCTTCTTGGAAACGACCAGGAGATCCTCCATCGGCCGGGGAGCAAACTCTACTGCGTAGACAGACTCAACGTAATCCGCAACGTGCGAGACCGTCGTCCCGTTCGCGGCACCGAGATAGAGAACCACCTCGTCCTTATCAAGGGTCGTCGTCTTATCCAGATACCAGAGTGCCGCAAGTTTACTCCGGTAGGGATCCCACACACGGTAGTTCCCAAGCATCCGCTCGTTATACACTCCGCCCTGACCCTCGGAAACCAATGTGCCTTTTATGTCGATCATGATCCTCCTCCGAAAATTTTATCGATTTTTGCATTCGCCGTTTCAACGAACTCAGCATCGAGTTCCCCGCGATAGAGATCCAGACGGGAAGCGATCGCAAGTTTTGCTGCAAGCTGCCTGGCAACTTTTCCCCGAACTTCCTTTCCGGCATTATGGACCCGCCGGTGCTGGAAAATGATCCCGTGTTTCGGCGAAGAAGACCCGGTCCTGATGTGGGAAAACAGAGCCGACTCTGCCCCGATGACCTGGATCGAAGAACCCGGCAGTCTCGCGGTCGCCTCAAGTCCTCCGGCACGTGCAATCAACCGGGCCGCTACAAGACCACCCACAAGAGCACTCATATTCGGAATGACCAGAACAGCCTCGCGGGACACCTCTTTCATAAGATCCGTCCGGACCGCAGAAAGAGAAAGGATCTCGCGTGCCACTCTTTTCAGAGATGGACTGCCGGATTTTGCGATCTTCTGAACAAGACGGGGACCGTTCGACCGGGTATATTTGTGGGAAGTTCCGGGTGTTGTCGCGGCGTGCCAGTCGATAACCCTCTCTGTTAAGAGGTTGATGACATTGTCCATCTCATCCAGGGTCTTGACCATCTGGAGAAGGGCAGCGTCTTTTTTGTCGAGATCGGCAGCAATCCCTTTCTCTGCAAGCGAAAAGGTCACTGCACGGACAGCCTGGATATATTCCTCCCTGGTTTTTATGAGACCGGCAGCTTTCAGATCCTGCCAGTTACAAAGAACGGACGGTATCGTCTTTGTGTTTCGAACCCGGTCCCCGCAGACGGCTGGTTCTATTGATAGATTTCCGGTCTCCCCATACCAGTACATATAGTTACGTGGGTATTTTGCGGGGATATAGATAGCGAGGGATAACCATAACAATTAACACACAGCCCGGCAATAATAAATCATGCTCAACAGATACAAAGGATGCCTGATCGGAGCAATCCTTGGTGACGCTCTCGGGATGCCGGACGAGACCACCACTGCACGTTTTTCAACTACTCCCGCCTTTGGCCGGGCATACAAAGGTCACCCGAATCACGATCTTCTCCCGGGTCAATACACCGACGACGGGCAAATGATCCTTATCTCCTCGCGGCTTCTTGCAGATAAGGCATGGGACAGGAAAGAATATGCAAAAGAACTCCTCCGGACCTATACCCTCAATAAATTCCGATATCCCGATGGAGCGACGTATGCTGCCTGTAAAAAAATGGAGAAGACGAACGATCTCACCGAATCCGGCATCAACTCGGATAGTGCAGGATGTATCGGACTTGCGATCCCCTTCGCACTTGCATTCAGAGACCGGAAAGAGATGGCAAAGGAACTCCTTTCTGCGTGCAGTATAACACAGACCCACCCCGGAGTTCACGCGGCAACCATCGGATTCGCTCTTCTTTTGAACACTCTTCTTGAAACAAGCGATGTAGACAAAGCTTTTGACACTCTGGAAACGGCAGCGGAAAATATGGATCCGCTGCTCGCGCAGAAGATCACGAATGCCATTCGTATCGAAAAGACCGGCATGCCTCTTAATGCAGCGGTCGGGGCTATCGGGAATTCCTCCTCAGTTTACCAGACGCTCCCTCTTGCGGTTTTCTTCTGTAAACGGTATTACGTTCCGCGTGAACTCTTGGGGATTGCCTCTACCTGCGGAGGAAACTGTGACACGATAGCACTTCTCTGCGGAGCATTTTCCGGGGCCAGATTCGGGATTACGTCCCTTCCCGAGGAGTTTATTCCCACTCTTGAAAGAGCAGGGATCTTTCTGGAACTCGCAGAAAAACTCATGAAGATAAACGAGGAAAAACCCGGAGAAGAACCCGGGGAATAACATCTTTAAACTACTTGTAAACCAATAATTTACGTATGGATATCGCGATAGTTGGAGGATCAGGTTATGCCGGAGGAGACCTCATCAGATTACTGCTCACCCACAAAGAGGCGAACATAGTCTGTATCACTTCACGGAAACTGGCAGGTACTCCGGTAACCAAAGATCATATTCATCTAAAAAATCTCATTGATCTGGATTACACGAACCCCGGTGTTGAAGACATCGACGCGGATTTTGTTTTCCTCGCAGTTCCGCACACGGCTGCAATGCAGTATGCGGGAAAACTGAAAGAACGGGGCATCAGGACCGTAGACCTCTCCGCAGATTACCGTCTCCCAAAAGACATTTATGAAAAAACCTACGGAGTTAAACACACGGATTACTTCAAGGCACCGTATGGTATTCCGGAACTTCACCGAAAAGACATCCGTAATGCAATGTTTGTTGCAAACCCGGGATGTTTCCCGACCGGAGCAACTCTCGCATCGGCTCCTGTTGCAAAACTTGCCCAGACAATTATTTATGATTCGAAGAGCGGTGTTTCCGGGGCGGGCGACTCGATCTCTGCAACCACCCACTTCCCGAATGTCGACGAGAATATCTCTCCCTATAAAATAACAGCACACAGACACCTCCCGGAAATGCGTCAGGAAGCGGCATTTCTCGGATCAAAGGCACATGTGTACTTCACCCCTCATCTCATCCCGGCGATCCGCGGGATCATTACCACCGCACATATCCTCTTCAATGAACCGATGGAACGGGAAAATATCCAGAAACTGTATGAGGATTTCTATAAGAACGAACACTTTGTGAGAATGCAGACCGCAAAACTCGGAGGAGTAAGAGGGTCGAACTTCTGCGACATCAACTTCGAGCTGGAAGATGATGGAACGAGACTTGTTGCAATTTCGGCAATCGACAATCTCGTGAAAGGGGCCTCAGGTCAGGCGATCCAGAACATGAATATCATGTGCGGATTCGATGAAGCTGAAGGTCTCAGAATGCCGGGGATGTTTCCATGACTAACGATTCTAACGATTTCAAAAGTATCTGTGCCGTCGAAGGCGTGAACGCCTGGGGCATGAAGGAAGGAAAATTCGGACTTGCATTGATCCAGGCATCAGGAACCGGAGCGGCTGTTTTCACGAAAAACAAGGTTCGTGCTCCGGTTGTCAATCTGATGGCCGAGAGAACGAGACGCGGAAAACTATCGGGTGTCATCGTAAACTCAGGATGCGCAAATGCATATACGGGTGAACGGGGTCTCGCCGATGCAGAAAAAATGGCGAAAATCGGAGCAGAAGCACTAAAGATCGATGAGATGGAGTGCGGAGTTGCAAGCACCGGAGTTATCGGGAGATACCTCGACCTGTTCCTCATTAAAAAACAGTCAATAGAGGTTTCCCGCAAACTTGCCCACTCACCCGAGGCGGAGATCGCGGCGGCAAGCGCGATAATGACGACCGATACGAAACAGAAACACGCCCTCGTCCAGAAGGAAGATTTTACCGTTGCCGGTATCTGCAAAGGTTCCGGAATGATCGCCCCGAATATGGGAACAATGCTCTCCTTCGTGTACACAGATGCGGAGATCCCGGCAAAACAACTTCAGGCGTGTCTGAAATCAGCCGTGAAGCGCAGTCTGAACAGAGTTGTCGTTGACGGGGATGAGAGTACGAACGACTCTCTCTTCTGTACGGCAACGGGCGAAGCGGGACATGTTCCGGTGAGGGAATTTTCAGAGGCCCTTGAATCGGTCTGCATCCAGCTTGCAAAGCAGATCGCGGCAGACGGAGAAGGAGCGACGAAAATGCTGGAAGTCAGAGTGACCGGCTGTAAACGTGAACGTGATGCAGAGAAAATCGCAAAAACCGTCATTACATCTCCTCTTGTAAAGAGTGCGGTCTACGGAGAGGATCCGAACTGGGGCAGAGTTGTCTGTGCAGCAGGATACTCGGGTGTCGAGTTTACCGTGGAAGAGCTTTCTCTTTCGATCGGGGAAGGAAAAGGCGAGGAAATGCTCGTGAAAAACGGTGTCATCGTGGCAGATTTAGTCAAGGCAAAAGCTGCGATGACAGGTGATCATGTAGTGTTTACCCTCATGCTCGAATCAGGAGACAAACAGGCTACAGCATGGGGTTGTGACCTGACAGAAAAATATGTGGAAATCAACGGGAAGTACACAACATGAACAGTAGACAAAATGTATTAATGGAGGCACTTCCATACATCCGGAAGTTCCACAAAAAAACGATCGTGATCAAACTCGGCGGACATGCCATGGTCGATTCGGCCATCATGAACTCGGTCGTTCAGGACGCGGTCCTTCTCCACTATGTGGGGATGCGTGTGGTCCTCGTCCATGGCGGCGGACCGGAGATCACGCTGAAGATGAAGGCCCTTGGGAAAGAAGCGAGATTTGTCGGCGGCCTTCGCGTGACGGATGAAGAAACGCTCGAGATCGCCCAGATGGTCCTTGCCGGAAAGATCAGCAATATGATCGTTTCGCTGATCGCAAAGAACGGTGCAAAGGGTGTGGGCATCTCCGGAAACGACGGAAGTCTCGTGATCGCAGAAAAAACTCCTATCCGGAAAGTTATGGTCGACAATGCAGAGATCGATGTGGATCTGGGATTTGTCGGTGATGTGAAGGAGATCAATCCGAAACTGCTCGAAACACTTCTTGATGCGGAATATATTCCGGTGATCTCACCTCTGGCACTCGACAGAAAGGGAAACGACCTGAACATCAATGCCGATACTATGGCGGGGGAAATTGCCATCTCCTTAAAGGCATTCAAATTCATTTCACTGACAGATGTCGACGGTGTAATGAATAAAGACCGGACCGAGATCTTCCACAGACTTACCCTGAAAAATGTGGATGCATTAATGGCAGACGGGACGATTGCAGGCGGCATGATCCCAAAACTAGAAGCGAGCGTGAATGCGGTTCGCCACGGAGTGGACGGTGCCCATATCCTGAACGGAAATTCCGAGCATAATCTTCTCCTGGAACTGTTCACCAATGACGGTGTCGGGACGATGATCACCGCATCGATGATTTCTTTCTGAGCGAAAAGATGAGGAAGACATTCATCACGAAAATGCCGGATACGCCGGGCGCTTTTTTAAGAGCCGGGCGGGTCATATCCGATGCAGGAGTGAATATCACCAGGGTCAGCTATAATAAAGCGGTCGATACCCACACACTTTTCATAGATGTTGCCGGAACTGAAGATAAGATCGCTGCGGTCTCGGAAGAACTTGACCGGGTCGGTTATCTGTCCGGCGACACCGGTGAGGCAAAAGTAATACTCCTTGAGTTCCGGTTACCGGATGTTCCCGGAGCCCTTCTCCCTATCCTGGAAACCATCAACCGTTACGATTTCAATATCTCCTACATCAGTTCGCAGGAAAACGGCACGGACCATCAGTTCTTCAAAATGGGGCTCTTTATTGAAGAGACCGCAGATATGAAGAGTTTCCTTGAAGATGTATCCAAACTCTGCAAAGTACGCATTATTGATTACGACAAAAGCGAAAAAACGCTGGACAATACCGTATTCTATATCTCCTTCGCAAATGAGATCGCAAACAAGCTCAAGCTTGGACGGGAAGACACACTCAGCCTGATTTCCGACTCAAATCTCATCATGCAGATGCTGGATGAACAAAATGAGTCCCCCTATAAGACCTTTGAGTATATCGGAAAGTATGCGGATTTCATTGCAAGACATAGAGGCATCCAGTTTCAACCCAGGATCTCCCATACCGATATTACCGCCGGCATCAGGCTTCATTTGATCGAGCCTCCGTGCGGCAGCAGCATCTATATTTTGGAGAGCGGGAACTCTCTTCTTTTCGTGGATTCAGGATTTGCCTGTTATCGGGATGAGATGAATCAGATCTTCCACTCGATCTTTCCGGATTTTGATTCCATGCATAAAGAGATCGTCATAACCCATGTTGATACGGATCACTGCGGTCTGCTTGATCTCTTTGAAAAGGTCTATCTCAGCAAAAAAAGTTATGAGAATTTTGTTCTGGAAAATAATGATGAAGATAATTTCCGTGAACAAAATCCGGCACATGCCCCGTTCTGCAGGATCGGAAGAATACTCTCTGGTTACATACCGCCGTCTCTGGATAAGCTGACGGTGATCGATACAGAGAAAGAAGACGGTCATAATAAACCATTATCATATATTGGAGATCTGAAATTCGGCGAACTGAACTTCGCGGTATATGAAGGAAACGGCGGGCATGTCAATGGAGAGATCATTTTAGTCTGCAGGGAACACCACCTGATCTTCACCGGAGATATTTTCGTGAATGCTGCGGGTTTTTCTCCGGATCAGGCAGAATTCAACACTCTTGCACCATATCTGATGACAAGTGTGAATATGGATTCCAAAAAAGCACGGCAGGCCAGAGAAGCAGTGACCTGTCTGATGGGAGATGGGGAATGGACGGTTTGCGGAGGGCACGGTGCGTTTGCCCGTTACCAGAAAAAGGATCTTTGAAAATCGTTATCCGATGCTTATTTAAGACCCGGAGTCCTATTTTTTTCTAATGGGATTTATTTGTCCGATGACACGGGAAAGATGCATGGGTAAACAATGTAAATTCTGGCGTGCCGATGCTAAAATCGATAACAAAGCCGATACGTTTTATGAACTTGGAACAGGAGAGTGTCTGTTTATTAAAGCGGCAAACAGTCTGCTTTCAAGATAAGACACGGAAATATCCGTTTTTCTTTTTTCAGAGTTTTGAGAGTTTCGTATCCGGACAGTGAGGACGAAAATAAAAAAGAGTTTTCCCGCCGACCTCATTCGAGGATCAGCATACTTCCGAAATAGGTCTTCCCGTCGATCGCAGGTTCAACATAGATCAGAACATTGGTTTCCTTCATCATTTCAGGATCCCACACCGCATTATACATCAGTCCGCCGCCGTCCTTTGACAGGGAGATGACTCCACGCATGACCGACATACCATACGAATTATTCATACTCAGCTGATTTGTACCAACAAGGGAGGGATCCAGTGAATATCCCAGAAGCGTGCCGTCTTCCGTGATGGCAAACGGATATAATCCCTCCTGGTCATTCAGCTCACTGTCCGGATCGTTGATCATCGCTGTTACTGTCGGGATACCGTCGATGATCGTGAGGTAATCCATATACCTCACCTGATGGACAAGGTCCTCCCGCTTATGCCAGTCAAGATAGAACGTGTGGGAAAACGGCTGATCATGCATATAGATTCCTGCGCCGATGTACCATGTTTCGTCGATAGGCAGTACATAGGACAACTTTAACTCGCTCACATAATTTTCCAGGGGATTCTCATACAAAGAATACACAAAGCCCCCGCCTAATTTTGCCTGAGCAGTCATTCGCTGGATATACTTTACCCCCGTCGTATCCTGCATATACCAGCGGTTTTCCCCGACGAGATCCGGCTGATAGGGAAGAGCCAATACGGTCCCGTTCATATCATAGGCAAAAATATACAGTTCCCCATCTGCAAAATCCCCGTTTGGATCATTGAACTCGGCAAGAGCAGCATCTTTTCCGACTTTATTGGCATAAACATATGCCTTTTCGACAAAACGGATCAGTTCTTCGATCGTGGTATTTGATCCGCTCGCCGGACTGGCTTCGGGAACATTATCGGTAAGAACGATACGCCACTCCTTTCCGCATCCAAGAGTCACCGTATTCCAGACAGCATTTACCTGTACCTGTTCATTCCAGGATGAGTTGTAGAAGTAGTAAGAGATGTTCCCGGATGGATTGGCGAGAATAGCAGTTACCGCATTCTGACGGTCAACTGTCTGGTACAGCGGATCGGTCGTAAGATTTCGTGTGATCTCCAGGGTATTTTCATCATAAAATACCAGCCCGTTCGTATGCGTGGCCCACAATGTATAACCGTGTTCGTTCTTGAGAGTCTCTGTGAGTCCCGAGAATAAGCCCACTATATCATAAGAGAGCCGGAGTACTCCGTCATACTCACCGTCCGCATCATACACAGGTGTTATGATCATAAGTCCACGATCCCCGTCCTGATAGGTGTAGATGTCAGAAACCATAGAGGAAGGAGCGACCGATTCCAGCACATCCAGCGGATAATTCAGTCTGGACTGCGTCACGCCTGAGACCCACCAGGGATCAAGGTATCTGGTCGTGGTGATCATGGTATTGTTCCTGTCGAACCTGCCGATCTCGATCGAGAGCGGGATCTCGCTCCTAAGTTTGTATAACGCGAGTTCCACTGCCGGATCATCCGCCGGGATACCGTCCAGTTCCCGGGCAGTCTGCCACAAAGAAGAGCTGACAGACTCCATTTCATCATCAACGGTCTGAATGACCGGGGAGAGAGCAGCATTCATATCATTTATCTGTTCATCAGATACAGGGTCCAGATCGGTTGAACTGGTAAATATGCAGCCTGAAGTCCCGACAACAAGCAGAGTGAAACAAAGGAGTATTACTATTTTAGAAAATCTATGCCTGACCAAATTTATCACAACTACTTATCTTTAGGACGTAGGGGGTCTCAGATATTATACTTAATTGTTGAGGAATCAATCATTATAATTAGTTTATTCACGAATAATCATGACAATTCATATTAAATAAGACAAAGTTTCCAAAATATGTAAATAGGAAGATGGTTCGAAAGAGGTTTATACAGCCTCTTTTCCGGGATTGGATGTTTTATTGTTTACTGCTATGGTCTTTGGCGGGATAAGCCGGCAGATCATCTGTTTATGGAATAGGAAGGATCCCGGATCCTCTTCTTCAGCCAGTTTCTAAAAGATCCCAGCTGTTCTTCCGTGTGAAAATAATGCTCACCGTTTTTCACTATGTCGACAACGGCTGAATTTTTTTCTGCAAAAGCGGATACTTCGTCCCAGGGCTCTGATCGTCATTCGTGCCGTAGAGAATACCGGTCGGTACCTTCCATGCACCGATCGGATGAGTTTTTACATAACAATAATAATCCCAGTAGAGCGTTATACCGACTGGTAATACAATTTCCTGTTCTTTTTCCAGAGATCGTTCACTTACCTGAAAGCCGGTCATAAGATCATTGATGAGCCGTTCCATATTGACCACGGGAGAGAGAAACAGGCTTTGTTCGATCGGCAGACCCTGATATGCCAGCAGACCAAAATAAACACCCATACTGCAGCCAAAAAAACTGATAGGATCTGAAATTGACCGGGTATACTGATAGACCGCCGTCAGGTCGCTTACGCAGTTTTTCGGGTTACAGGCATACTCCTCGTTTGTACGCTCACCGTGCTGAGGAAGATCAAAACTCAGGACCTGATAGCCTTTTCTGATAGCTTCCTCGGCAAAAATCACGATCACCTCATCCGCTTTATTCGACATGTTTCCATGCACTGCGATAGAGAGATTCCCGGTATTTTTTCCCCAGAGAATTGCCGGTATTCTGATGTTTTGATTATGTATAGTAAAGGATTCTTTTATCATTTAACTGCCTGCCTCCATGATCTGAGATAGGTATTTATGAGATTTTTGCTGTAAAATACATCATCGTTTTGAAAGACAGGATCTTTTTATTCCGTGAAGTATCCGAGTGAACACCATCAAATAGAGAACTCATTAATTTAATTTAAGTGAGCAAAAGAAATAAGATTAAACTACTTCT
>CAYSRP010000019.1:0-17135 GCA_964433475.1 uncultured Methanomicrobiales archaeon
ATAAATTAGCATTTAAATACCAAGAAATATCCAATATAATTTTTATGAGTTTCTAAAAAATCACACGGGATCATCCGTATTTCTGGCGGAGTTTCTCTCTTAAAAGGAAGGGAGAAATACGGGTTTTTACTCGCTCCTCGATATCAGAACACCGATACACAACAAAAATTTAGAAATATTTATTGCCAATAAAAACTATAATAGGACGGCAAGAACCCGTTGAAAGGGGCAGGAACAATTATTTTTATCATGTCGCATCCGATACAAACTTTACCGATAGATTATCAAAAAAATCAAACAATAATATAATTCTATCCAATATGTTTAGATAATTACCTGAATCATATCATGTCCGGTTTCCCTGTTACATCATCCATTTATAATGAAAATTCGTTATGGTTACTTGTCGAATGATATGTCAACAACATTCAGATGATAAAATAATACGTCTGAAATAAAGCAGAAAATATCAGTCGGCACGAATTTTGGATGTGACATAACATGAAAATGATAAAAGGACTCGCAATGAAGCGGATCGGGGAAATCGGATGGATCGAGAAAGAAGCCCCAAAATGTGGACCTCTTGATGCAATCGTTGCACCGCTCGCAGTTGCACCGTGCAGTTCGGATGTTCACACAGTGTGGGAAGGAGCACTCGGAGAACGCCATGACATGATTCTTGGACACGAAGCTGTCGGTGAGGTTGTGGAAGTAGGATCCATGGTTAAGGACTTCAAACCGGGAGACCGTGTAATTGTTCCGGCAATCACCCCCGACTGGCTTTCCATTGAAGCACAGGACGGCTTTGCCCAGCATTCCGGAGGAATGCTTTCCGGCTGGAAATTCTCCAACTTTAAAGATGGTGTCTTCGGCGAACTCTTCCATGTAAATGAAGCAGACGCAAACCTTGCAATACTTCCCGACTCGATTCCGGTAGCTGAAGCATCAATGATTGCAGATATGGTCCCAACCGGATTCCAGGCAGCAGAACTTGCCAACGTCAAACTCGGTGACACGGTATGTTGTATTGGTATCGGTCCTGTCGGACTGATGGCGGTCGCCGGTGCAAATCACATGGGGGCATCCCACATTCTTGCAGTCGGCAGCAGAAAGGACTGCGCAAATGCAGCCCGCGGATACGGTGCGACCGACATAATCAACTACAAGAATGGTGACATCGTTGAACAGGTCCTGGACAAAACCGACGGTAAAGGTGTAGACAAAGTCTGTATCGCAGGCGGAGATGTCAACACCATGCAGGAAGCAATCAAGATGGTCAAACCCGGAGGAATAATCGGAAACGTCAACTACCTTGGTAAAGGCGAATTTGTTACGATCCCGCGTATCGAATGGGGTTGCGGTATGAGTAACAAGTTCATTCACTGCGGTTTAATGACCGGAGGCAGACTGCGGATGGAAAAACTCGCAAGTCTCGTAGAAGTAGGTAAGCTTGATCTCTCACCATTACTTACCCACAGATTCAAGGGCTTTGACAAAATTGAAGAGGCACTTCTGTTGATGAAGGATAAACCAAGCGACCTCATTAAGCCGGTCGTTACCATCAAAGAATAAATACCCATTATAATCATATTTTTCATTCATAGACTGCCAGTTAAATTACCCTAATTTAGGAAATTTCGTCGTAGAAAAAAGAGAAAGGAAAAATCCGAAAAAAAATCAGCAATGGGCTTACAGCCGGATCAAACACTCCCTGAAAAGCAATTCGGGATACCTCCTTACCGTCTCTTTTTTCATGTATAACGGAGAAAATCTCTTTTCTCATGCTTGTACTCAATTTTGATTAATATGAGTATTGCTAAAATAGAGGGGGAATAGTCTCAGTTCTTCTTCTGTTGAAGGAAACCAAGCGTAAGATTGAGAGCATCAAGAACATCCTCTTCTGCAAGAGCAAATTCACGAATCGCAGAATAAAGCATATACATGATATCATATCCGTAAAAGGCAAGAGCATCTTCTGCCGAAAGAGGAGAAGCATACGTATCCACAACAAACCCGTCATTAGAAAACATAAGCTCAAAGAGTTCTCCTTTTTCTGATTCAACACAAAACTGCTGGGTCACTTTCTTTTTCGGGTCATCGGGTCGGAAACTTACCGGGCTCTCGGTTTTTCCAAGGATGATCATTTTATCGGGATAGTATTTCTGATCATAAAGGTCACCCTTAATGTCCTGTTTTGCTTTTAATAAAAACTCGGAGCCCGCATTCGGTATCACCTGGGCAACGGCTGCAATCATTTCTTCCAAAAGGAGGGTATCCTTTTCCATGATTTTTTCCGCGGCATCTTCCTGCTTTTCTTTCGTTTCTTTGATGATTTCCAGAAGACGGTCAAATCCCTGCTCTACAATAGGGTCCATGTAATAATAGTATAACTGTCCCGATAGATTAACTACGTGCCTTGAACCATCTGTATATACGGATTACTTTATAGCATTAAATCAGATTCTTATCCTCTTCCTCCTGATCGGAGTGGGATATTTTGCAAGACGTATCAAAATATTGAACGATCTGTCCATTTCGTCACTTTCCAAGTTTCTTCTGCACATCTGTATTCCCGCGATGATCATTTACTCGATGCAGATCCCGTTCACAAATGATATCCTGCTTAATAGTGAGTATCTGGTTATAGCGGCATTTGCCTATTATGGACTGGCATTCCTCGTAGCCTGGTTCGCCCCGATTCTGATGCGGGCAAAGAAGGAGGAGTACGGTGTGTTCAGGTTCATGCTGATGTTCTCGAACTCGATGTTCATGGGATTCCCGATTCTTTCGATGCTGTATGGTCAGGATGCGATCTTCTACGCGGCAATATTTAATATCCCGTTTACCCTGCTAACATATTCAGTCGGTATCTGGATCCTGAGAGCTCACGAAAAGGGAAACGGAAAACTCTCGTTCGACCCGAAACTTCTCCTGAATCCGGCATTTCTCTCTACGATCCTTGGGATCATCTTCTTCCTGACATCGATTTCGATCCCGGACCCGATCTACAGTTCACTTGAACTGTTGAATAATGTTACCACACCACTTTCCCTCGTGGTGACCGGAGCGTTCCTCGCTCAGTTGGAGTTTGCATCGATCTTTAAGAATGTCAGACAGTATATCGTGGCAGCGATCCGCCTGCTTGGTCTGCCGGCTCTGGCATTTGTGATTTTTTCACAATTCATTACAGATCCGCTGGTTCTCGGAATTATTGTGATCACTGCCGGAATGCCCGCAGCGGTGAATACAGTGCTTCTCGCAGAAGAACATAAGGCACATCCGGATATTGCGGCTCAGGGAGTCTGTATTTCGACGTTACTTTGCCTGGCTACCCTTCCATTGATCGCGATGTTTTTAACCGGATAAAAAATTATTTTTTCTGATACCACGCGGCGCCCGCGTGCATTCTTTCGACAAACTCTTTTTTCCCAAGGCTTCTCAGTTCCAAAAGAGCATCTGAAAGGTTCTGTACCGCAGCCTCATTACAGGGATTTTCACGCTGGATCGCATAATACAATTCAGCATTTTCCTCAGAGACTTCACGGGATACGGCAATTTGTTTACGGAACGTAGTTGATGCGGCTGAACATAGTTTTTCAGAAGAGAATCCGCTTTTGACCAGGGCTTCGCTGAACGCAAGGTTCGCTGCGTGAGAGAGACCAAGAACGTAGGCAACGAGCGGGTCATGATCTTCCACGTCCATCCGGAGAATTGTTCCTCCACTGAAGAGTTTTGCCGCTTCTTCAACTGCATCCTTATTCCCACAATCACAGATAACAATGTTTCTTCCCGCGATCGATGCCGCTCCCGGTCCAAACATTGGATGTACCGAGCATATTCTGAAATCCTCTGCCGCCTTGCGGAGAACAGGGATGATCGGTGTTTTCACTGAAAGAATATCGAAGATGAGGGCATCGGTTTTCTGGGATACAACGTCTTCAAGGATTTTTTCAGATACCGGAATCGGTGTTGAAACGACAATAACGTCAGCCTCGCGACATCCGGAGGCAAGATCCTTTACAGGATATCCGGCACCCGCGAAATCATGATCATCGATCGTGACTGAATGTCCGCGACCCGCAAAAAATGCCGATAACCATCTACCCATACTGCCATTACCCCCGATGATGAATATTTTTCGCGGAACTGCATGCCGGGGAACTCTCCCCTGTACATCAACAGATTCATCGATCACTAAACGGGCAATTCGTGCCGTCGTTGCTGCGCTCACACCGAATATTTTTCCGGCATCCACATACCGATCTACGACGACTTTTTCAACATCAGGAACAACGACCTCTTCATCCAGAACGGCTTTCTGCTCACCGATCACTCTCGCAATTTTGTTGCGCCGGCCAATCAGTTTCACGATTTCACGGTCGATGTCCGCAAGTTCCTGCCGTTGTCCGCCTATATCACTCAAGATATCCACCTCTAAGTGCCATATCTGCGAACGTAAACACGGTCATCGCTTCCACAACGATCGCTCCGCGGTGTGCGATGCACGGGTCGTGCCGACCGGAAACAGTCAGATCAGCATCCTCCCGGGTAAGGAGATCCACACTCATCTGCTGTTTTGCAATAGAAGATGTCGGTTTGAACGCAACCGAAAAGTCGAGGACTGCTCCGTTTGCCATTCCACCAAGGACCCCTCCTGCATGATTCGTCGTGGTGATGACAGAATTTTCCACGAACCGGTATGGGTCATTATTCTCCGACCCGCGGAGCCCTGCGGCGCCAAATCCTTCCCCGAAACCGATGGCTTTCACACCGGGAATTCCAAAAACAGCTTTCGCAATTTCCCCGTCGAGCGAATCAAAGAACGGTTCACCAAGACCAACGGGCAAGCCTGTTGCAATGCATCGAACGATCCCTCCTACACTGTCCCCTTCGGATTTTGCGGAGAGGATCTCATTCCTCATTCTTGCTTCGAGATGAGGAGACATTGCACGAAGCGGGTTCTTCCGCGAAATCGTCATAATGTCCTTCGAATCATACTCGTTTGTATCGGAAATGTTTCCGATACGGGTCACATACGAGCCGACAGAAATGCCGGCATTGGAGAGCATCCCCCGAAGAAGAGCACCCGCCGCAACAAGCGGAGTTGTCATTCTGCCGGAGAACATTCCTCCTCCCCGAATATCATGAGCCGGTCCATATTTACAGATGGCTGGGTAATCAGCATGACCAGGGCGGGGAATGCGGCGAAGCTGCTCATAATCGGTACTTCGGGTATTGTTGTTGGAAAACGTAATTACAACTGGTGCTCCGGTGGTTTTGCCATTCACGATGCCGGAAATTTCCGGAACATCAGCTTCCACACGCGGGGTCCCGATATCTCCCGTAGGTTTACGGAGTAAGAGATCTGCTGTGATCGTCTCCTCGTTAATCACATATCCTGCGGGAATCCCATCAAGAACGCATCCGATCCTTCGTTCGTGGCTTGCACCGAACAAGGTGAGTGTTAAAGTATGTCCGATTGTATTCATTCTTTCCTCAAATTTGCGCCGAGGCTTTGCATATCCCTGACAAAATCAGGGTATGAAACCGCGCAGCATCCCGGATCATCGATAGTGGTCTTTCCTTTTGCAAGTAATCCGGCAACTGTTGCGGCCATCATAATACGATGGTCTCCATAGGTAGTAACATTTACCCCCGAAAGTTCTGCAGGTCCGGTGACGATACACCCATCATCAGTTTCAAGAATATCGGCTCCCATGGCTTTTAAAAATTGAACTGTGGACATGATCCGGTCGCTTTCCTTAAACCGGAGGTGAGCTGCACCGTATAATCTACTGATACCGTCTGCCTGTGATGCAAGAACCGCAATGACGGGAAACAAATCAGGAACATCAGCGAGATTGATGTTAGCAGATGTCAGGGGGGCTTTTTTGATGGTGATCATGCCCCCTTTTCTGGAAACATCCGCACCAAATGTTTCCAGGATAGAAAGTATTGCCTGGTCGCCCTGAGGATCATTCAAGTCGAGACCGGATACAGTAATATCTCCGGTGAGTACTCCCGCTGCAAAAAGAAATGCGGCGGAAGAGTAATCTCCCCCGACCAGGATATTTGCAGGCTGATAAGTCTGCCCACTTCGGACCAGATAACCATCGGCAGTAGTTTCAACAGAAATTCCATGTTTTTTCATGGCGGAAATTGTCATATCCACGTAGGGTTTTGAGGTAAGAGGTGTGGTCAGATGGATTATCGTATCTGCCGTTCCAAGAGGGGCAGATATCAACAGGGCAGAGATGAACTGGGAACTGACATCCCCTCTGATGTGGACAGACCCACCTTTGACAGGTCCGAAGATTGTAAAGGGGGCACACCCATCATTGGATAAAATATCCGCACCGAGTTCTGACAGTGCATCGAGAAGCGGTCTCATCGGTCGGGAACACAGTGAAGAGTCACCGGTAAATTGGGTCGATCCGTTCAAGCGTGATGCGATACCGGCAAGCATGCGAATAGAGGTCCCCGAATTTTTGCAGTTTATTTGCGTCCCGGGAATTGGAACGTGCAGATCACCTCCGATAATGGCAATACTATTTCCATCGATAGATACCTTGGCGCCGAGTTCCTTTATCGCATCCAGCGTGGCACATGTGTCTTCACCAACCAGCGGTGAAGATATTATAGATTCTCCTTTGCTAAGTGCCGCGAGAAGAAATGCCCTGTGCGTATGACTTTTTGAGGGCGGGGCACATATCTCTCCGGATATTATAGATCGAGAAACGATCAGTTTCATGTTCACACTCCGTTTCTGATGTTTGCTATGAAGATATCTTCCCGACCGAATCGGTCGAGAAACTCATTGAGGTCATCCTTCCATACGAGAATTCCTGTCGCAGGCCCTGTACCCGAAAGTCCTGCTGCCGCTGCTCCGCAGGAAAGGGCTCTGTCCGCAATTTCCGGCGTGATGCCGAGTGATTCGCATGTGCATTTTCCGTTCGCATACATCGCGGAGAAGACGTCTCCATCGATCGCCGCCTGATATGCTGTTGAAACTAAATTGCTCATCGCCCGCATCCGTTCTTTAGGGAACGCAGTTTTCCGGACCTGATACGATGGAATATGAATTATTGCGGCAAAACCATCGGGCATGGGACGACGGAGAAGGAGTTCACATTTCAGGTTATCAGTGAAAACAAGACCCCCAAACATACAGGCACATGCATCATCGAATGCTCCGGTAAGGCTGACCCCTGCTTTGATTGCAACGGTTGCCCCGATCCGTCCAATTTCTAAGGGGTCAACTGATATCCCGAGTGCTTCGGTCGCGGCAGAGAGAATTGCATTCGTTGCGGAACTGCTGCTTTTTAGTCCCTTGGATATGGGAATGTTTGAGGTGGTTTTGATTATTGCCCCGTTCATCTCGGAATCAGGATACCGTCTGAGCATTTCTTCCACAGAAAATGCAGCGAGTTTCGTATCTTCGGTTGGATGACCATCAATTTCAACCAGAAATTCATGTTCAGGAATAAGTTCAACGGTTGCCTCGGTTTTTAGGTCTATGCCGAATGCTGCCCCTTTTCCCATCGAAATTGCATTGATTACCGTAAGTGCCCCGAAGGATTCGCCCCGACCTATCATACAGTTCTCTCTTCAAAGGCTTTTTTCATAGCGGCACGGTCAGGCTGGAGACCTGTCCATATGGTAAAGGCTGCAGCAGCCTGTTCAATAAGCATGGTTTTTCCACATATTGTTGCCTTAACTCCGGCAGCTTTTGCATCTTTCAATAATGGAGTTTCCTCAGGATCATAAATCATATCCATGACCACACAATCTTTGGTGAGAATAGTAATCGGGACAGGGGAAACATTTTCAAATCCACTCATTCCTGCCGGTGTTGCATTGAGAATTACTGCGTAGTCAGGTTTGAGTTCCTCTATTCTGACAGCAGAGGCTCCGAATTCATGGGCAAGATTTTCAGCACGGGAGTATGTGCGGTTGGTTATCGAAATGTTCGCTTTGACCCGGCTAAGATAAGCAACGGCGGCTCTCGCTGCTCCGCCTGCACCAATTATGAGAACCTTTGCATCGTTCAACACCATATCCACTGATGCAAGAGACGCGGCAAGTCCCAGAATGTCGGTGTTGAATCCTTCCAGACCATTAAGCGTATTCCGGATGGTGTTGACCGCCCCTGCGGATTTTGCCAGAGGATCGATCTTTTGAAGGAGCGGGATGATTTTCTCTTTATGGGGGATCGTAACATTCATGCCGGTGATCCTGTATTTTTTAAGTATAGCCGGAATGAGATCCAGTTCCCGGGATGCTGCCGGGATTTTCACATATCTTCCCGAGATTTTTGCAGCTTTCAATGCGGCATTTTGAATTTCCGGTGAGAACGTATGGGTCAGAGGGTATCCGATGATCGCGGTTATCACAGGATCTTTTCCGATACGCAGGACCTCTTCGAGAGTGATCTGACCGGGAGCTGAGGCAAGTTCCGGTCTCACAGAACAATAATTAAAGAGAGATCCAAGTTCATCTGCCCGGATCCGGGTCACCTCTCCGGCATCTCCCATTCCAATAAGGATAAAGGGCTGGTTCATACCTCTGAGATGCATCGCCGTATCGTAGATGGTAAGGAGATCGGATGGTCCCCTGACCATAAATGCGGCTTTCGGGATCCCGGAGGTGAGCAGGTCTTTGAAGATGAAGAGGATCTCCTCCATGGTTGGTGTTTTCTCGAAATCGTGATAGGAACAAATAACATGATTTTTTGGAAACTGATCTCTCAGGACCGAATCAGCTTCAATGTCGACATAGTCTGCTCCGGCATTGAGTGCATGGACAAAGACATCTTTCCTGTCTTCGTCGGAGGAGGATCTGAAGGTGGCAATCGTTGGAAGATCTGCCGCAAAAAAAGAGAAATCATCCGGAAGAGTTGAGAAAGAATCCAGCCGGAACTCTAAAGCCTCTGCTCCTTTGGAGATAACTTCTGCTCTGAATGCCTTCGCTTCCAAAACATCTTTTGCGACGATGACAGCACAGTTCGCAGTCATTTTTCGCAGATGGTCTCCGCAATTGTGTGCCCGAAGTGACGACCGACATTTTCGATCCTGACATACACCAAGTCACCAAGCGAGAGATCGGAAACCGAGACGGCTCCGATAGGAGTCCCTACTCTAATCGTTTCTGCATTCTGCAGAACAACCGAGTAGAATTTTTCATCGATTTTTACTTCGATGTAGAGCATGGGCCGAACTTCAATTTTTACTCTGCCGACGTTGACGGTTCGAAGAGTTCCATCCGGCGCACGGGTAAGAAGTTCGTTGCCGCTGGAGATTTCAGAGAGGTATTTTGTTGTACCGTCGGGACAAAGGATGTAGGAGTGAACTGCCCCTGCATTTACCCGGAACGGTCGGGAATTTACGTATTCACTTTCAAAACTTTCCGAGCAAATCAGGAAGAGGCAGGACGATTGGGAGCCAATGAACATTCCTTCTCCGGGTTCCATGAGTGAACAGGTGTCAATACAAACTCTGTCTCCAAGGGAAAGGGTCGATATTTTGGTGATCATTGCTTCCTGAAGGTCGACTTCAGGGTAATCTGTGCGACTGATGCCGGAAAATGCTGAAATATCTCCTGGAGCTTCAGGCATTATAACTATCCCGTCACACCCGACTTCCATGGTTTGGAAGGCGAGTCGAGCTTCTTCAGGGGTTTTCACGCATACGTAGAGACGAGTGTCAGAGTTCTGGAATCTGGAGATGAGGTTTTCAAGTGGAATGACTTTCCAGTTTTCAGGAGAGATGATAAGATATTGAACGGAATTCTTTAGACCGTATGCTTCTTCCATGTCTTCAGCTCCTGTAAGATGCAGGAGGATCCCGATGCGTTCCCCGGAACACATGAGATTTTTGCCATCGACCAGTATTGCAGTATATCTTCCGAGATGACGCAGAGCTTCATCTTCTGGACGCAGGATGATATTCGTATATCCTGCTTCGAGAGCTGATGCGACGATGGCTTTTCTTTCATCATATGTTTCTAAGTGATCGGCACGAACCAATACAGGGGGAAGCTGGGTTATCATTTGTTTCACCGAAGGTGGTGTTTTACTGCTTCTTCAACACTTTCGTCCCGTAGAACGATGTCAGAAACAGCAGACGTAATTCCAACAATATCATTGTGCTGGAAGATATTTCTTCCGATTGAAACACCGATGCCGCCGGCATCAAGTGAGTCGCGGACCATCTGAAGCATTTCGATGTCCGAACCCATTTTCGGACCACCGGCGATGACAACCGGGATCTGGGCACCCTGAACAACTTCATGGAATGTGTCGATGTCCCCGGTGTAACTGATTTTGACGATGTCCGCTCCGAGTTCCGCAGCAACACGGGCACAGGTTTTGAGTGCGTCCACATCAAAGGGGTTTTTGACGTTTGCCCCCCGCGGATAGACCATGGCAAGAAGAGGCATTCCCCATTGCTGACATTTGCGTGAGATCTCTCCGGCGTTCCTGATCATATCGGGTTCCGTGTCGGCTCCGAGATTGATGTGGATCGAAACGGCGTCTGCCCCAAGGGTCAGGGCCTCCTCAACGGTGGTAACGATGACTTTGGAATTCGGGTCGCCGCCGAGACCTGTTCCGGCTGAGAGGTGGACGATCAATCCAATGTCTTTTCCTGAGGTCCTGTGACCATAAGGGACCATGCCTTTGTGCATGAGAACTGCTGTTGCACCGCCTATCGATATTTTGTTTATGGTATCCCGCATGTCGATGAGACCAGGAATGGGTCCCATGGAAATGCCATGGTCCAATGGCACAATAACGACACGACCGGAATTCCGGTCAATGATCCGCTCCATCCGAATTAATTTTCCGAACATGTGTGCTAAAGGTTAGCACGGTAAGAACATGAATCTTCTGTCCGTGTACCTATTTTACAAAAAAGTGGACCTTCTGTATGAATGTTATTTTTCTCCCCTGCCAAGCTCCCTGTGAGCTTTCCCAAGATGCTGTGCTCCAAGTGCCCCGAGAAGTGATAACTCACCTGCGAGAACACCCGTCGCAACGATTTCAGCAAATGCTTTTGCATTGTCTCCGGGATTTTCTGCCCCGCCGGCTACGCCGAGCATCGCAAGACATGCATTCTGGGTGGCAAGTCCGGTTCCTCCCCCGATCGTTCCAACCTGAAGTGAGGGAAGAGTAACCGAAACATAAACCCCGCCATCAACGATGTCAACTGTCGTTATCGCATTACTTCCCTCAACCACATGGGCAGGGTCCTGACCACAGGCAATGAACATAGCAGCAACGACGTTCGCTGCCTGGGCATTGAATCCGAGCGAGGCGGAACGGGCGGAACCAGTCAGATTTTTGCGGGTGTTAACATCAGCAAGAGTGGCAGAATTCGTTTTGAACACTGATGAAACCAATTCGTCAGAAAGAAATACTCCGGCAGAAACAGTTTTTCCTCTGCCTTCAATGACATTGATAGCTGAAGGTTTTTTGTCGCAACACATGTTCCCCGATACGGAAATTAATTTTGCCCCGGTCTCCTCTTCAATAACGCGGGCGGCGGCTTCGGAGGCGATGGTTGCCATGTTCATCCCCATAGCATCCTTCGTATCAAACTCAAATCTGATAAAAACGCTCGTTCCTGCCGTATACGTAGTAAGACCAACAAGTTCTCCGTGTTTTGTGGTCTCCTCAACGGCAACTCTCAATAGAAGGAGATTATCTTCAGCCCATCTGGCAATTTCTGCTGCATGCGGTACGCTCTTCGCAGAAAAAACCGGGGCACGCGTCATGCAGTCACGAAGGATTCTGACCTCGGCACCCCCGGCTTTCGAAATAGCTCCGCATCCACGGTTTATTGAAGCGACCAAGGCTCCCTCGGTCGTTGCAAGCGGAAGCCAGTAGGAACCATTTGCGAATTCGCCTTTAACGGAAATGGGCCCTGCCACGCCAAGCGGGATCTGGATACAACCAATCATATTTTCGATATTTCGGGTAACTGCCCGATCGATCGGTATTGTGTATTTTCCGGCAGCAGATAAATCTGCGTGGGTCTCTTCTTCAATATATTCACGACGGAGCGAGACAGCCTCATCTGCCGGCATATTTTTCTCAAGAGCGTAAAGTTTCAATTCTCCCGACCGAATCTTTGACAAATAATTATTCATAAGAATACAATGGCGGGAAGGGACTAATACATTTTTCTTCCAGACAGGACTACATAGTATCTATGCAGAGATACGCACACATTCTGGATCTTGTGCGGGAAAAGAATCCCCTTGTTCATCAGATTACGAATTACGTTACGGTAAACGACTGCGCAAATATTACTCTATGCTTTGGTGCATCACCGGTGATGTCACATGCCCAAGAAGATGTGGCGGATATGATAAAAATAGCGAGCGTTCTTGTGCTGAATATCGGAACTCTCGATGAAAATCAGATAGAATGCATGCTGTTTGCTGGAAATGAAGCAAAAAAACAAGGTATTCCGGTCGTTCTCGATCCGGTCGGAGCAGGGGCAACCTCATATCGCACACAAACTGCAGAGAGGTTTATGGACGAATTACCAATCTCTGTCGTGAAAGGCAATCCGGGAGAGATAGGAACACTCGCAGGGGTTGCTGCGACAGTCCGCGGAGTTGATTCCGGAAAAGTTTCCGGAGATCCAAAGGAAATAACCCGCATTCTTGCTGAAGAGTACGGATGCACAATAGTAATGAGTGGAGCAGAAGACATCGTAAGTGATGGGAAACATGTTGCCGGAATTTCTAACGGCGTCCCGATGATGGGGAGAATATCCGGAACCGGATGCATGGCAAGTGCGATCTGCGGAGCGTGTGTTTCGGTTTCGGACCCAATAGACGGATGCATTACGGCAATGACTGCTCTGGGAATCGCGGGAGAAGTTGCTGCACAGACGGCAAAAGGTCCCGGATCATTTAAGCCGGCATTCTTCGATGCAGTTACATCACTCACCAATGAACAAATCATCAAATCAGCGAGGATCACGGAATACGCATGAAATTCGACCTCTACGTGATAACGAACGAGAATCTTTCAAACGGACATTCGCATGCAGAAATTGCAAAACTTGCAGTAGCAGGCGGAGCTGATGTGATCCAGCTTCGCGATAAAGAGATGTGTTCAGCGGATCTGTTTCTCGCAGCAACTAAGATCCGGGAAATCACGAGAGGAAAAGCACTGTTCATCGTAAATGACCGCGTGGATATTGCATTGGCTTCAAAAGCAGACGGGGTTCATCTGGGTCAGAATGATTTGCCGGTGAATGCTGTAAGAAATTTCGTTCCAAAGGATTTCATTATAGGGCTTTCTGTCGGTTCTGCTGATGAGGCAAAAAAAGGTGTGCAGGACGGAGCCAATTATGTGGCAGTGAGCCCGGTTTTTTCGACGAGTTCTAAACCTGATGCAGGAATTGGTCATGGATTAGATGGTATCTCCGAAATAAGAAAGGCAGTTCCGAAAAATATTCCCGTGATCGGCATTGGAGGGATCCATACAGGAAATGTTACCGAGGTCATTTATGCAGGCCTTGACGGAGTTGCCGTGATTTCTGCAGTTGTTAGTGCACCGGATATTGAAAAAGCAGCACGGGATCTACAGAAAAAAATCCAGGAAGCAAAAAATGAGTGAGGAAATCACACAGTGGTGTGTACGTGTCCCCATTCGTGAGGGAGAAGAGTGTCGAAAAAAATTGATTGCCGAAGGAAAGGCTGACCGGAGCCTTCGCCCGCACGTCGAAGATGGTTTTTTGTTGATCCCGGTTCTGGAAGAAACAGATGCCCGGGCAGAATTTGTACCAACTCATTCCCATGAAGAACTCCCACGCCATGAGCAAATCGGCGGAATCGTGGTTTTGCAGGAAGAAGACGTAGCCGGAGCAAAAAAAATTCTTGAAGCACGACCTTCAGCCCACACCGCACTTTTTGCAACTTCACCCGTTGAGGGAGAGTTCAGAACGAAAACATTCAACGTGCTCGCAGGGGTGAATACGACCGAGACCATGTATCATGAATATGGTAAACGAATGATCATCGATTTGACTGCAGCGTATTTCTCGGCGAGGCTTTCCAATGAACGGCAGAGGATCCTCTCGCAGATGAGAGAGGGAGAGAGGATCCTCGATATGTTCGCCGGCGTAGGTCCGTTTCCGGTGATGCTGGGAAATAAAGCAAAGTTAGTTGTTGCAAATGATATAAACCCGTCTGCAGTTTATCTGCTTCAGAAAAACATCAGATTAAACCATCTGGAAAATGTTGTTCCCATTCTGGGAGATGCGATGAATCTTCCGGATATGCTTAATCCATTAAAATTCGACCGTATTATTATGAATTTACCATTTGCAGCATACGGATTTTTAGCGGCTGCAGCAAAACTTACAGCTCAAAAAGCAGTGATCCATCTCTACTCACTTGTAGAGAAGGAAGGAGAACATAACGAGGATATTTTACGGGCTTTACCTAATGCAAAAATAACCGAGAGATTCCTTCGTTCATATTCACCAACAAGCTGGCACGCTGTGTATGATATCGAGGTCGCCGATGAAATGTAAAATCTGCGGAACGGCAACTCCGGCTGATTTAAAATGTGCAGTTGATGCAGGAACAGATGCAGTAGGTTTTTTAATGGGGATTACCCATCTGACCAGTGATGCAGTAAGCTGCGAAGATGCTTTGAAGATGATCAGAACGCTTCCTCCATTTATCGAACCGGTTGCAGTGACCCATTTGCAGGACGCACATTCTATAATTGATATTCTTCAACAGTCACATTGTACCACTTTGCAGATTCAGAATACAATTACGCCGGAAGAAGTTGCTGCAATACGAAAAGAAGTTCCCTATGTGCGAATTATCAAGGCGGTTCATGTAATAGATGAATCGGCTCTCGAAACAGCCAAAATAGTTTCAACATACGCCGATGCCATTATTTTAGATTCACGAACTGCAGACCGGCTGGGTGGAACGGGGATCACCCATGATTGGAACATCAGCGCAAAAATTGTGGATAGTATGAATATTCCCGTGATTTTAGCAGGTGGACTGACACCGGAAAATGTAGTTGAGGCAATAGAAATGGTGCATCCATACGGCGTTGATGTGCATACAGGAGTGAAGAAAAATGGGATTCGGGATCCTGACAAAACCAGAGCATTTGTTCATGCAGCACACGAACACAACTAAAAAATAGTGAGGAGAGAATTATACTCTGATAACCGGATCTTTACAATTTTTCAGATAATTTTCATACCCAGTCATGTCAAGAAGACCATGCCCTGAAAGGTTAAAGACAATGATCTGCTCCTCGTTCTTTTTCTTTGCCTCAAGAGCAAGATCGATTGCTCCTTTAATCGCATGAGCTGATTCTGGTGCAGGAATGATTCCTTCCGTTCTGGCAAAGGTAACAGCTGCCTGGAAAATCTGATTTTCTGAATATGAGACAGCATTGATGATTTTGTTGTTGTACATCTCAGAAACGAGCGGGTTCATACCATGATACCGAAGACCTCCGGCGTGAACGGAACTCGGGGTGAAATCATGACCAAGTGTATACATCTTGAACATCGGAGTGATACAGCCGGAATCGCCGAAATCATATCGTAATTCTCCTTTCGTAAGGGAAGGAACTTCAGATGGTTCAACTGCAAGGAACTGTGTGTCAACTTTTCCTTTGAGTTTCTTTTCGATCATAGGGAAAGCAAATCCTGCAAAATTGCTTCCTCCTCCAACACACGCGACCATATGATCCGGAACAATATCAAGTTCATTCAGCTGGGCAATGAGTTCCTGACCGATGACCGTCTGATGCATGCAGACATGATTTGCAACACTGCCGATAGCGTATTTGGTTTGTCCTGTTTGATCCGTTACGGCCATCTCGACAGCTTCAGTGATCGCAGTTCCAAGAGTTCCACCATAGGTCGGTGTTTTTGCCAGAACAGATCTTCCATACTCGGTGACATTACTTGGTGACGGGTAGACCCTGCCGCCGTAGGTCTCCATAATTGATCTTCGGAACGGCTTCTGCTCAAAACTAACTTTTACCATGAACACGATCAAGTCGAGATCAAAGTAGTTACAGGCAAGAGATAATGCAGAGCCCCACTGTCCTGCTCCGGTTTCAGTCGTAAGATGCTCGGTTCCATCACGCTTGTTGTAATATGTCTGGGCAATTGCACTGTTAAGTTTATGACTGCCTGTCGGGCTGACATCCTCACGCTTGAAATAAATTTTCGCCGGAGTCTTGAGATATTGCTCGAGATGATAGGCACGCTGAAGTGGCGTGACTCTGCCAAACTGGGCATATGCCTCTCTGACTAAATCGGGAATGTCAATAAATCGATGAGTGATATCAAGTTCCTGCTCAACCGACGTTTTACAAAAAACCGGAGCAAGATCCGCATGAGTCACGGGCTTCATCGTTCCCGGATTAAGAATTGCCGGGGATCCGATATCAGCCGCGATATTATACCATCTTTTTGGGATGTCATCTACAGTAAGGGTCGTACGACCATCTTTTGGAAACATAAATACAGGTGTGAGTTACCTGTATTTAAAATGTGTGCATTGAGCAACATAAAAATACACATATGTACATAAATAATCATTTTTGATGAAATAAAACATGACACCGCGCTAAATTGAAATATCGCCACATAATGATAGCTCCATGAAAGATATGTTAATTACTAACGATTACCAAACAACTTATTTGTATGAAAAAAATGATTCTCGCAGGTCTTGCCTGCATAGTTTTGCTTGTGATTTGTACTGCCGGATGTGTCGTCAACTCAGATGACATTGTTGGTACATGGTATTCTGAGGATGGATATTATGACAGCGGCGTATATTATGATTTAAAGTATGTTTTTGAATCAGATGGGACTGGAAGCGAATACTGGTACATTTCCAATAATGGTTACCTTGATGATGTCTACGATTTTACCTGGAAAACTGAAGGTGATGGTAAATACGTAGTCAGTTACGATGGATATAGTAGTTACTATGATGAAACCTTCTATCTTGCCGGTTCTAAACTCTTTGATGACTATGATGTCACATATTACAAGGGTTAACTTCAATATTTCCCGTTACTTTTTCTGTATTCATATATACTGCCTGCCCTTCGGCGTGCG
>CAYSRP010000020.1:0-16845 GCA_964433475.1 uncultured Methanomicrobiales archaeon
ACAACACTTCCGGATGCCGGAATTGTTACGTTGAATTTGCTGATCCATCCATTGGGGGACACTGTCTGGTCATAATTTACATCTGACTGACCTGCGAGGAGGTTAAATCCATCTGCATCAACAGAGACGTTGACAACAACACCCGGGACACCGCTGATTGTTAAAAGTACAGGGTTACCGCGAATGATTTTGTCCTTGCTTACAGTAAGAGCTGAACTGGAGTCACCAACGATGAATGTCACGGCTGAGGACTTCAGATACTTGTCAGGGGTGTAAATTGAGACATTGAGATACGGAGTTGTTGCAGAACCCGTGGTGTTGAATTTAGCAACTGCTGACCAGGATCCAAGAGTAACATCTGACAGTCCAACATTGGACATAATTCCAGAGGCAAAGCCTTCGGAATCCGCATACGAATTTCCATTAAACTCAGTGGTCTGACCTCCAGCCGGGGTGGTAAACTCAAGACCATATTTCAGTGCTGTTGAATTCGTTACTTTGAAATCAACACTCTGAACCTGAGTAAGAGTGGTGCCTGCAACTGAAGTACCGGTACCTGCAAGGTAGACATCAAGAGTGATAGTCGGGAATGCAAGGTAGAAATACGGGTTAGTTGCATTTATTGTAGAGTTATCAACATAATAACCTGCAAGTGCATTGGCGTTATTAAGGGTTCTGTTGCCAGGTGTCCCATCTAACGTGTAGGTTGCCTTAATTACGGAATCAACGGTTGGGACTGAAGTTCCGGTGTAATACAGATAACCAGAAGTGGTATTAATTCCACCAACCTGATAAATATATGCCGACGATGGATCTCCAGGGTTGGTCAGATCTGTTGCTGCTCCTGCTCCGGCAAAGAGTGCCAGAACGAGGAAAGCTGCAAAGACTGCGGCAATCATTTTAGTTGTTTTCAATTTCAATTCCTCCTAAATTTAGGATAATAATTTTTTGCATGTTTGACATGCGATACGTGATATTCGACATGTGTCGAATAAGCATTCTGCAAGGGTCATACTCCGATCAACGGAATATGCTTTGATATTTAATTGTCTAGTATAATAGACTTTGTGGTCAAACCGTATTTCTCCCGCCAAAAAGGACGACATCCTCACGCAAAAGGTAAATCACGCACCGTTTTTCTCAAACGACAGGAAAAAAACCGCCAGAAATCATTTCGACAAATAACGGATTGCCGGGGAACCAACTACGTCAGGCACTATCGAAAGGAGAAAATGCACTATATTATAATAACACAGATACTTTCTCCAGGGACGACCCGGTCTGGATAACCCAATACCTTATCACTAATTGCATCCCATATTATTCGATAAACATGCCAAGTACGATCGTAGTCGGTGGCTTCTTTGGCGACGAAGGGAAAGGAAAAATCGTCGCCCACATAGCACAAAAAGACCAGGCAACCATCATCGCCCGGGGCGGAGTCGGACCAAACGCAGGTCACACAATAAATGTACTGAACGAAAAATACGTCGTCCGCATGGTCCCGTCAGGATTTCTCTATCCAAAAGCAGAACTCATGATCGGAAGCGGCGTACTTGTTGACCCCCGCGTCTTCGCTCACGAGATCGACATTCTGAACTGTGCCGGCAGAACAAAAATCGATGGTCGCTGCGGGATCATCGAGGAAAAGCACATCGCACTTGACAAAAAAGACCCCCACCTTGCAAAAACGGTAGGCTCGACCGGCTCAGGGTGCGGACCTGCCAACTCTGACCGTGTCATGAGAAAAGGCCGTCTTGCAAGAGACGTCCCCGAACTCGCACCATACCTGACAGATGTTGCCCAGAACGTAAACGATGCGATCGAACGGGGAGACTCCGTCATCATCGAAGGAACACAGGGCTTTGGTATCTCTCTTTATTATGGAGACTATCCTTATGTCACCAGCAAAGACACATCTGCTTCCCAGATGGCAGCCGATGTCGGAGTCGGACCAACCAACATCGATAACGTCGTCGTCGTCTTCAAAGCATTCCCCACGAGAGTCGGCAGCGGACCTTTCCCCACCGAACTCACCCACGAACAATCCGTTGCACTCGGCATTCAGGAATTTGGGGCAGTGACCCACAGAGAACGCCGCATCGGGACCTGGGACGGAAAAATGGCACGATACTCCGCCATGATCAATGGATGTACCACGATCGCCATCACCGGTGTCGATCACATCGACCCAAAGGTATTCGGAGCGACCAAATACGCACAACTCACCCCCAAAGCAAAAGCCTTCATCGACCAGATCGAAACAGACACAGGAAAACCCGTTGGCATCATCTCCACCGGACCGGACCAGTCACATATCATCGACATAAGATCCGAGATCTGACATGAAACGCCAGATACTCGACATCATCTGCTGCCCCGTATGCAAGGGAAAGTTTATGCTTACAGAGATGGAGGGTAATGATAGAGATATTCAGGAAGGAATTTTGACCTGTACTGCCTGTAAACGGGTATATCCGATCTCGTCAGGCATTGCGAATCTTCTTCCCGATAATTTGAGGTAACATACATGGCAATTGTTGAAGTTCTGCTGAACCGTGTCGGAATAAACTCACTTGAACTCTCCACAGACTCTGTGGAAGTCAGTGTTGGAACTTCTCTTCACGTGAAAATAATAAACTACGGGGCACCCACCCACGCGACCCTCAAAACCGAAGGTGCGGCATACACGAACTTCACGTACGAAAATCTCTACGTCGAAGCTGAATCAGAAATCAAAATCGACATCCTTGCTTCCGCAAACCCCGGCAGTTTTGATATGCAGGTCATCTCCGGATACGGAATGCGGCGGTCAGCATTTACCATCAATGTTATCATCCCCGAACCAGAAGAGGAAAAAGAAGCCCCAAAACCCGAACCCGTAAAAAAGCAGAAACAGAAAAAAACGATTCAGGCGCCATCGATCAACAGGACCCTGATTATTTTAATCAACCTCGTCGCCCCGATAGTCGGATTCATAGTATTATTGTTCTGGATACTGGCACCAAGTGCAGTCAATAACACCGTCATGGCAGTTATACTCTATATAATCATGCTTGCCGGAATCATCATCACATGGCGTTCGGTGCAGTAATCCTTTTTTTTGGACTGGTTTTAGACCGTCTGATCGGTGATCCGCGATCTAATTTCCATCCGGTAGCTCTGATTGGAAAATTCATAGGGTTATGGGGACGGACAAACTATTATCATAAAAGATTTGAACGGCTTGCAGGGATCTTCGGCTGGTTTTTAACCGTCAGTATTGCCATCCTCCCGTGCCTTCTTGTGATCAAATACGCCCCTTGGTACATAACCGTTCCCTTCTCCATAGTTGTACTCGCGTTCTGCATCGGATGGCGTTCACTCGAAGAGCACGTCAGTGCAGTTGAAATGGCCCTCGCAAAAGGTGAGGACGAAGGACGAAAAGCCGTTCAGAACATGGTGAGCCGCAACACAAAGAACCTCACCCTTGAACAGATCCGTTCGGGAGCGTATGAATCCGCAGCAGAAAATCTGGTTGACAGTATCATTGCCCCGATCTTCTGGTTCGTCATCTTTGAAGTCTTCTTCGGCACGGGGATCATCGGAGCCGTACTGTTTCGTTCGGCAAACACCATGGATGCCATGCTCGGCTACAAAGACGAACGTATCCGGATAGGCTGGTTCCCCGCACGGATGGACGACATACTCGCCTTCATCCCGGCAAGAATCACGGGACTTGTTCTCCTGCTGATCTTCCTTCTGAAGGGAAGAGTCAAACAGGCATGGTTCATTTTGAAACATGACCGCAAACTCAGACCGGGCTTCAACGGCGGGATCCCGATGAGCCTGATCGCCGGCGGCTGCGGAGTAATGTTTGAAAAACCCGGCGTATATCAGATAGGATATCCGGAACAGACCCTGGCAGAAGGCGGCACCTCCATCATCAGAACACTTCGATGGTGCACGGTGATCTGTGCCCTGATCGGCATTCTCATCATCATTTTAACATAAATATTCTTTACCTAGTACCCCGCATATTCTACTCATGGGAAAATTACTCACTGCTATATCGATAATCTTTGTAGTTTGCGTGGTAACATCGGGAATTGCGCTCGGTCTTGCCGGCATCGGTGTCGATACCGCATCAGGCAGACAGGCACAGGCTTTTGAAGAAAATTTCGGCGTGGAACTTTCCGTTGTGACAACACCTGACGGGACAAGTATTCCGGTCGCCGTAACACAGGACGGTTACTATCTGAATGCGAACGAATTGCTTAAGGCATACCATGGAGAGATCTCATCCGTAGCCGTTTACACGATCGAAAACGGCATCATCACCGGTCAGAACTATTACAGTCTCTCGTTCAGCGACGGCGGAAGATACCCCATAGCCCTGCTAAACATTCTCGAACCAACGACATAAATGCCAAAACATATCAAAGACCCGGTCCACGGCTACATTGAAGTTCCAACACCTCTGGTCCCCCTTCTCGATACGGAAGCAGTCCAGCGGCTCCATCATATAAAACAACTCGGGTTCGTCTACCTCGTCTATCCCGGAGCAAATCACACCAGATTTGAACATTCGCTCGGGACAATGCATCTTGCATCCCTTCTTGCAAAACAACTTGAACTGGACAAAGACGACACACTTCTTGTATGTACTGCGGCCCTCCTCCATGATATCGGACACGGTCCGTATTCTCATGCAAGCGAGAGACTCCAGAACGAATACGGGGCATTCTCTCACGACGACATAAGACCGATACTCGCCACGCCGGAGATCGCAGACATTCTTGAAGAAAACGGCACTGAGCCGGCAGAGGTTGCGGATATCGTGGCAGGAAACCACAAACTCACAGAAATCATTCACGGCGACCTTGATGTTGACCGGATGGACTATCTTCAGCGTGACGCACATTACACCGGGGTCCCGTATGGAACGCTGGACGCCGGCCGGCTCATTCAGTCACTTATTTTAACTGACGACGGACTTGCCATCAAAGAATCAGGCATCTCTGCAGCGGAATCTTTACTCATAGCCCGGACCCTCATGGGTCCGTCGGTCTATTTCCATCATGTCGGACGGATAGCAGAAGCAATGTTTCTGATGGCAGGAAGAAGCCATTTCTGCAGTGCATCACCCAGACCATTCATGAAACTGGACGATGTCACGGGAACCGCTTTTCTTCTGAATTCCTCATCGGCGATCTCCAGAGAAATGATGGAGAGGATCAGGAGACGGGACCTCTATAAGAGAGCGATCTATGCCGGCTGGGAACTTGTAGATATGGATCGGTTTTCAGCAATGAGAGTCGAAGATAAAAAACGGATAAGGCGGGCAATCGCCGAAACTGCCGGAGTGCCCGAGGAAAAGATCATACTCGACATCCCGCCTCTTAGAAAAGAAATGCACATGAATGTTCAGGTACAAAACCAGCATGACCTTGTTCCCTTCGAGGAGATCATCCCCCTCTTACCCATGATGAATGCCACGAGACAGGGTCAGTGGCGTCTTGGCGTCTACGCACCGGGAGAAATCAGGGAAAAAGTCACCGATGCCGCACGGGAGGTATTATCCATCCGCCACGCAACAAAACAAAATAAGCTTCCAGGTATAATAATTGAGTGAAATGAAGAGGATCGTTATCGGAGTAACCGGAGCCTCGGGGATACTGTATGCAAAAAGGTTGTTGGAGGCACTCACGCACCTGGACGTTGAGGTCTACCTTGTCATCTCGGAAACCGCACGGACCGTAGCCAAACTTGAAAAGGTCGACCTCTCCGGGTATCCCGTTCATTATGAGGAAAACTGCGATCTGGAGGCGGGAATTGCCAGCGGATCATTTTTATTCGACGCAATGATCGTCGTTCCCTGCAGCATGAAAAGCCTTGCCCAGATAGCAAACGGTTACTCGACAACATTGATTGCCAGAGCTGCCGATGTCTGTCTGAAAGAAAAGAGACCGCTCATTCTCGTTCCACGGGAAACCCCATACTCACGGGTGCATCTCGTAAATATGCTCGCCGCCCATGATGCGGGAGCCGTGATCTTACCGGCATCACCCCCTCTATACACAGATCCGCAGACAATAGAGGAACTTGCAGACATGATCGCTGCAAGGATCTTAGATCAGTGCCATATCAAACATTCAGTCGGAAGACGGTGGAAAACATGAGAGATTTTATTTTACAGATGCAAAAAGCCGGACTCGTCGAAGAGATCACCAAACCCGTATCCTCTGAATACGACGCCCCGAAACGTGCCTTTCAGAGCAAAAAAATGCTTTTGTTCGATGATCTGGACGGGCACCGATGCGTTATGAACACGATCTTTGACAGAGAATCCCTTTCGATCGCCCTGAACATTCCAAAGGATGAACTTGTCAAAACACTTGCCGCATGCACCTATGCGGGAAAAACCCGTGAAGCAGGGAAACTGAAATTTACCAAAGCAGATCTGACGGATCTTCCAGTCATGAAACATTTCCCGAAAGATGCAGGAAAATATATTACCTCGGGAATTGTTTTTTCGGCATGGAACGGTGTAACCAACGCCTCAATCCACCGGCTTCTGGTCCTTGATAAAACGCACCTTGCCGGAAGGATCGTTGAAGGCCGCCACACCTACAAACTGATGAAGCAGGCTTTTTCAAAAGGAGAGAAACTTCCCATCGCCATTACTATCGGAACGCATCCTGCCATAACGTTTGCCGCATCCACCCGTGTCCCCGAAGGAAAAGAGATGAACTATGCAGCCGAGATTCTTGGAAAAGACCTCGACCTTTTCACCTGCCCAAACGGGATCCAGGTCCCCGACGCAGAAATAATCCTCTATGGATACCTGACACCTGACCTCCACGAAGAGGGACCCTTTGTCGACATCAGCGGAACATACGACCCCGTCCGGATGCAGCCGGTCATTGAGATCCTTGGCATGTGTACAAAAAAGGACTTCATCTATCATGGTATAGTGCCGGCAGGTGCAGAACACAAAATGCTCATGGGAGCACCCTATGAACCGAGGATTTATCAGGCAGTCTCCGGCGTCACCAATGTAAAGGATGTTTTTCTGACACCAGGGGGTGCCGGCTACTTCCACGCCATCGTTCAGATCAAAAAGATGACCGAGGGAGACGGCAAAAATGCCATCATGGCAGCATTCGCCGCACACACTTCACTCAAACATGTGGTGATCGTGGACGAGGACATCAACATCTATGACCCCTCGGACGTGGAATACGCCTTCGCAACACGTGTCCGGGCCGACAGAGATGTAATGATCATCACAAACGTCAGAGGTTCCTCTCTTGATCCATGCCGCATCGGAGACGGTCTGAACGTCAAGGCAGGAGTCGACGCAACCATGCCTCTTGGTCAGGAAGATGATTTTATCCGTGCTGAATGGAATTGAATATTAAGGAATGAAAAAATGAAATTAGATACATACGATCAGGCACTTTTAGACGGAGAATACGGGGAAACCAAACAAAAAATGATGGAGATCCTCCTCGCTCTCGGGAAGATCTACGATGCAGAACGATTCATCGAAGTAAAAAGTGTTCAGGTATCAGGAGCCTCGTTCAAAACGATAGGCGACGCAGGACTGTTCTGGCTGAACACCCTTTCCGGAAAAGCAGTCGTTCCCGCATTCTTAAATCCAATCGGCATGCCCCGTGACGAGTGGCAAAATCTCGGGATCCCGGATGATTTTGCAAAAAAACAGCTTGAAGTAAACGCAGCATACGCACGACTCGGCATCAAGATGACCTGTACCTGCACACCATATTATTACAGCATCGTTGAGAGGGGAGACCACATTGCATGGTCAGAATCCTCTGCAGTGAGTTACGCAAACTCGGTTCTCGGCGCAAGAACGAACCGTGAAGGCGGACCATCCGCTCTCGCATCTGCTATGACGGGAAAAACTCCCTATTACGGTCTTCATATCGTGAAGAACCGCCTTCCGCAGATCGAGTTCCACATCGACGATCCCGCCAAAACAAAATCCTGGACAGCTGCACACTATGGAGCTCTCGGAATTATCGCCGGGGCGATTTCCGGAAATAGGATTCCGTTTTTCACAGAGATCCGCCCAAACCGTGACATGCTCAAAAGCCTCGGGGCTGCAATGGCAGCCAGCGGGGCAGTCGCTCTGTACCACGTAAACGAAATCACGCCGGAAACAAGATTCCCCTTCTTCAAAAAACACATCGAAGAAGACTCCCGCGAAGTCGTCGAGATCGAAGTCGCCGAAGTCGAAGAATTGTTCGGAGATCTTGAGGCGGATGTCGTTGCAATTGGATGCCCTCACCTCTCTGTCGAGGAATTAAAAGAGATCGCCTCACTCCTCAAAGGAAAAAAAGTCGTGATGCCGGTCTACATTTTCGTCGCAGCCGACCTCAAACACGGCAACGAGGAATACTATAACACCATCCTCAGGAGCGGGGCAAAACTCGTTCCGGACACCTGCATGGTCGTATCCCCGATCATGGATAAAGCAGGTGTTGTCATGACAAATTCCGGCAAAGCATTCACCTACCTGCCCGGAATGTGCGGAGCAACGCCTATGCTTGGCACCCTGGAAGACTGTATCCGTGTCGGATGTGGTGAATAAATGAGTTTCCTTTCCAAAATATCCCCGTTTGAACGAAGAGACCTGCTGATCTCCTGGTTTGTTCTCGGCGTCGCATTTACGCTCGGTCTCACCGGCGGGCTGTCACTCCTTACCGACTACCAGAAAATAAGCGTCGACGGTCTCATAATAACGTTCATCATAGCATTGCTCGCAGTAGGACTATCCTTCGTGCTTCACGAACTCGCCCACAAATTCACGGCGATCAAATTCGGTTACTGGGCAGAATTCAGAAAAAGCACACAGATGCTGATCATAGCCGTAGTTATAGCAGCAATCACCGGAATCGTTTTTGCAGCACCCGGAGCAACGCTCATTAATACTGCCGGGCGGGAAATGACCAAAAAAGAGAATGGGATCATATCCGTAGCAGGACCTCTCACGAATCTTGTTCTCTGTATTCCGTTTGTAATAATAATGGTGATCGGCTACCTTCTTTCACCGTCGGCAACCAGCCTTCTCACTTTACCGGTCTTCCTGTATTATCTCGGTATGATCGGATTCCAGGTCAATGCAATGCTGGCATTCTTCAACATGCTCCCGGTGGGACCCTTAGACGGTAAGAAGATCCTGAAATGGAACCCCGCAGTATTCGCCGTGATCATTATTATTTCACTTGTTCTGCTCTACGTTTCCCTGAATCCGGCACTGATCCTTGCCCTGCTCATCTAAACACGAACACTGACCTCTCCCGAAGTCAGCGTCCTTCTTTTTCCCTTCACTTCAATGATCAATCCGCCGGATTCATCGATTCCTATCGCCTTTGCCGTGTGCCAGTCATTATTTTCCACAAACACGATATCTTTCCCGATAAGAAGCGACCTGCTCCGATACTCGTCGATGAATTTATTCTTGGGAATATCCTCAAAAATTTCCAGAAGATTGTTTAGGAGGATCGCGATGAACTCGTTTCTGGTAAGCGGAAAATCTTTTTTGAAAATCGGACCCGCGATATTATTCAGGATCTCCGGAAACTCCTCCGTCTTAAAATTCAGACCGACACCTACGATGACCGACTCAATCGTTCCGGATTCGACATCGCTGACCGCTTCGGTCCCGATCCCGACGACTTTTTTTCCATCCAGAAAAATATCGTTCACCCATTTTATTTTCGGCTCGAGAGTCGAGACCGACTCGATCGATTTACAGACAGCAACGCCCGCCGCCGTTGTGATCAAAACTGCATCCGAAAAACAAATACCCGGTCTGGCGATAATACTCATATATATCCCTGTTCCTTTCGGCGAATAGAATGCTTTTCCACGCCTGCCGTGGCCTGCTGTCTGCTCATCTGCTATGATCACCGTGCCGTGCTTTGCTCCGGCTGCCGCCAGACCTTTTGCATCGGTATTCGTTGAAGCGGTGGATTTTTTGACGATGATATCTATTTCCGCGTATTTCGGATTAAGAAGAGAACGGATCCTGTCGGCAGACAAAATATCCGACGGTTCCAGCAGATAGCCTTTGTTCGAAACAGCAGAAATGAGGTAGCCTTCGCTCTCTAGAGAGCGGACTGCCTTCCATACCGCGGTCCGTGACATGGAGAGGGATGATGCGATCTCCTCGCCGGACACATACCTGCCGGTATTTTTTTCCAGGATGCAAAGCACCTGGGATTTTGTTGTCATACTACTTGCTGTTAGACGGCGTTTACTTTAATTCCGCTGCTTCCGAGGAACATAGTGATAAGGAATTCAGGAAGCTGCTGATCACTGGAGATCACCATTTTGAATGCAGCCTGTTTGTCATTCGTATTACCAAGGTAGGTCAGTGCGACCTCATACTGGATCTTCATTACCGTGACCTTTCCCCAGAATATCGTGAGGGTCGCGAGTTGGTCTGGAACATTGGTCACATCGTTAACGACCAACTGATAACTCACGCCGCCAAGAGAGATCATCATTGCTTCGCCTGATGAAGGGGAGAGGGCAATGATCTTGTAGCCGCCGACACTGAGCTCTTTGTCAAGAGGGATCCAGACATTGTAGGTCGTGTCATATGCATAGCTTTTATCGGTAGCTCCGGTGATGGTGACACCAGATGAGATGACCACGACACCGACGAACAGAACCAGCAGAATAAGAATGCCAAGGAATATCTTCAGACCCTTGTGTGATTTTTTTGGTTTCGGCTCATTTTTTTCCGCAGCTTTCTTTGCAGCTTCTTCTGCAGCTTTTTTTTCCGCTGCAAGACGGACAACTTCTTTTTCCAGATTCGCGGATCTTTCCGCCTCCTGAACTTTTCTGGCTTCCGCAGCTTTTTTGGCTTGTTCTTCCTGAACCAGTAACTCGGCCCGCTTAAGTTCTTCGGCTTTCTTCGCTTCCTCAGCCTTTCTGATTTCTTCGGCCCGTTTAAGTTCTTCAGCTTTCTTCGCTTCCTCAGCCTTTCTGATTTCTTCGGCCCGTTTAAGTTCTTCGGCTTTCTTCGCTTCCTGAGCTTTTTTAATATCCTCAGCACGCTTTAGAATTTCTTCGTCAGTTAATGTATCCGGAACATCATCCATAATAATGATTCTTTGTACGGAAGTAGATGATAATACTTTTCTTAAACAAAGTGTTTGGAAATGAGGTTCCTCTCCAAAAGATGGAGAAAGCCGGCCCATAAGATAAAAAGAGGATGATGATATACTGTTATTCAGAAGATGCCATCTGCTTCGCGTCCAACCCGCTATCACCAGCCTCGTTCAGAGATTTGCTCCGAAGTTCACTAATCGAAGCATCGCTTCAATTAGTAAACCTCATTATAAATCATGACAGATATATAACGAATCCATGACGGAAATACCTAAAGAAGAGATGATATTAAAGTGCCCATCCACCTGTGCTGGATGCGGATCTTTACTCGCACTCCGATATATCCTCAAGGCCGCCGGCAAGGACACCATACTTGTGATCCCTGCCTGTTGTAACAGTGTGATCCAGGGGGTGTACCCCTACATGCTGCATACCGTGCCCGTGTATAACATCGCATTCGCAGCTTCCGCAGCCTGTGCCTCAGGCATGAGCGAAGCTCTCAGAGCAACTGGTCAGAAAACCAACGTCATCGTCTACGCCGGTGACGGAGGAACAGCCGACATCGGCATTCAGGCACTCTCCGGAGCACTTGAACGCGGAGAAGACTTCCTATACATCTGCTACGACAACGAAGCATACGGAAACACCGGCATGCAGAGATCCGGTGCGACCCCTCTCGGAGCGATCACCACCACCACCCCGAACGGGAAAACCGTCAATAAAAAAGATCTCGACAGGATCATTGAAGCACACAACCTGCCTTATCAGGCAACTGCTAGTTCATCCTACCCTGCCGACATCTACAACAAAGTAAAAAAAGCCCTTACCATTCCCGGACCGAAATTCATCCACATCCTCGCACCATGTCCGCCCGGATGGAGGATCCCCTCGGAAAAGACCGTCGAGATCGGAAAGATGGCAGTCAGATCCGGCATCTGGGTCCTCTGGGAAAAAGAATACGACAAATTCACCGTCAGTGCCCCCTCGCGTGCCGCAATGAAAAAACCTGCGCCCGTCATAGACTACCTCAAAGCACAGGGCAGATTCAGAAAAGTTGACGAAAAGACCGCCGCGATCATCCAGGCAAACATCGACAAAAACCTGAAGAAAATTGCACTCGAAGCAGCCCAATCGGAGGAAAACCAATGAGCGAACTTATAATGGCAACCGGAAATAAAGCCGTCGCGGCAGCAGCAAAAATGGCAAAACCGGTCGTTGTCGCCGCATACCCGATCACCCCTCAGACGGAGATCATTGAGACCATCGCCGACTACGTCGCATCCGGAGAAATGGACGCACGATACATCCCGGTCGAATCAGAACACTCGGCTATGACCGCCTGCATCGGTGCATCCATCACCGGGGTCCGCGTATTCACCGCGACCAGTTCACACGGTCTCCTCTACATGCATGAAATGCTCCATTGGGCGGCAGGTGCACGCCTTCCGATCGTCATGGGTCAGGTCAACCGGACCCTCGCTCCGGGATGGAACATATGGGCAGAGCATTCCGATGCTCTCTCACAGAGAGACACCGGCTGGCTCCAGGTGTACGTGTCGACCGTTCAGGAAGCCTACGACGCCACCCTCATGGCATTCCGGATCGCCGAAGATAACAGGGTCCTTCTCCCGGTCATGATCAACATGGACGGGTTCCTCTTGTCCCACATCATGCAGCCGTACGAAATGACCGACCCGGGAGACTTCATCCCTCCGCTTAATTTACCACATAAGATCGATGTCAACGATCCGAAAGGTTACGGAGCGATGAGTCCCTCAAACGTTCACTACCAGTTCAGATTCGATATGGAAAAAGCAATGCGGGCATCACGCACGGTCATCAACGAGACGGAGGCAGAGTTCGCAAAACGCTTCGGCAGAGTATACAAGCCGATCGATGAATACCTCACCAAAGATGCCGATGTTGTTATCGTAGCTCTCGGAACTCTTGGCAAAGAGGCCGAAGTCGCAGCCGATCTGCTCCGGAAAGAAGGAATAAAAGCAGGGGTCATGCGTATCCGCTGGCTCAGACCTTTCCCGCTCGATATGGATATCAAAGGAAAAGACCTCGTGGTCATTGACCGTGACTACTCATTTGGATTCGGCGGCGTTGTTGCCGGAGAGATCCAGGCAAAATATCCCGATGCAAAGATCGCACGGATCATTGCAGGCATCGGCGGTCAGGAAGTCACCTACGAAGACATGGCAGAGTTTGTGCGCAGCCGCAAAATGGGGACCGAGTTCTGGTTCGGCATCCCGCAGGAGGAGCAGTAAATGTATGAGATACGTATCCACTCAAGAGGCGGACAGGGCGGAGTGACCGCGGCACGAATGATGGCCTCGGCTGCCGTGAAAGACGGGAAATTCGCGACTGCCTGCCCATTCTACGGTGCAGAACGCCGTGGTGCTCCGATCGTTTCTTTCGTCCGCATCGATGATAAGCCGGTCAGGATCTATTCCCAGATCAAGAAACCGGACATGATCATTATCCTTGATCCGACCGTTATGGACACGGTCGATGTTCTCGACGGGCTGAAAGAGGGAGGAAAGATCTTCATCAATACGCATGACGATGTTTCCTTCCCGCCAGGATTCAAGGTGTCCAGGGTCGACCTGACGGGGATCGCTCTCCGTGAGGATCTGATCGTTTCAGGCAGCCCGATCCTGAACACGCCGGTCATCGGCGCTCTGGCAAGGCTTGGTCTCTTCACCCGCGAATCAGGCGTGAAGGCGATCACGGAAACATTTACCGATCCGAGAAATACGAATGCTGCGAGAGCGGCATATGATGAGGTGATCATATGATGCCAAAGATGACGATCAGCGTCCCGCACGAGGGAGGGGCTGGTCTTACCGGTTCGTGGAGAACGTTCCGCCCGGTCGTGAACCGTGATGCCTGTAATAAATGCGGGATCTGTGCAATGTTCTGCCCGGATGCAGTGATCGATCCTGATACGCTGGAGATCGATCTGGTTTACTGTAAAGGCTGCGGGATCTGTGCCAACGAATGCCCGAAAAAATGCATTAAGATGAACAGAGAAGAACACTGATCTTCTCTTCTTTTTTATCGTTCGCTCTCGAATAACGTTTCGAGCATGTGGTTTGGATCGTCCAGAAAGCGTTTGGTGATCTGATATGACGCGGTCTTGTCATACGTCGTTTTTTGAATGGCATCCGGCGTTACCTCGAAGATATCCGCACCGGGATAGGTTATCAGAATCGGCGAGTGGGTCGCGATCAGGAACTGGGAATGTTCTTCTTCGGCAAGCCGTCTGATCTCGAGCATGAGGGTCATCTGGCGTAAAGGAGAGAGTGCCGCTTCGGGCTCGTCGAGGATATACAGACCGTTTCCTCTGAATCTGTTTTGGACAAGTGCCAGCAGACTTTCGCCGTGCGACTGGTCATGCAGGGATTTTCCGCCGTATCCGTTAAGATTGAGATCCAGATCCTCGACCTGTGATGCCACATTGTAAAAACTCTCTGCCCGATAAAAAAATCCGTCCTTTTCCCGTGCCCTGCGTGACAGGGTGATATATGAATGCAGATTTGATTCGGTCGATCTCGTGGCAAACGAAAAGTTCCGGGAACCTCCTTCCGCATTGAATCCCGCCGAAATGGCGACGGCTTCCAGTAATGTTGATTTTCCCGAGCCGTTTTCTCCGACAAAAAAGGTCACCGGGGAGTCGAACGTGAGTTCACCCATCCGCTGAAGATTCTGCACCACAGGAAGATCTGCAAGATACGAGGTGTCGTGAAAATCTTTCATAATGATCTTATGCAGATAGAGGGTCCCGGACATGGTAATGTTAGTATAATCGGCAACACAAAATATCAATCTGTTCCTCGATGCAGGGTTATGCAGATACGTTCAATGCTGAAACCCCCCCTCCAAACTATAATCTATCACCACCGCAAATATTATACAGATTTTAATGCGCATACCAATAAAAGACGTGACCCCTGCCCTCGAACGTGCACAGATCGCCGGCTGGGTCCACGAAGAACGTGACCTTGGAGGACTCACCTTCCTCCTCATTCGTGACAGAACAGGCATACTCCAGGTCACCATCCCCAAAAAGAAAGTCACCCCCGACGTCCTCGCCGCCGTAAAAGAAGCGACCCGTGAATCCATCATCGAATGCGAAGGCGTCATCAAAGCCACCGAAAAAGCCCCCGGAGGACGGGAACTCATCCCTGACACACTCCGCGTCCTCTCCCGTGCAGAGACCCCTCTCCCCCTCGACGTATCCGAAAAAGTCCCCGCCGAAATGGACACAAGGCTCGACAACCGATACCTCGACCTCAGAAAACCCCGCGTCAACGCCATCTTCCAGATAAGAAACGCCTGCCTCCGTGCAATCAGTGAATACCTCTGGGACAACAAATTCACCCAGGTCCAGACACCAAAGATCGTCGCTGCCGCCACCGAAGGAGGAACAGAACTCTTCCCTCTCGCCTACTTCGACAAAGAAGCATTCCTCAACCAGTCCCCCCAGCTCTTCAAACAAATGCTCATGAGCGCCGGATTCGACAGAGTTTTCGAGATCGGTCCCATCTTCCGTGCAGAAGAACACAACACCCTCCGTCACCTAAACGAAGCCACCTCCATCGACGTTGAAATGTCCTTCGCCGACGAAAAAGACGCCATGAGCGTTCTCGAAAACGCCGTGACCTACGCATACAAATACGTCGCCGACCACTGCGCCGACTCACTCGAAGCCCTCGGGATCACCGACTTCAAGATCCCCGTCGTCCCCTTCCCACGCATCACCTACAAAGAAGCCATCGGGATCTCCACCGCAGGAGGAGAAAAACTCGTCTTCGGTGACGACCTTTCCACCGCAGCAGAAAGGATCGTAGGAGAAAAAATGGGCACCATGTACTTCATCACCGAATGGCCAACATCCACCAGACCATTCTACACCATGCCTTTCGAAGACCGCCCCGAACTTTGCCGTGCCTTCGACATGATGCACCCCAGAATGGAACTCACCTCCGGAGCACAGCGCTGCCACATCTACCCGCTCCTCGTCGAACAGATAAAAGCCAAAGGACTCAACCCCGACTCATTCGAATTCTACCTCAACCCCTTCAGATACGGCATGCCGCCCCATGCCGGATGGGGACTTGGAGCCGAACGTCTCGTCATGACCATGCTTGACCTCCAAAACATCAGGGAAGCAGTTCTCTTCCCGCGGGATCGACACAGAGTCAGTCCATAATCCTTCTTTTTATGATAAAACACATCGTCCTCTTCAAACTCAAAGACCCGGCATGCGCCGAAAAAGCCCGCGACCTCATCCTCTCCATGAAAGGAACCGTTGAACAGATCAAAGAACTTGAAGTCGGCATCGACCTCTATCACACCGACCGGTCCTTCGACCTCGCCTTAACGGTGATCGTCGAAAACGAAGAAGATCTTCGCGGCTACGCCGAACATCCCTACCACGTAAACGTCGTCAAAAAATACCTGACCGAAGCCAGCGAAAAGAGCGTCATCGTCGATTACAGACGCTAAAAAAATAAATTTCCAGGGACCGTCCCGGGCTTTTTGTATGGGGATATGTATAAAACAGAAAAAATCTAAATAGAGTAAGTCAAAGGAGTAGCGAAGTTACAATATGCCGACAAGTAAAAAACAGATGCAGAAACTGAACAAAGAAAAGAAAGTCAAGGCAGAAGAACTCTCAAAGAAGGCAGCTGAGGGAAGCAAAGA
>CAYSRP010000021.1:0-16780 GCA_964433475.1 uncultured Methanomicrobiales archaeon
TATGCATCCACATCCAAATAGACACCCTTCTCTAAAAAATCACTAAAAAAATAGATTCCCTAGGAAATCTTACAACGCCGGATACGTCAGGCCCGTCACATTGAAGTCTGTTCCAAAGCGGACGTTGAACTCCGTTAAAACGCTCTCCACGCTCATATCCTCGAACATGTCCGGATGGATCATTTTTGCAAGAGCGACCGCCGCGGCACAGGATCTCGGCCCGTAGGTAAGATCGTTTCTAAGAAGCCAGACCTGGTCGTTCTCGACTGCACTGATCGTATTGAACCCGGTCCTTGATACAATCTCGTCATACGCGGCCTTTGGATCGTTCATATTATTCACGAGCTTCACGATGATCTGCGGACTGGATGAAACCACCCACTCGTCGGAGATCTTTTTGGAACCGGCATCCATCATGATATTCTGTCCGCCGGCGATCGAGATGAGTTGTCCCATACCGGTATCCGTTCCCTGCGCCCAGTAGGCTGTGTAGCTTTCCGCGTAGACCGTGTGGCTCAGAGAGATCGGGTTGACTCTTGATTCGACCTCGGTAATGACCTCGTCATAATAATCCGCGATCTCCTGCGCCCGCTCAACATTGCCGGAGATCTTCCCGATCTCCATGATATCCTGAGCCATCGTTTCAGGCTTTGTGCAATCAATGTACACAATTGGAATACCCGCTGAGGCGAGAACTTCGGCGTTCTTCGGCTTCGAAGTTGCGTAACCAATGACCAGATCAGCATCAAGCGAAATAAGATATTCCACATCCGGTTCGTTCCATGCTCCGACCACCACGGCATTCGGATACATCTTCGCCTGTTCAGCATTGTTCGCGATCGATTGGGAAATACCAACCACTTTATCGGCATCTCCTAAGAGATACAGGATCTCGCCCGCATTTGAGTTCAGGAGAACGATACGCTCGGCCGTATGATTCAGCGTCACGGTCGATCCGTCCGAATTCGTGATGGTGAGATTATTAGACGTATCACCTGAGACACATCCAGCGGCGAACACAATACAAATCAGAGTCATAATGACTCCCAGAGTAACAAATACTTTCTTCATAATACCATCTATGATGGAGCATAGGAGAGGATGAACTTCCCCTGTTCATTTTCAACAATTTCTGAATTTACTCCGTAGACATCCCGGACAGATTCAACCGTGAGGACATTATCAGGAGTTCCATAGGCATACATCTCGCCGTCTTTGAGCATCAGCACTTTATCCGTGTAACGGAGTGCCAGATTCAGATCATGCAGGGCGATTATCATACCAGAGTCATCCTTTCTAACAATGTTCTGCATGGTCAAAACGGTTTCCAACTGGTGTCTGAGATCAAGAGAGCTGGTTGGCTCATCGAAGAGAAAGAAGGACGGATCCTGAGCAAGCGCCCGGGCGATGAACACCCGCTGCCGCTGCCCCCCGGAAAGTTCGTTGACGAATCTGTCTGACAAATCAGTGATGCTCATTATGGATAGAGCAGAATCAACGATGTTCAAGTCATCATCAGATACTGACCAGCTCATATACGGTCTCCTCCCTATTAGAACAGTATCAAGGACTGTCGTGAACGGTGTATAATGGAAATACTGCGGGACATACCCGATCATCTTCGCCCGGTCAATAGGGTCGATTTTCTGCAGGTCGGTACCGTCAATTTTGATTGTTCCGGCAGCAGGAGAGATGATATCAGCGATTGTCTTGATTAGAGTGGATTTTCCTGAGCCATTCGGACCCAAGAGTGCGAGAACTTCTCCAGATTTTGATTCGAAGCTCACGTCGTGAAGGACTTCATGGCTTCCGTATTTCTGTGTGACATGCTCAATCGAGATATTCATGCGAGATACCTCCCGTGCCCTCTGGTGATAAGGAAAAGGAAGAAGAGTCCTCCAAGGATGTACATGATGATGCCGACCGGGATCTCAACCGGGGCGAAGATGACCCTGGCGACCGTGTCGGAGATAAGGAGAATGAGAGCACCTAACAGTGCGGATGCCGGCAGAAGGTAGCGGTAGTCGTTTCCTAGAAGCATTCTGCAGATGTGCGGTGCCATGAGTCCAACAAACCCAATGATCCCCGTGAAGGCAAGGCAGGCCGATGCCGCGAAACTGACAATCAAAAGACCGGAGATCCTGAACCGCTGGACGTTGATGCCGAGATTTTTGGCAACATCATCGCCGCTCGAGAGCGTGTTGAGGTCCCAGGCTTTTCGTTCAACGAGAAAGAAGCATATAAGAACTATCGGGAGGAGAATGGCAATCGCCTGCCAGGTCGCACCCCACATACCACCCATGAGCCAGGTGACGATTTCCCGGAGAGCGTCGTCGTTGGAAACATATTTGAGGGCGAGGAGTCCCGCCTGAAAAAGATACCCTATGACAACGCCGGCGAGGATCATAATGGCTTGGGAGGTGTTTTTCGTTTTGGAAATGAAATAGACCAAAATGACACTGAGCCAGCCGAAGAGAAATGCGGACAAAATGAGTAGGATGGATTTTATGGAAAAGGTGACGCCAACCAATATAATAGTGCCGGCAAAGACTGCGCCGAATATTGCCGGTCCAAGCACGATCATAAGAGCAGCTCCAAATGAAGCAGCAGAGGAGAGTCCAAGGGTGAAAGGACTGACGAGAGGATTTCTGAGAAGTCCCTGCATGACTGCACCGGCGGTCGCTAAGGCGACTCCGGCAAGTATAGCCAGCAAAATTCTCGGGAGCCGGAAGTTGAGAACGATAAGGTCTGCCATGCCGTCATCCGGGGATGAAATCTGTTCAGGGAAGAGGGCATGTCCAAATACCGTGAGAACATCCTGAGGTGGTATATAGACTGAGCCTATCCCTATGGCAAGGATAGATGAAATGATAAGAACTAGTGCCAAGATTACCAAAACAATGAGTTTACGTTTCTGGATACTATGGTAGAGACGTGTTGTTTTGGTATTACTAGTCTCTACTTTCGTCATAACTAATTATCTAGTGTGTGTTTCAAAGTAAAATATCTATTAGTTTTATTCCAATGGGAACTAGTTAGAGAAAACTATTTAGAGGTATCTGACATAATGCACCGTGATTTTTTTCCCGTCAAATCCTGATTTTTCTTACACCTTGTTAATTAGATATGGCTAACATATAACTATAATCTTATTTGTAATGTTAGCTAATAATTACAGTGAAATGACTCTGAAAAAAAACAAAATTTTGCTTGGAGCAGCTATACTGCTCTGTCTTGCAGTAACTATCTTCGCTGCAGGCTGTGTTAACACTCAAGAACAGGAACCGGTAACAATCACTGTTTTTGCCGCTGCATCCTTAACCGATGCTCTTACTGAGATCGGAGACGACTTTGAAAACGAATACCCCTACATCACTGTAGATTACAACTTTGCAGGAAGCTCCACTTTAAAGACACAGATTCTTGAAGGTGCTGACGTTGACATGTACATTTCCGCAAGCAACAAACAGTTCACGCCGGTTGTTGATGCAGGATTGATCAGCGAAAAGAAAACTCTACTCTACAACAAGCTCGCAATTGCCGTACCAACAGCCAACCCGGCAAACATCACGGACCTCGGCGACATGGCAAGATCCGGAGTAGGTCTCGTTATTGGCGACTCTGCGGTACCATTTGGTGAATACACCAGAACCATTGTTGCTTCCTACGATGCAGACCACGCAGGATATTCGGATGCATTCTACAAGAATGTCCTCACCGAAACCGATGCAGTCACGAAGATCAAATTCTATCTCACCAATGGTGATGCAGATGCATCGATCGTTTACAAATCCGCCGTTGTCGGAGACGACTTAAATGAGATCACATTAATTGATATCCCTGACCAGTACAACGTCATTGCAGAATACCCGTATGGTATCCTCTCCGACTGTGACAAAGTAGATACCGTCAAACTCTTTGAATCCTACCTGACCGGAACCGAAGGAAGTACCGTTCTGAAATCCTACGGATTCGACCCGGCAACTGCATAATTATGGAGAAAGGATGAGTTTGCCCAACAAAAAATCAGGGTTCTTAGCCCGAAAATGCACGAGAATCCTTGTTGGTATACTCCTCCTGCTTTTTTTACTGCTGATAACCGTACCGATCGTATCCCTCTTTACCCGCGTTGGTCTGGAGGATATTCTCGTTGCATTAGCCAGTGAACAGGCACGTGATGCCTTAACACTCAGCGCATTTACGGCAGTTATCTCTACGATTGTTGTCGTTATTTTCGGGACACCGCTTGCTTATGTAAACGCACGAAACTCCTACCCAGGCAGAGATATCGTCGATACTCTGACCGATCTGCCGATCGTGCTACCACCCACTGTTGCAGGTCTTGCCCTCTTAATGGCATTCGGAAAAAATGGACTTCTCGGACAGTATTTTTCCATATTCGGCATCACGATTGCATTTTCCACAACTGCAGTTGTTATAGCCCAAATCTTTGTTGCCTCGCCGTTTTTCATACGTCAGGCACGTTCCAGTTTCGAGGCAATTGATCTGGATTATGAAGCGGCATCACGAACACTCGGTGCCGGACCCGTCAGAACCTTTTTCCGCGTCACTCTGCCGCTTGCCGCAAGTTCTCTCTTGTCAGGCGTTGTTATGACATTTGCCCGCGCGCTCGGAGAATTCGGAGCAACGATGATGTTTGCCGGAAACTTTCAGGGTAAAACCCAGACTATGCCGCTTGCGATCTACTCAGCACTGCAATCCAACACAGCAGTTTCCATCGCTCTCGCGATCATTCTGGTCATATTTTCGTTTGCCATCATCCTGTTGGTAAAATATCTTGGACGGAGGACCCAACGCTATGCTTAACGTAACTGTGACAAAGAAACTGCGTGATTTCACACTGGACATAGCAAATCTCAATGTTGCCGATGGAGAAACTCTTGCACTTCTCGGAGAAAATGGGGCGGGAAAATCCACTGCTCTCAGAATTATTGCAGGACTCCTGAAACCTGAAGCAGGCAGGATCTCGACAAATGATATCGTATATTTCGATGCGAAAGCAAAAATCAATCTGCCGCCGGAGATGCGAAACATAGGATATATGTTCCAGAACTACGCCCTCTTCCCGCACATGACAGCCGAAGATAATATCGCGTATGGTCTGAAGATGAAAAATCTGTCGGCTACGGAGGTAAAAGACCGTGTTGCCACGCTCTGTCACAATATGGGCATTACCGATATTGCCAACCAGCCGGTAACCAGACTCTCCGGGGGTCAGAGACAAAGAGTTGCTCTTGCAAGAGCTCTCGCTCCAAGTCCGGATGTTCTCCTTTTGGATGAGCCGCTTGCCGCACTGGATGTCAAAACCCAGGAATCCATGAGACGGGAACTTTCCTCCGTCATCAAAACAGCAGGCATTCCCTGCATATTGGTGACCCACTCAATAACTGACGCACTTTCCATGGCAAACAGACTCTCAATCATTGAGCATGGAAAAATCATTGATTCAGGGACTCCCGAAGATGTGCTCCGGAGTGCAAAATCCAACTTTGTATCCTCATTTGCCGACAACCTCAACCTTTTCCGCGGAACCGTCGTCGTAAAGCATGATGGAATTGTCTGCGTTGATATTGCGGGGATAAAACTCCGTACCGTCACCGCATTATCTGGAGAAGTTTGTGTCAGTATTCGCCCGGAAGAACTCATTCTCTCTAAAGAAAAAATCGAATCAAGTGCTGTTAATTCCCTGACGGGAACGATCACCGCAATCAAAAATGAAGGACTCTTTCTTCATGTTTTGGTAGATGTTGGTATCCCGCTCACGGCATCAGTTACCATTCAAAGTATGGAACGACTTGGTCTCTCGATCGGAAGTACAGTTACAGTGACCTGTAAAGCAACTGCCATTCAGGTTTTTATCTGAATCATAAAAACGGTCATCCAACTATGCTTTTTTATTGTCAGATTTTCCGCCAAGATATTTCTTCACGTATGCATCAAATGCGGGAAAATAGGATTTAAAGTAAAAACCGGCGTTTCATCAGAAACATCGACATTCCCGATATGAAAAAAATGTTCATCACCCATTGAACGAGGTTGACACCTGTTTGGACATGTGGAAACACACAGTGCAAATACGCCGTACGAGACAGTCTCAAGAATGGAGTCCAGGTAAGGAAATGACCCGCACTTTTATGAAAAAAATAAGATAAGTATTTTGTTGATGACTTCGATGCAATGAAAATCGATGGAGGAATCCAACTGATGTTCCAGTTCTCCAAACAATTTTTGCTGCATGAAACCTGATTTATGATTTCATACGACAAGTCGCAGGAATTCATTAGCCAGGTCTTTTTTGTAGACGAGCTGCACCGACCCACACATTCGCCCAATGCATCCATCTGGAACCGGAGTGCCTTTATTGATGCAGGCGGCATGACAGTATCCATTCTGTACTAAACGAATTCCCTCCTCCTCCACAAAATCCCCGGTCCGAATGCGGATGCCCGCCTCAGCTGCTTTTTCCATCAGGGGAAATAGGGCAGTATCATAGATTCCTCCAATAAGAAATGTCTTGGCAATATCTGCTTTCGGCACCGTCAGAAGAGCAGACACAACTGTACCCTCAGCATATCCTTTGCAACCTGAGGGAACATGTATCACTGCATTTGCCCGGACTCCGGACATCTGCACACTCGACCCCTTCGAGTGGGGAATTGCGACCGTTTTCCCGTTGACAACACCCACAGAATACAGGAAATACTCCTCCAGATTTTCTTTGGACCTCACGATACTCCCGAGAACAACATCCACATACTCTTTTTCAGGTCCGGGGTATCCCCAGGAAGCAAGCAGTTCACTCACTAAAGCACGCATGACAGTCTGCGAGGAGATTGGATATCCCGGCATACCAATTACAGGTTTGCCTGATACAACACTGAGCATCACCGGCTTTCCCGGCTTCAAGAAGATCCCGTGAAATTTCAGGTCACCAAGTTCTGCAAGAACCGTGGATGTGTAATCCTTCGTTCCGGCCGACGAACCAGCAGAAATCAACAGCAGATCGCACTCCAAAAGGGCTTTTTGAACAGCCTGACGAATCAATTCCTTATCATCGATCACCGGAGGATAGCAGATAACATCCGCCCCGAATTCACGGAGATACGCCGCACACATTATACTGTTGCTCTCCACAAGCTGCCCGGGCTTTGGCACGGTTCCGGGACTGACCAGTTCCGTCCCCGTAGGGAGGATGCCGATTGTAAGCGAGCGGACTTTTACTTCCGTGATGCCATAGGCAGCAATCGACCCGATATCAAGCGGACGGATAACTGCACCTTTCGGGAGGATAATATGCCCCGCAAAAATATCCTCGCCGACCGGACGAACATTGTCCCCTGTTGTCAACTCTATAGCTGGACGAATCTCAGTTGGATGATCCCCGGTAAACTCAGCATCTTCCACCATCAAAACCGCATTGAATCCCTCAGGAATAGCATTACCTGTATTTACCCGTGCAAACGAGGTGATGATGGTCTTTTTCGTATCTTCGGCATGAACGGCAAATCCGTCCATCGCAGAAAGCGGTGCTGACGGTACAGAATACTTCGCATAGAGGGATTCCGCAAGAATACATCCGGCTGCGTCAGATAGTGGAACGATCTTTACAGATTTCGGTTTTTCAACACTTCTGACATAGCTGAGAGCTTTTACTAATGGTATCTGATTGAGTGGTGATTTCATGATTATCTCCTTAATGGCACCAGTTGCCGGATTTCCCATTGATTACTTCACGTTTCCAGATGGGAACATATTCCTTGATTTTTTCGATGATATAACGTGATGCCGCATACGCTTCTTCACGATGACCGGCAGTGACGACAATTACAACAATTATTTCGCCAACTGCTAACCGACCATAACGGTGAACAATATCAACTGAGAGAACATGATACTGGTCACATGCCTCTTTAGCAAGCTTTGTCAGATCACTTTCGGCAATATTGACATCGGCTTCAATATCGAGAGAATCGATACCATCGTCACGAACGTCCCCGATAAAGATGACACGTGCCCCTGCTTTCTCCGAACGTGATGTGACCAGCAGGCTGGTGAGATCTATCTCGTCCTTTTGCATACGAATGGTCATCTTCTTCCCTCTGAAAAATACGGAGCCCGATTTTGTACGGCACGAAAAACTGCCATTCGCAACTCATCACCATGGAGATCATGAATATCTACCTCGTTTCCAGTCTTGATCAAACATGGTTTGAGTTTCCCGTCTGAAGTCACACGAATCCTATTGCAGTTCGCACAAAATTCCGGGTTATGCATCGGACGAACTATCTCAATGGTCGCGCCATCCAGTGAATATTTCCTTCGGTGATGCATCTTCCTGGTTTCCACAATTTTTGCATGGGAAGAAATCTCCTGCTCGAGTTTGGTGACAAAGTCCGCGTTTTCATGTACCGAGGTATCCATATTGTCTGCCCAGCCGTTGATATCCATCAACTGAATAAACTGCAGAATAAGGTCCTGCTTTCCCCGGACGAATGCGAGAAAATCGGGGACTTCATCGTCATTGATTCCGGGGAGAAGCACCACATTTATTTTTACGGGCGTGAGCCCGGAATCAAGAGCGGCATCAATTCCCTGCAAAACATCGGCAAGACAGTTTCTTCCGGTAATTTTTTTATAGCGTTCAGGACGCAGAGAATCCAGACTGATGTTTACCCTTGATAGACCTGCCTCTTTCAGGGCGGGAGCCATTTTTGCAAGAAGCGTCCCATTTGTGGTGAGTGAGGTCTCAATCGTGGAAGGAATACTGCGGATCATTTCCAGAATATCCGGATGGAGGAGGGGCTCGCCTCCGGTGAGTTTAAGGGTGCTAATACCGAGATCGGCAAAAAGACGGACGAGTTCGGCAAAGTCATCTTTGTTCAACTGTGTATGACCTGCATGAACAGTGCAGCCATTACAGTTTTCGCCTTCCTGATGACAGTAGAGACAGTGTAAATTACATGAACTGGTCAGGGCAATTCTTACGTCGGTGACGATTCTATTATAAGGGTCGATAAGGATAGAATCTCTGGGCATAGTATTTTGCATTGGTTCGTATTGTATTGGGCGGTATGTACCATAACCATTTAGTTTCAGGTTAAGTTAACGTGGTTTACACACTAATATTTTGACCGATGACCTTAGAAACTTAGAATACAAATTAGTAAAGGAGAGATGATGTCAACTTTTACCCATCTAAATGAAAAAGGCGAGGTCCACATGGTGGATGTGACCCCGAAACCCGATGTTTCCCGTATGGCTCTGGCTTCGGGTCGAATATATCTGCGACCCGAAACGCTGAATGCAATAGCCAAAGGAGCGGTTGTGAAAGGGAATGTACTTGCCACGGCACAGGTTGCCGGAACGATGGCGGTAAAACAGACATGGGCAATTATCCCAATGTGTCATCAGATTCCGGTCGGGTCAGTGACGATCGAATTTGTCCAGACAGAAGCATTTATTGAGGCAGAATGCCGCGTGAAAACCTATGCAAAAACAGGGATAGAAATGGAAGCTTTGACGGGGGTCTCGGTTGCTTTGCTTACGATATGGGATATGGTGAAGTCAGCAGAAAAGGATGCATTTGGACAATACCCGGTAACACGGATCGAGGGTATCCATGTTATCGAAAAAATAAAAGAATAATTATTGCCCTGCATGGGTAAGGATGTGCCTGATTTCCGGCACAATGATTTTTTCTGCGGCGAGTTTTGCGGCGTTTGGAGACCCGGGAATACAGAATATAACTTTACCATTTACGATTCCGGCAGTTGCTCTGGTAAGAATCACGGAGTTCTGAACTTCATCGTAGCTTAACCGGCGGAAGAGTTCCCCGAATCCATCCATGGTTTTTTCAAAGAACGGAGTCACTGCTTCTATAGTACAGTCGTCGCATGTGAGTCCGGTACCCCCGCAAAGGATGATACAATTTGCCGTTATCATAGCATGAGTGAGTGCATTTTTGATGGCAACCACATCATCAGTCACGATTTCCTGAACTACTATTTGCATTCCGGCATTAGTGAAAGCATCCCGGAGTATTGCTCCGCTGAGATCTGTTTTCTCGGTTCTGGTAGTGGAGACGGTGAGGATGGCGGTGAATACGGGAATATCTTTTCTGTGCTCGCGAGACATATGAAAATATTTGGATGCAGGGGTATTAGAGGATATTGTTTTTAGGGAGTTTTATTCATCACTTTGCTGCTAGATACATATATTTTCTGAGGGTTCACTGTAAACGAATGTTTGGCAGATGATTCCATCAACTTCCATGCCGTAACCATGGGATAGAGAAAACCGTTCCTCACACCAATCAAATGAGGAAGAAGGACCATCCCGAGAGAGAAACACATAGTGCCGGAATAGAAATACCGTTGAACATTGTCCTATCTCCAATATCAGTTCTGGCATACTGACCTTTGAAGAACGCAAAAAGATAGTCTTGAGAAAAGATAATGAGAAATTTACAGCATCTTTCAGAGTTCGCCGAGCCGGAACAACTCCAAGCTGTTTGCCGCCGCCTCATCTTCGGCAAAGGCGAAAATAGGTTCGTTAAAAATCATCTTCCAGCCAAAATACTCGCATAAACACTAGAACTGGTCGCCAATCAACTTATACTGGGAGTCGTCTGCGGGACTTGCACCGATCACGACGATGCCGACCTTCTTCTTCTTCTGCGTGTGGAAAAGGTCATCTTTTGAGTAGACTTTGTCCACGACCATCTTCATCTGGGCTGTCATACCCCAATAGTAAACCGGCGTCCCGAAAATGATCGTGGCTGCCTAAGGTATAAAATCTGCATACTTCTTACATCACTTCAGTTCGAGCGATTCTCCAGGTTTCATGATCTCGACGTGCATGACTGTCGTCAGTTCGATCACACGCTTGAACTCCGGAAGATCCTGTTCGATCTCAGGATATGTGTTAACATGCATCGGAATAATTGTCTTCGCTCCGATCCACTCTGCTGCGATCATACACTCTTCCGGACCCATCGTATAACGACCACCCGCTGGAAGAATCGCCACATCCGGGTGATAGAGCGTCTTCAGAACTTTCATGTCGGAGAACAAACCCGTATCTCCCGCAAAATAAATCACGTGACCATCCATCTCCACAATGAATCCACATGGATCCCCCATATAGACACTCGTACCATCCGGCTTCCGAATGGAAGATGAGTGCAGGGCGGGAACCATGCGTATCGTTATTCCTTCGTATTTCACAGATCCCCCGATATTCATCCCAATCGTCTCCACGCCGATCGACTTCAGATATTCCGACAACTCATGCGTTGCCGCCGTCAGCGAAAACCGCTCCGGTCTCTCCCCTAGATGATCCGCATGTGCGTGAGAGATCAGGGTCAGATCGGCTTCCACCGATGCAGGATCCTTTATCGGCGACGGATCGAAGAGAAGTCTCTTTGAGCCTTCCAGAATGAAACATGAATGCCCAACGTATTTTATATGCATATGCAATAATGGTCTTTGGGAAATAAAAAAACACCCATAAGAGATAGTATGTTGTGCAGAGAGCTATCACCAACCAATAGCTTGCGATAATTAGATGCACTAAACACAGACCATTACAAAAATAAATATAAAAATAGAATTAGTTGACTTCCGTCATATCGGTTGACTCGGCGATATCAATCGACTCACCAAGCGTATCCTCCTGCAATGCGGATGCCATTTTCTCGGTCAGGTCACGATCTTCCATGACATCCTTTATTCTTTCCAGATAAGGGTCGAGCGTTGTATCTTCTTTCTGCTTGATGACATGACGGTATTCGCGGAGAGTCGTCGGGGAAATACCAAGCTGCTCGGAAATTTCCTTCATCGTCAAATCGGCACTCATCATCGTCTTCATCTGTTCGGGATCAAATGGCATATTGAAATCCAAATCACGGAATAGTTTCAACTGGACCCGGGCTCTTGCAACGGTCTTTGACAACTTCTCGTCGCCAAGTTCCCGCGCAATCTCAGTATCATTCTTCCCCGCATAGAAAGCAGTGATCAGGCGCGCAAGCTGAATAGGCTCAAGTTTTGTTTTGAAAAAACCACGCTCCTGAATTTCCCGCATGATCAAAGCGATTTCCCGCTCCACAGCATCCTGGTCACGAAGAGTCCCATGAAGTGTCTTCATTGGTTCAACAATCTTCGTTTTCTGCGTCAGATTGGAAAATAACTGCATCAAATCTTTTTGTCTCTTTTTTGGTGCCATATCTAATATCCTTCAATATTGACTATCCCTTCAAAAGGGATGTATATCTATATAATAGTTTGTTCAAACGCCCGCACTCAAAAGCGTGGGGAGCAACTTATGCAAAAAGTAATATAGACGGGTACTATATGATATTCCCCATTCTGCTTTGATGCACCGAACCATATGCGGATACGCTCTTCAGGCGCTTAATACAAGTATATCTTTATGGATTCAAATCCCATAAATATCCAGATATACATGGCTGAATCTGAAGACACCTACGAAAAAGTCACTGAACTAGCCCGCAGAAGAGGATTCGTCTGGCCCTCTTCTGAAATATACGGTTCTGTTGCCGGTTTTATTGATTATGGACCTCTCGGGGCCATGATGAAACGCCGGATCGAAAATATCTGGCGACGCTTCTACGTTGTTCAGGAAGGATACTACGAAATAGAATGCCCTACGGTCGGTATCGAACCGATTTACGTTGCATCCGGACACGTCGGCGGATTCTCCGACAAAATGTTCCAGTGCCCGCACTGTCAGGAATTCTTCCGTGCAGATCACGTTGCTGAAGCATTCAACATTCCGCACGCGGGAACCATGTCAAAAGAGGAACTCCACAATGTCCTCGTCGACAAAGAATGTCCCTCATGCGGCAAAATTCTCGGTGAAGTTGAAGTCTTCGATTTCAACCTCATGTTCTCGACCTCCATCGGTCCTGGCGGACAGAGAAAAGGATACCTCCGCCCGGAAACTGCACAGGGAATGTTCGTGGATTTCCCAAGACTCCTCAGATTCTATCGTGATCACCTCCCATTTGGAGCGGTTCAGATAGGAAAATCCTACAGAAATGAGATATCCCCGCGCCAGGGAATGATCCGCCTCCGGGAATTTACTCAGGCCGAGGCTGAAATATTCGTTCACCCGGACGAAAAGAATCATCCGCTTTTCGCCCGCTATGCAAACTATAAGATGCCCCTCTGGGGAATTGAGCAGCAGACAAAGGAGACCCCCGCAGTCATCATGTCGATGCGGGAAGCAGTCGACAAGGGAGTCATCGCCAATGAATACGTCGCATACTATGTTGCAATGACCCACGACATTTTGTGTACTGTCGGATTCAATCCTGATAAAATCAGATTCCGGCAACATATGCCTGATGAGCGTGCACACTACGCAACAGACTGCTGGGATGCAGAAGCCCTTTCAGACCGGTTCGGCTGGGTAGAAATCGTCGGTATTGCCGACAGAACCAACTACGACCTCAAAGCACATGCAAGAGTCTCCGGTCAGAAGAACACCGTCTTCATTCAATACCCGGAACCAAAGAAGGTCCACCACAAGGCAATCATCCCGAATTTCGGCAAACTAGGCCCGATCTTTAAAGGCAAAGCAAAAATCATCTCTGAGCAGATGCTGAATGCAACGCCTGAAACAGACGGCATCCACCTCGAAATCGACGGTGAGAAGATCCTCATCACGCCCGATATGTACACCCAGAAAGACGAACTCGTCGACGTCTTCGGTGAAGAAGTCATGCCGCACGTTATTGAACCATCCTACGGTATCGACAGGATCTGTTATATGGTGCTTGAGCACGCCTACGCAGAAGATATCGCAGACGGAGAGAACAGGGTCGTCATGCGGTTCAAGAAGGAAGTCGCACCGATTCAGGTGGCCGTGCTCCCGTTAATGGCACGCGACGGACTTGACGACATCGCCAAGAAACTCGTAATCGAACTCCAGAATGCAGGCATCCAGACCGAATACGACGACGCCGGTGCAATAGGCAGACGATACAGAAGACAGGACGAAGTCGGAACTCCGTATTGTATCACGGTCGATTACGACACCAAAGAAGACACCACGGTTACTATCCGTGATCGTGACTCAATGCAACAGATCCGCGGACCCTCAGCCAATGTCCTGAAAGCTATCCCCGGTCTGCTCAAAGGAAAACTTTCCTTCGATAAATCCATCTTATGAGCTACGTAAGCCGAAGAAATATTCCCGAAAATACTCTGGAAGACAGAACCTATCAGACGAGCATCGCGAAACATGCCCTTCAGGGAAACACTCTCCTCGTTCTCCCGACCGGCATGGGAAAAACCGCGGTCGCCCTGCTCGTTGCGGCAGAGAGGATTGAATCCGGAAAGATCCTCATGCTTGCTCCGACCAAACCACTGGTCGAACAACACCTTCGCTATTTTTCCAAGAACCTCCTCATTGATGAAGAAGACATTATTATGTTCACCGGGTCGACCCCGCCGGCAAAACGTATCAAGATGTGGGAAAGTGCAAAGTTCTGCATTTCAACTCCCGAGGTCATCAAGAATGACCTTATTGCAGAAAGATATGACCTCACGGATGTGTCCCTCCTGATCGTTGACGAATGTCACCGGACCGTGGGCAACTACGCTTATGTTTTCATCGGAGAACGTTACAATGCAAGTGCAAATAATCCGCTTCTTCTCGGCATGACGGCATCTCCAGGTTCAGATGCCGAGCAGGTTGCTGAGATATGCCGGCATCTTTCGATCACGATAGTCGAGAGCCGCATCGAGACCGATCCGGATGTCCGCCCATATGTACACGAACGCGAAATCGAATACCACATGGTCGACCTTCCCGAAGACCTGTGGCTCGCGGTTTCCGTTCTCAACACCATGATCGACGACCGGCTGACGAGTCTTGCGGCACTCAATTACCGCGTTCCGAAACGAGAGGCTCTCTCGATGAAAGCCCTGAATGCACTCATGGCGCAGATCCAGTCACGTATGCAGGAAAAGGACAAGACGGCATACGCTGCCATCTCCATCCACGCCGAGCTGATGAAACTCCGGCATGGCGTCACACTCGCTGAGTCCCAGGGAACGACAGCACTGAAAGCCTACCTTCTCCGTCTTGAAGCGGAAGGTGCGGGCGGTGCAGGCAGCAAGGCGTCAAAAAGAATCTATGCAGACGAGAGATTCCAGCGGCTTCTGGCGCTTTGCACAAACTGGACAAAAGAACTTCATCCAAAGGCTGATGAAGTTGTACGGGTTATCCGGGAGCAGCTTATTACCACATCTGATTCACGTATCATGGTATTTGCAACATATCGAGACGGGGTCCAGATGTTGGTTGATCACCTTGAAGAGGCGGGCATCCCGGCAAAGCGGTTCGTGGGACAGGCATCGCACGATTCCGACAAGGGACTCACCCAGAAAGAGCAGATCGCAGCAATAAAACAATTCCGCGAAGGCGAATACCCGGTCCTTGTCGCGACCTCGGTCGGGGAAGAGGGGCTGGATATCCCATCCACGGACCTCGTCATTTTCTATGAGGCGGTCCCTTCTGAAATCAGAAGTATCCAGAGAAAAGGCAGAACCGGCAGGAACGCGGCAGGAAAAATCATCGTTCTGGTTACGAAAGGTACGACAGACGAGACCTACCGCTGGGTAAGCAACACCCGAGAGAAGCAGATGCAAAAAGGTGTGAAGGCAATGCGAACCGGCATGGTTCCTTCAGTGCCTGCAACACGGATTCCACCAGCGGGAGATCAAACGTACGCCCGTACGCCTGAAGGCCAGTTGACTTTGGCAGATGCAGTTATCCAGGAAGTTCTTGACGAGAAGAATGACCGACCTGCGGTCACCGTCGACAACCGGGAGACCCAGTCCAGGGTCGCCGAGTATCTGAGCAATCTCGGCGTGAAGATCACGCTGGAACAACTTCCGGTGGGTGACTACGCCATCGGGGATCGGGTCCTCGTTGAACGGAAGACCACCCAGGATTTTGTGGACACCTTGATTGATCGTGACCTCTTCGGGCAGATGAAGGCCCTGGCAGATAATTCCATCCGCCCGGTACTGATAGTCGAAGGGGGTTCCCTTGCAGACTTATATGACCTCCGAAATCTCCATCCAAATGCCATACGAAACACGCTCGCTTCAATCGCGGTGGATTTCGATGTGTCGGTCGTGTTCACGAAGGATGCGAACGAAACGGCAGAGATGCTGCTGGCATTTGCCCGCCGTGAAGTCAACTCGCCCCGGACGCCACGCGGACTGCACAAATCCAAAACGAGCAGATCAGGAAAGGCTGCAGTCGAGTATGTCGTGACAGCATTTCCCGAGGTGGGACCAAAAGCAGCCCGTGATCTCTTGCAGGAGTTCGGTTCACTTCGCGGGCTTCTTGCGGCAACGAAGGAACAACTCCTCGCCGTGAAGGGTATCGGTGAAAAAACGGCGGATGTTATTCTGAAGACGCCGGATATCGACTGGAGAGAACAGTAAAAAATCTCTTTGCAGTTGGTCTTGTAATCTTTTTTTCTTCCTCGGTTTTTTCACCATCCCCTTTTTAATTATCTGGGTCGTTAAGATGGTGTGAATCCTCACTTTTTTTCCTTCGGTAAAACCCGGACTTTACTTTTCGCGAGATGCGGGTGATAAGCTATTCATCGTATTCGACGGGCATTTTGGTGAGTACCGGATTTGTGATCATATTCCTTGTTGAGTGAGGACGTAGTTCGTAATGTCTACCGAAACATTTTCCAAAAAATGTCCCTGAT
>CAYSRP010000022.1:0-16521 GCA_964433475.1 uncultured Methanomicrobiales archaeon
TTCTCCGTGACAGATATTTTTTCAGACACGGATCATCTTCTTCTCAGAAGAAGATAATAAAAAACTCTTTTTTCTTTTTTTCTTTCCGGGAACACGAAAAACATCCTCATCCGGGCAGCTCAAAGACCGTCACGGAGAAACTCCAAACACCCATTGATCCTGCCGGCATACGGCAAGATACACAAAACTAAAAAACAACCAAAAGATCCTCATCACCCCCGCAACCGGGCAAGCCGTTTTTCACGGCCTGCGGATGACGGGTTATGAAACTTAATCATTTTCGACTGCACTCCCCTTAGAAAGTGCAGATCCAGGGACAGCAGAAAAATGTAATATACTATCCTTACTCATTAGGTTAGAGGTCGAAGTATAAAACATCTATCAATAACTTCTGCAGAAAAATAAGAGATAAGACATACTAGATACTACGTTAGCATACCACAAATTCTACCCCCGAACTACTCACATCTGAGAGGATATGAAAATTTTGAGAGAATATCCGGAAACCTTCACCTGTGATGCTGCACAGAAAGCAATTCCGTCAATTCATCCACAAATGCATTCATCTGCAGATACTCATTCTGCCCCTCGATAACAGAAATATCAGCCTTTGAAAAAAGCAAGGCAAGTTCCGGCGTCATACTACCGCGAAGGCACGCGCGAAGCGACAAAAGCACCTCCCCGGCACTCATCCCGTATTCGATCTGAAGATTTTCCACGATCTTCTGGACCGTGGAAAAATCGCCTCTCCCGGCCGCAAGGACCGCAGCACCCGAAAGTTCTCCCGTCTCCGTCTTCATAAGAGAAGACAGATCGGTCACCTTTTGCAGAGCCATCAGTTCCAGCCACACGAGAGCCTTCCGGAGATCACCCGCGGCGCATAAAATAAGCATCTCCAGATCATCTTTCGACACGGCATCCGTACAACCCTCTTTCTCGAGCACGCTCGTCAGAGAAAGCCGCATCGTCGCCTCATCGACCGGCAGGAAATACAGAGGAACACATCTGGACCGGATCGGATCGATTATCGAAGCGATCGAATTCGTCACAAAAATAAACCGGCATGTCTGACTGTACCGCTCCATGATCCGGCGGAGAGCTGCCTGGGCATCCTTCGGCAGATCGCCTGCTCCGTCAAAAATGATCAGACGAAACGGTGCTGACAAAGGTTTCAGCGAGGCATGCCACTTCACGATATACTTGAAGTTCGCAATGACCGACTTGTTCTTCTGATACAGGTGGGCAAACCGCTCGTTCTCCGCAAAATACGTATGACCCTGCGAAAACATCACGCTGACGGGCAACACGGTCGTATTCTCCGCGGCTGATTCCGTATAGAACGATTTGGAAAATACCTCCAGAGCCGAAGACTTCCCGCAGCCGCTCCGTCCGATAACCATCAGATGCGGCAGATTCCCCATTTTGGCATATGCTGCAAGCTGATGGACCGGACTTTGCTGCCCGAGGACCTCTTCAAACGTCGTTGGCCGGTATTTTTCAATCCAGAGCATGGGACAGGAATTCCTGAATATCCTTTACTGCTTCGTGCAGGAAAGAAGTTCCGTCGATTTCCGGCATGGTCACGTTCCCGCCTGATGCACGGAGTCTGTCGCACTCTTTCGCAATATTGGGAAGAGCTCTCCGGACTTCATCCACGATCGGGAGCGTTGCCGTCTTCGACGTGCGGTCTATCGGATTCAGATCAATGGTAATAACGAGCTTACCCATCGAAACGAGGGCTTCGCACCGGTCCCCGTCCTCTAACGGAACGAGAACGACATCCGCCGAACCTATCCCTTCAGGCCGGCAGAGACCACGGTCGTGGGGGAGCGGAACACACCGTTCGACCGGACCCTTCGACACGACGCATCCCGCTTTTTCCAGAACATCCGTGACAAGGGTCATACGTTCCTCTGTTCTGTGGAACAGATTCACCTCGACCTCTGCTCCGGATGCTTTCTGGAGAAGAGCCAGCTCTTTTGCCGCAAGAGCGGCAGTATTGCCGTTTACTGAGAGGACCGGATGCTTTGCCGCGAGAAGAACGCGGGCAGCGAGTTTTTCGGCACGGGCGGCGGATTTGGATGTTTTTTCACCGAACAGGTAATCGAATGCCTCCCCGCGTCCGTGTGACGTAAGTCCCTCCATGGACACAACACCGGATTTTGCGTAGGCGACCAGTTCTTCTCTCGTAACTAATGATACATATCTCGGGTGGGATTTTGGAATATCAGACATAGGTTTCCTCCAGAATTACGGGACCGGTCCTGCTCACGTGAAGAGCGGTCGGGGTCCCGAATTGTTTCAATACATTTTCTGCACGCAAACCGGCGGCAAAGACGCCGTTTCCAAGCATCGTCATGGATGCCAAAACTCCCTCCGCTTTGCACGCAGCAAGTATGGGACGGATCTCCTGCGTAAGAAGTCCGCTCTTCTCTGCAAACAAAGCGGAGTTTTCCATGAACTGAACGAGCGTTGAGGGTTCTCCTTCAGGAAAAGCGGCAGTGACCCGCCGCATTTTTTCTTTTGAAGTGATGACGTCCTTAGTCGGGATCCCGCCAAACGTTATCGTCCATATCTCATCGTCGGGATAGATCCTGGATGTTACGCCGGAAATACCCGGAAAACTGCGGACGACAAGACCCCCGCCGGCTGCGGCGGCAACATCCCCGAGACCATTCCCATGGGTCACCTCGCTTGAGTGGGCAAGAGCCGCGATCTCCAGAGGATCGAGACCAAGCTGAAAAACAGCGTTCGCCGCATAGTATGTCGCAAGAAGTCCTGCGGCGCTCATCCCAAATCCCGCTCCAACAGGCATCCCGACCGTGACCCGGACCTCTGCCTTCACGCCGAGACCGGATAGGACCTCAAGAATGAGCCATGGATCCGTTGTCCCGTCGCCGATCGTCACCGACGTTTCCCGGGCTTCGCGCATCGAGACGGTGACGCCTTTATCTATAACGATGCCTGCTCCGAGACTTCCGGTCGTCTGGACCGAATCTCCGTCGATCCGCTTAAAGTATCCGGAGATATGACCCGGAGCGAAAGCTACACAAGAACGTCCCATACTTTTCCCGCTATCTCTGCTTTTGTTCCCTGTACCTTTTCTTTTTTGTCTTTCTGCAAAAAGACATATTCACCGTCGGGCGATCCCATCGTTTCCGGTTTGTTTGCAAGAACCAGAACAACGCCGGGTATCTCGAGAAGCTTTTGTCCTTCCTCTTCTGCGTTATCGCCCAATTTGAACCCGACGGTTTTTATTCCCATACCTGCAACTTCGTTGATCAATTTCGGCAAAGGAGAAAGCAGGACCGGGACCTTTGAACCGCTGGGGATCTTCCCGCTGACGCGCTCGGGTGCGAAGTCCGAGATCGCAGCCGCGGAAATATAATAGTCCGAGCCTTTCGCTTCCAAAAGGACCGCCTGCCGCATCCCGGCTGCCGTTTCTGCAGGGACATTTTTCACGACACTGACAACACCGTGGATCGGATTCATCACAAGAGTGACCTCCGCACCGAGCCGGAACGCCGCACGTGCAAGTTCTTTTGCCATTCTTCCGGAGGAACGCGTCGTCAGAACACGAACATCGTCAAGTTCCTCGCGGCATGCCCCGCCTGAAATGAGAACGCGTTTGCCGGCAAGTTTCTTTGAAGAGAGAGCACGCTCGACATAAAGGCATATGTCGTCGATACCGGCGATCTTCGCCTTCTCCTCCTCGATATGGGGCGGGACGACATCGATACCGAGCTCTTTGAGCAGTTCCAGATTTTTCCTGACGATCGGATGCCGGTACATGGATTCGTGCATAGCCGGAACGATGACGACCGGCATGCCCCGTCCGATCGCCGTAGTTGCAAATGTGGTGACGATCGTATCATCGATCCCGCACGCGATCTTTGAAACAGTATTTGCCGTCGTCGGAGCGATCAGAAGAAGATCCGCCTCTCCGCCTTCCCCGCAGTATTGTACATGCTCGACCATCCCGGATATTTTTGTCAGAACAGGTTTCTGGCATGCGTAGGTCAGTGCATCGGGATGAATGATCCCGCATGCTGCCGGAGTCATGATGCCCGTCACCTCAGCGCCCCGGCGTCTGAGCTCGTGAGCGAGTTTTATCGTCTCAACGGCTGCAATACTGCCGCAAACGCCGAGAACGATCCGGATATTGTTGAGAGTTTTCATTGCAGTTTCACATCCCAGACCGAGTGCTGAAGGCTCCCGGAATATTTCTTTACTTTATATTCGCTGATTAAGTACGTAAAACCTGCCCTCCGGATCGTTTCAGAAATACCTTTTTCCTGATCGCCGAGACCATGAACATGGATCGTTGTTCCCGACCCCGCATGGTCCAGAGCAGATTCGAGGAAGTCGGGGGCGTCAAAATGTCCCATTAAGATCCGGTCATAGATGCCGGTGAGTTTTTCCCGGCAGTCTCCTCGTTCCGGATTGATCCGCTCTGCAAGACCGTTATCCTCAATATTCTTTTTGAGGTAAACAAATGACTCAGGATTTAGTTCAATAGCATGAACATTTCCCCCGGCAAGGGCAGCAGATAGGGTGAAATATCCTATCCCTGCAAACATGTCGGCGATACGTTCGCCGGGATGAACAAGAGAACGGAGCCGCATCTTTTCCCCGCGGTTTCCCTGGGAAAACATGACTTTGGTCGGGTCGAGAGTATAGGAAATACCGGCTTCACGGAATGTTACCTCGTGCGGTTTGCCGTAGAGAACGACCGTTTTCGGGATCCGCATTACCCCCTCATGGGTCACAGCGTGAAGAATGCACGAGGGCTTTTCCCATTCAATGAGTGCGGCAAGCTGCATCGGTGTCGGCGCATCTCCGTGGATCAGGAGCGTGTCGCCCATCCGCTGATAGCCGGGACCCGCATACGGGACACGGTCGGGGATCTCCTTATCGAAAGGATAGCCTTCCTTTACCGGGACGAAGGCCATATCCCCCTCGCAGTAGACCCGCCGGGCAGGATCGACCCAGGGTTCACTCCGCGTCTTCGAGAGTAAATGTTTCGAAATCTGTCTGATCCTCATCTCTTCCTGCCAGAACCAGTGTCTCCGTGTCTCTCACGAATAAAACGATCTCGCCTTCTTTCGTATCGAGCCAGGAACGCTCGGCGATCTCCTCACTCGCACCGGTTTTCTGATTGATGATCCCCATAAGACCGGCATCACGATAGATGACGAGGCCTTTTTCCGCATCCCGGATGTTTCCGAGAAGGAGATCATCATCGACCTCCCTGAATGCACGGGACTGACCGGTGATGAGGTCACGAACAAAGAGCGTGTTTTTTGTCTGACGCATGATCCGGAAGTATTCCCGTCCGTGCCTGATGATATCGCCGCGGGAAAATCTCGGAAGACGCAGAGAATACGTGACACGATAAAGCCGGATACCGGCTTTTTCTCCGATAAGTTTCGGATGAGTGGTGAAGGAACCGCCGAGGGCCCCGATTATATCGTGAGCAATGGCTGCGCCGATGGACTGGGAACTGAATACGATATCGATCCCGTCTTTGGTTTCGTCGATATCCGATACGAATGAAAGCCGGTCTCCTGCTTCCTGAAGCTGGTCCTCTAACTGATAGGCGATCTCTTCCGCACGGTGCATTTCAAACGGCGTGGGCAGTCTCCCAATTGCCCGGACCTGAATGACTCCTTCGTAATAACTGCCGGCAATCCTGCAGCAGCGGTCACACTGTTCTTTGATCCAGACGATCTTCACCTCATGGGTCTCTTCGAGATGTACGCCGTATAAAGTTCCCGAGACCTGAACGGTCGCCTGGGAACGGTTACTGCTCGTGTCCACGATTTTCATCTCTATCTGGGGATCCATGACATCTTTGTGGAATGTGATGGCTCTTTTTACGAGATTTTGACCGAGTTCTTCTTTATCGATTATGACATCAGACCACACGTTGGCGGATTTTATGGAGCCGCAGGTGGAACAGATGATGCATTCCGCACGCGGAGCTACGTCGACCCATACCGTATCTTTTAAGCGGCATTTTCCGCACAGGTCTCCGTTTTCCGACGGGGCACCGCATTTAGGACAAAATCCCTGAGTTAGATTCATTATACTCCGTATATCTGGGCGTGGGGAATACCCTCGATTATTATGCATGATTCTTTAGTGATGAGTCCTGCTTTTATGGCTATATCGCAGACACGTTTTCCTATAAGGTTGGCACTTGAAACATCGGCGAGGGAATCAAGAAATTCCTCTTCGGTTGCCTTTTTATCTCCGTAGAAAGATGAATCTATTTCTATATCGCACATGGGACTTGTGAGTGTTCTTCCAAGGAGTTCGGCATCGCATGCTGCAAGAATGCTTCCCTGACCCGGTATATCATGTATCTTGAGGTACATTGCTTTTATGTACTTGGTGCTGAAGGGTAAATAAGCAGTTGGAAAACCGGGGCACTCTGGTATAATGGTGTATGCCTGAGATCGGTTTATCAGATCAAAACAAAATACATTATCCCAGAACACCAATATAGATGGAAGAGAGTAAATATGTTGGATTATCGAGTGACACTGGAGACCGGGTGGGAAGTAAAAAATATACAGACCGTTCAGGATGCCATAGGAATCGCCGTAAGTGAAGCAGGAAAACGTCTGAACCCGTCGGCTAAATTTGTTGATGTCGATGTTATGACGATCCCATGCCCTTATTGCGGAAAGGCGATCAACAGTGCGCTCGTTGTCGCGAAGACGGGGTTTGTCGGTCTTCTTTTATCGATGAAGGTCTTCAATGCGGAAAACCCTGAGCATGCTGAGCACATTGCGAAATCGGTTATCGGCAGAGCACTCCGGGATGTGTCGCTCACCACGTATTCCGTGACCCCTGAACCGGTTGAAGGTGGATCCGTTGAAGAATGATACGATCTCCGTGTCGGGTCATCTCTGTGTGGATTATATCCTCACGGTAGATGAATATCCGCCGGTCGGTGAGTCGAGAAGAGTATTCGAACACCGGATCTATTTCGGCGGAGGCGCCGCAAATATTGCCGTAGGTATAGCCAGACTCGGCGGGCAGGCAGAACTCATCTCCGCGGTCGGACGGGAATTTCCGGGAAGCGACTACGAACGACATCTGAAAGAATCAGGTGTCAAGACAACAGTCTTCAGAAGTGAGAAGAACTGCTCGACAGCATTCATGGTGAATAATTCCGCAGGCGATCAGATCACCTACTTCGAGTGGGGTGCCGGCGAAGCATTTGAACGGGCAGACCCGCCAAAACGGGATTTTATCCACATGGCTACGGGTAATGCGGAGTTCAACATCAAAATCGCACGGAAGGCGAAGTTCGCCTCACTCGACCCGGGGCAGGATGTAAAATACTACACGGCGGAAAATCTCGAAATGCTGTTCGATGAGATCGACCTGCTCATCTGCAACAATTTTGAAATAAATATCATCAGAAATACCCTTAAGTGCAGTAAAGAAGACATTCTCAACAGAGTTCCGTTCGCCATTATCACGGAGGGAAAAGCGGGAAGTACGATCTATATCGACAGGAAACCCGAGCATATTCCGGCAGTTCTGGTCAAGGCAGCAGACCCGACCGGGGCCGGAGATGCATACCGTGCAGGATTTTTCACCGCATGGAAAAAGGAGATCGACCCGGTGACCTGTGCAAAGATCGGGGCGGTGACGTCATCGTTCGCCGTCGAAAAGGCAGGAACACAGACGAATCTCCCCAACTGGGACGAGATGGCGAAACGCTATACTTCTGTTTTCGGCAGACCGGAGTGGTAAAATGAGCTGGGCTGCGCTAACATCCGGAGGAAAAGATTCGATCCTTGCCGTGCAAAAAGCAATCGACGCCGGTATGGATGTCTCACATTTTGTCACGGTCGTTCCAAAGAATCAGGAATCCTATATGTTCCACTCGGCAAATCTTGCAGCAGTCCCTGTAATGGCAGGACGCTGCGGCGCCGAATATACGGAGATAAGGTCAGAGGGAATCAAAGAGGAAGAGGTCGCGGATATGGAAACGGGACTAAAGTCCCTCAATGTTGAGGGCATCATTGTCGGAGCGATCGAATCGGAATATCAGCGGTCGAGAGTTGCCAAAGTGGCAGAACGACTCGGGCTGAAACTCTTTGCTCCGCTATGGAAAATGGATCCGCTCACCCTCATGCGGGAAGTGGCCAAACGCCTCGATGCAATGATCGTCGTCTGTGCCGCAGACGGTCTCGGAGAAAATATCCTCGGCAAAAAGATCGATGAAAAAATCATTGATGTGCTTCTTTCGGTACAGAAAAGCAGACGTATCCATCTCGCAGGAGAAGGGGGAGAATATGAGTCGCTCGTCTTAAACGCACCCTGTTTTTCGGCACCGATCGAGCATTCCGAAATGAAATTCCGATACGAAGGACTCCGCGGGGAAGTCATTATTGAAAGGTTCTGGTAATATGAAACGCGAAGTACAAACTGAATCATTAACAAAATATTTATTTAGCGCACCGAAATGGTGGTTATCCCTGCTGATAATGATCCTGCTTGGATTCGTCGTGGACGGGATCATGTTCCTCATCACCGGTGAAATGCGCTGGATGGGGTTCGCCTTTTCGATACCCGGCGTTGCGGCACTCCTTCTGACAAAACCGCTAACAAGCGCATTCGGACGTGAGGAATTTTCCTGGGACAGATCGGGTCTTCTGGCACTTGCTTCCGAAATATTCATGCTTTTCTGGATGATCATCGGCATCTGGCTTGAACCGACATTTGCCTACGTGTTCGGGATCGGATTCATTCTTGCCATACGGCTGATCGTTCTTGCGGCAGTGGCAGATTACCGGTATGGAAGGATGTACGCTCCGGCAGCGGTCCAGACATTTACCGGGGCGGTCGTCGGGGTCTGGTTCTTCGGAACAGGCTTTATTATTCCGGCGATCGTTTCCATACTGACATTCACGCTCTGTGTCGTCATATTTCTGGAGCTGTTCGATCTACCGATGAAGCGGACGAGCGGGGTCGGGGGAATGATGTTCGTCAATGCATTCCTTGCCAACCTGACGAACGGATCAAATGCTCTGGAGGAGTATTTCCACCATATCAGTGAATATGTTTCAGTACCTGAAACAACATTCTTCTTCAGGCGCGAGGGGAAAAAGGACATCTGGTTTGTTGTGCCGAATCTTCATCCGGGTCCGATGGCAGAGATCGGCGGAAGTAATTTCCCGAAGATCCTCCACGATGATTTTGCAGATGATGCCTTGGTTCTGGTATCACACGGATGCGCAAGTCACGACCTGAATCTGATCTCAAACAGTGAGACCGTAAAAATAACAAAAGCGATCCGTGACAGTCTGGATCAGATCACCTATCAGGGAACGGCCAGCCGTCCGCTGCGGACGAGGTGCGGAACCGTGTCGATCCTGTCCCAGAAATTCGGGGATTCATTGTTGATGGTGACGACACGCTGCCCCGAGATGACGGAGGATATGGAGTACTCGATCGGAAGGATCGTGATGGGGGAAAGTAAAGGCAGATACAGTCATGTGGGATTTGTGGATGCCCACAACTGTATGACGAAGGTTACGACCATCATCTACGCGTCGACGAAGACGGGAAACGAATTCATTTCAGGAGCTGATGAAGTGATGAACAGGCTTCAGAAGGAGGAAATGCTGCCGTTCTCGGTTGGGGCAGCCCAGGTCATCCCTCCATTTGGACGGGCCGTCGGGTTCGGTGATATGGGTATCATAACGATGGTGACCGATGTTGCAGGTGTGAAAACGGCGTATGTCCTGTTTGACGGCAACAATGTTCATGAAGGGGCACGGGATGAACTCAGGAATGCGATCCTCGGGCTCGGCATCGATGAAGCGGAGATCATGACGACGGATACCCATGTGGTGAACTCTGTTTCCGGCAGGAACCCGATCGGCGCGGCAGTATCGGTCGAAGAGATCACCCCCTATGTTTCAGAGTCGGTGTTAAAAGCAGTCGGGGATCTGTCTCCGGCAACATGCGGAGCGTCAACCGGCATCTGTGAAGAGGTGGAAGTATTCGGTCCGTCACGCATCGTGCAGCTGATGTACACAGTGAATGGGATCGTGACGAATCTCCTGCCGTTCGCAATTCTTCTGCTTCTGGTTGCATTCCTGCTGATCCTTGTCGTCTGTATGATCGTGCTCTAAGAGAAGATCTCTTCTATCTTTTTTGCGGAATTGATCCGGCATGCCGGATCCTCATTAACTGATCACAACAAATCCAGTTTGGAATCTTTTTCGGTAATCAGCCGGACCGGCTTACAGGGATTGCCGTATGCAACGTAATTTTCGGGAATATCTTTTGTAACAACACTGCCTGCCCCGATCACCGCGTTATCTCCTATAGTCACTCCGCCCAAAACAACGACATTGCATGCGATCCAGACATTATTTCCAATATGGATCTCCTCTGCATATTCAGACATGGAAACATGACCATCTTTGTATTCCATAGCGATCCTTTCCTCCGGGATCAAAGGATGCGAGGTTGCCATCAGCGATACATTGGGACCAAACATAACATTGTCCCCGATATAAATCCTGCCGTCATCTAAAATCGTTGTATTAAAATTGGCAAAGAAATTTTCCCCGATATATGTGTGACATCCATAATTGAATTGGATCGGACCCTGAAAATAATATTTTTGCCCTATATGCCCGATGAATTCTTTGATTATCGGTAAACGATTCTCATCATACTCGTCAAGAGTATTAAATTTCTGACAAAGAACATGGGCCTTATGCTTAATATCGCAAAGCTCCTTTGTGCGTGCATCAAACAACTTCCCTGCAAAGATTTTTTCTTCTTCTGTCATGTTTAAAACCTCTTATCCGGTCATAACTGATTAGTAAGACCGGAAATTACAGACAATGAATAGTATATGCACTGCTGAAATTATGTAGTTTCAGGTATACCTTTTTTAGAGTGACGGGATCCCTTACCCGTAATCAGATACACAAAAAAGGGGATTTATTCTCTCTTTATCTCGACCGCGACCCCGCTTCTTGTTGCATGGGGCATCGTTGCGAGTTTGTTTTCGTATTTATCGCAGGTGAAACCGTCCTTTGGCATCGGATCAGGAAGAACGACCCCTAATTCGCAGGTGAGGTGATAATCATAAAATGTCGTTTCTTTATTATACGTGTATTCATGCGTTGCCATATGCGTGCAGGTTAAACAAGGAACAACCATAATATAATTAACATAGAGCCGACTATACATTAACCTGCCGAAAATGCCGCCTTTTGACCTGAACGATATTCCCCATTCACCGGGTTGTTACCTCTACAAAGACGATGAGGGCACGATAATTTATGTCGGCAAGGCAAAGGACCTCAGAAAAAGGGTTTCTTCCTATTTTCAGAAAAAGGATCATGACCCGAAAACAAAAAAACTCGTGGAGGCGATCTGCTCCGTTGAGTACATCGTAACGGGAACAGATGAAGAGGCGTATCTTCTCGAAAATACCCTCATCAAACATCACCAGCCGAAATACAATATCGATCTCAAAGATGCGAAATCCTATGCATACATCGAACTCACAAAAGAGGAATTCCCGAGGATCACGATCGCACGAAATACCAAGGGCAACGGGCAGTTCTTCGGACCGTTCATCTCCGGAAAAGAACGGGACTATGTTCTTTCAGTTGTGAAAAAAACATTCAGACTCAGATCCTGCAGGACGATGCCGAAGAACCGGCCGTGCCTCAGATACCATATCGGCAATTGTACCGGACCGTGCGGGGGGCATGTCTCGACCGAAGAATACGCAAAACAATGCAGCTATGCCGCGGATGTCCTGAAGGGAAACACGAAGGAGATCAGAACCAGACTCGAAGAGGAAATGGCAGTCTATGCAAAGAACACAGAGTTCGAAGCAGCCATTCTCTGCCGTGACATGATAACGGCAGTCGACAACCTCTCCGCCCGGCAGTATGTCGCAAGAAAAACCGACCATGACGAGGATGTTATCGCCTATCGTATTGTAGAAGAGACCGTTTATCTGATGGTGTTCCATGTCTACAAAGGAACGCTCGGCGGCAGGGATGAATTCATCTTCGATAGAGCGGATGGATTTTTCGAGGAATTTGTCGCCGGATATTACACGGAAAATCCCATCCCAAAGGAGATTATCGTAGAAGAGGAACTTGACAAGGCTCTTTCAGGATATCTCGGAAATCTTGCCGGGCATGCTGTCAGGATCACCGTCCCGCAGCAGGGAGCGAAGAAGAAACTGCTGGAACTTGCGGGGAACAATATCGAGACAACGCATTTCAGAGATGAGATAAAAGTGCGGGAACTCCAGACCGCACTCCATATGAAGACCCCCCCGGATGTTGTCGAATGTTTTGATATCTCGCATTTGTCAGGAACGGACACGGTGGCATCCATGGTCCAGTTCCGCGGAGGCAAACCTGATAAGAGAAATTACCGGCGGTTCAAAATAAAAACCGTCGAGGGGATCGATGATTTCGCTTCGATGGCGGAAGTCGTCCGCCGGAGATACAGCCGTCTGATCGATGAGGAAAAAACCCTCCCTGACCTGATCATAGTAGACGGCGGGAAAGGGCAGCTTTCATCAGCGAAACGGGTGCTGAACGAGCTGAAGGCGGATATTCCGCTCATCTCCCTGGCGAAGTCGGAAGAGGAAGTGTTTGTGACCGGAGTTCCGTTCCCTCTCCCGTTCGATAAAAAAACCAAAGCGAATATGTACTTACAGGAGATCCGTGACGAGGCACACCGTTTTGCGATCGACTATAACAGACTGCTCAGGAAAAAGAGATTGATCAAATAGGGCTCAGACTTTTTTTGCCCACGTAAGAAGGACGCCGTCATCGATCCGCTCAATATTTTTGAGAGAAAGACGGGTGAACTCATCCGGTTTCGTGAAACCCTCACCGTCTGCCAATGTCGGAGCATCCTTTCCCCCGATGATCATAGCTCCTATGTAAGTCCTGATTTCATCAAACAGACCGCTGCTCAGGAAAGACCATAATAAGGTTGCCCCGCCTTCGACCATGAGTTGTTCCACACCAAGATTGCTCAGTTCATCTAAGACGAGAGACAGATCAACGGATCCTGTACCGGCACAGATCACGAGCGCCTTTTCCCGAAGAGCATCACACCGCTCCTTTGGGGCTTTTTCCGAAACGAAAATGACAACACGGCCAAGCCCTTTTCTGAACATATCACCGTCGGCCGGCATTCGTGCCATGCTGTCGATCACGACCCGCATTGGATGGGGAGCTTTGCCATTTGCTTTTCGAATAGCGGCATACTCATCATTTTTCACCCGGAGTGAGGGATCATCGGATAGGACCGTCCCGATGCCAACCATCACAGCATCGGACCGGGCACGCAGTGTATCCACACGCAGAAAATCCTCCTGACCGGAAATCTTAGTCTGTTTTCGCTCCTTCGTGGCAAGTTTGCCGTCAGCACTCATTGCTGTATTGATTATGACATAGGGACGCATACAAATTCCTTGCCAAACGTAAACGTGCTTGAACTATTGAAAATAGTAATGGTGCAAGAAGTCTTATACCTTCTTGTAAACGTTCACACCGACCCGGACATCAGGGAAGGACCGGGAAACCGGTTTGTTACCCATGCTTGAACCGATCATTATGGTCTTTCCTGAGGAAGATGGACCATTATCCTGAGACAAGTCGACCGTGATCGTAAGAATGTTCCCGTCAACTGACATTTTCACATTTTTCATATTGGATAATGTGCATGATTAAGTTATAAATGTTGTGGGGTTTTTGGCCCAAAACACAACATTTTACGGGGTGCATATTGAGTGAGAGATAAAACATGATGAAAAAATCCACAACTCTAATCACCAGAAAACACCAATAAGTATAATCATGTCAAACTTAACCGTTGCTGTACTTGCCCCGAACGGATATGCCAAGGACCTCGGAAAAAAAGGAACCAGCACTGATATCACTTTCTATAATCTGAAGAAAGGTCACGTCACCGTGACCCTGCTGGAGCCGACAAGATATCCGGAACGACTTGCCCCGCTCTATTATGTAGTATCTATGGCCCACGAGGCGATCGTGGTGATTTCTGAAATTACTCCGATGGTCGCCGAGTGGATCCTGATGCTGGATGCGGCAGGTGTCAAAAATGGAACGATCATTCTGAAAAACTATATCCAGCCAAAACAGATCGCACCCCTGATCAAAGGGACGGTTCTTGAAAACTATAAAGTCGCTGATGAGGATTTCATCGGACTTACCGCCGACCTGCTAGACCGTGCCGCAAAACAGCCCGATCCCGAGCCGAAGGAGGGGGCGACCGGTTCCGTCCCGATCGACCACCACTTCAATGTGAAAGGGGTCGGAACGGTGATTCTCGGCTGTGTGGCAGAAGGATGGATCAAAAAACATGACAAAATGCGGGTCGAACCGATCGGAAAGTCTGCACAGATCCGGTCCGTCCAGAAACATGATGATGATTTTGCCTGGGCATATGCAGGAGATCGTGTCGGCTGTGCCCTGAAGGATATCGAAGCTGAAGAACTTGAAAGAGGATATGTTCTGACCACCGATCCAAAAGTCATCCACGCAAATACAATTACCGGCGAAGCACATCTCGTGAAATACTGGCCGTCTGAAATAAAGGAGCAGATGGTCGTTTCAGTCGGACACTGGATGCAGTTCCTGGCAGCACGGGTCGTCACAGCAGATAACGGAAATGACTGGCACAACCCGAAGCTGACTCTGGAAATGGAGACCCCGCTCGTGTATAAACCGGGAGACTCCGCAGTGCTGCATTATCTTGACGGAGGAAAACTCCGTGTCATGGGAACGATAATTCTTCCCTGATCTTTTTTTAAAAAAAGTTGATATTTTAATAGTTGGTCTTTCTGAGTTCGAAGTAAGCCTGCGGGTGTTTGCAGACCGGACATTCATCAGGTGCTTTATCGCCGATGTAGATATGACCGCAGTTTGCACACTGCCACACCTGCTGTGTCGGGCGGGCAAAGACTTTGCCTTCTTTGATGTTTGCAAGCAGTTTTCTGTAGCGTTCCTCGTGGGTTTTTTCGATAGCTGCGACCCCTTCAAAGGTTTTTGCAAGATTCTCAAAGCCTTCCTCCTTTGCAACAACGGCAAATCCTGCATACATTTCGGTCCACTCTTCGTGTTCGCCGGCTGCTGCATCCAAAAGATTCGCAATGGTCTCCGGAACTTCTCCGCCGTGAAGGAGTTTGAACCAGAGTTTTGCGTGTTCTTTTTCGTTGCCGGCAGTCTCATCAAAGATGTCGGCGATCTGATTGTATCCCTCTTTTCTTGCCTGGGATGCGTAATAGTTGTACTTGTTTCTTGCTTTGGACTCGCCGGCAAAAGCAAACTCTAAGTTTGCTTCGGTTTTGGTGCCTTTTACATCACACATACTGTTAGTTGTGATGAAAAAAGGTAAAAGAGTTTCCGTCGGGGTATTTAAAAAAATTATTTTCTTTCTGCTTCCAGAAGTTTTCTGATAGCAGCGACCTCGGTAAGCAGCGCCTGCATATCATTTGTCGGCGCGGCACGCTGACCAAAACTGACTCCGGTTGCTGCAGCACTCGGTGCATTTCCTCTGACAAAATCCATGATCATAGATCTGAGTGGCTCGGGATCCGCGATACCTTCCAGCTGGATCTCGGGAGAATTCTTCCCTGAGTTCCCGCCCGCAGTTTCGATCTTCAGATTCGAGATACCAAACATCCGCATGACCGGACCCTGAACGATATCCACATTTGTGATCCGGTTATAGGGGACGATACCGGTTTTTCTAAACCAGACACCGCGCTTCCAGGTCATCTCGGTATCATTCAGATGATAAACGACCGACTTATAATACAGACCTGCCCAGACAAGAACAAAAATAAGGAGCACAACAAGTACGATAAGAGATATCTGACCAATGAGGGTAAAAATAGAATCCCCAAATGCTGCAAAATATACCCAGCCTGCACAACATGCCCAGATAAGAATGACCGTCGCGACGGTAATTATCGACAGATAAGCAGTGTACTTCTTAGCCGGCTTAAAATCTTCGCCTAGTGTAACCATAATAAGGATTTATTGACCTACAAACAAAATAAGGCTTCTGAGCTACAATAAATAATCGTGAAAGAGAAGCCGGAACTCGATGCGGATTTTACCCCGGAAGAACACGCAGAGTTTGAAAAACTGGAAGCGGAAAATCCATATAGGGAAACTCCTGAGGAACCGATCAGGATACCTGAACGGAAAGGAGAGGGGACCGCTACAAAAAACGATCTTCTCTATCTGCTGATCTTCATTATTCTGATGGCATTGTTTCTCGTGATAATTCTCTTGAGCGGGGTCCTATAGCCATGCAATTACGAAAATCCATTCGCAACCCTTAAGTGAACACACGCTGAATCTGTATAAGAAAACTGAGGGGGTCGTGGCCTAGTCCGGAATGGCGATGGGCTCCAGCGGTCTTAGCGTATGATGAACTATCGGGTCTACTGATTTGATGATG
>CAYSRP010000023.1:0-14642 GCA_964433475.1 uncultured Methanomicrobiales archaeon
TTTTTTACCGGTATCAATCATAGCGACATCAGCTCCGCATTCTGCTGCTATCGGTGAGATATCAAAAGGATTGATCGAGCCGAGGCGTGCGAAGTCCGAGTAACCTGCAATGACGACGGTCTTTTCCGGGAACGGATCTTTGACTGCCTGAACTACAGCTTCAATAACTTCCTTTGCTGCTTTTTTATCGTTGAACATCAAACCGATCTTAACAAAATCAGCTCCGGCACATGCAGCTCCGTATGCCGCAAGTGATGCGTTTCCAGGCTTTGGCAGATAATCTCCTATCGCAGCAGAAACGGGTGTTGATTTAGCCATACGTTTAATATCGCGGATTACCCACGGAAAATTAGCCCCAAGTGATCCTTCGGCAGGTCGCTTGACGTCAATAATGTCAGCATCAAGACATAATTTTGCCTCTTCAATTGAGCTAGGGCTGACTAAGAGTTTCATGTATATTATGTGGCGTTTCTTGTTAATAGGGGTTGTGTCTTAATACCGATACAGACGGCTGAAAATAGGTTAATCGTGGAGATGCATGCCAGCACGACGAACGGCAAGTTCCTCTTCGACAAGGGAAAAATCAACATCAGCAGCCTTCAGGGCAACCATTACATGGAAAAGAAGATCCGCTGCTTCGCCAACCGTTTTATCCTGGACCCCATTTTTTGCAGCGAGAATGAACTCTGCTGCTTCCTCACCTACTTTTTCCAAAGATTTGTCAATTCCTTTCTCGTGGAAAAGAAGATGCCGCACATAGGATTTTTCTGTGCTGGTCGAAACCGCTCTTTCACAGATTACCTGCCATAGCTCATCAAACACTTTTGCATCCGTCATACACTTCCTCCATTCGATGTGAGAATATCTCCAACCTCTTTACCATAAAACCTTCGTACAAGTATACGGGCTTTTTCTATTGTAGAACCACCTTTACCGATGGCAAGACCAAAGTCTCCTTTTTCTGGAACGGTGACCATAACCAGTTCACCGGATTCTCCGAAACAGACGGATGATACTTCCGCCGGTTTGAACATATTAGCTATGAACACTTCACGATCTTCGTCAAACTCGACCATTTCTATACGTTTGCCAAGAACACGGGACATCTTTTTTATATTGTCTCCACCTTTGCCGATAGCAAGACCCATATCACCCGGACGAATGACATAGATGATTCGCTCGAAACGGTCATCAATTATACAATCTACCGCCGTTGCTTTGGTTAAAATACGGAGTTCTTCTATATACCGGCGTTCTTTAAATCCAAGAGTTCGTTCCATTGCCTGCAGATCGGAAACCTGCGAGTTGTCACGCGGAAAAACTTCACGCGGACCTGGGTATTGATCATTGTTTTGCATGATATCATCTGTTTTTTATATAGGTATTTTTGGAAGGGCAGATGCCCCATATTCTCTGTTTAGTATGATCTGCCGACAAGGGCAGTTTTACCTGCTTTGCCGCAGACGATGCATGGACCTTCGTCGTCAACAACATATTTACTGCGGACGCCTGTTCCAAGAAGGGATGAGTCTGTGAGTTCTTCGAGTTTGTCCGCACATGCTTTGTCGCCGCACCAGTGAACAACAACGATGTTGTCCGCAAGTTTCTCGTTACAATCTTCGATCGTTTCGGCGGTCTTCAGATGATTTTTCAGATGGTCTTCTGCTTTATCAAGGATCTGATCATGAGCTTCTCCGAGTAATTTCTTAACAGACTCTGCAGCATTTTCCCTCGGAATAGTGGTCTTGACACCTAATCTGTTTACGCAGACGAGCTGATTATTATCAAGGTCACGCGGACCCAGTTCAACTCTGAGCGGAACACCATGAAGTTCCCAGTGGTAATATTTTGCACCCGGACGCAGGTCACGTGCATCGGTTTTTACACGAAGACCGGCTGCTTTGAGTTCAGCTTCGAGTTTTTCGACCGCAACCATGATTTCCTCTCTGCGTTTTCCAACAATGATTGGGATGATAACAATCTGGGTCGGAGCAACGGTTGCCGGAAGGACCAGACCTTTGTCGTCTCCATGAACACTAATAACAGCGGCAATACATCTTTCGGAGATGCCAAAGCAGGTCTGCGAAGCAAGTTTCTGCTCGCCATTTATATCTTCATAGGTGATGTTATACGTCTTCGAGAAGTGATCACCAAGATGGTGCACGGTTCCGATCTGAAGTGTCCTTCCATCCGGCATGACCGTATCGATAGCCATCGTGAAGTCAGCTCCCGGAAATTTATCCCAGTCCGGACGACGGGAGATGATGATTGGAACCCCAAGTTCACGATAGAACTCTGTCGCAAGACCAAGTTCATACTCGACCTGCTTGTTTGCATCATCCCAGTCGGTGTGCACCGTGTGGGATTCCATGAAGGAAGTGATTTCCCGAAGGCGGATCAGCGGACGGGTGTGCTTTGTTTCATATCTGAAGGTATTTACAACCTGATAGAGTTTTAAGGGTAGATCAGCATGGGAACGGACCCAGAGAGCATACATTGGATAGATTGCCGTTTCACTGGTTGGGCGAAGTGCAAGTTTGACATCAAGAGGCGTAAGGCCCCCATGGGTGACCCAGTAGACTTCATCTTCGAATCCTTTTATGTGCTCTGCTTCCTTCATGAACTCGGTTTCCGGAATGAGAAGAGGAAAGAGTGTTTCCTCGTGATCTCTGTTCAAAAGGGAGCGAAGGAACGTATAGGTATGGTTTCGAAGTGCAAATCCAAACGGATACCAGACGTAAAGTCCCTTTACGGGGTATCTGACGTCCATAATATCCGCGCGGCGGATGACTTCGTTGTACCATGCACTAAAATCGGTACGGGAGGGGAGTGCCCCTGTTTCTTCTGTCATATATTCACCTGAAGTATTTAATATTGGGTCCTTAACGGTATTAATCCCATGTTATGAACCATACCTAGCCCACAAGGTATATTGAAAAGCCTGACCAATAATACCTGCATAAATGACGGAGTCCCTAAATAATACTATATTAAATATCGGCATCGACATCGGCTCGACTACCGTCAAAGTAATTGTGCTTAATGAAGACAATACAATACTTTTCAGGGCATATGAACGTCACTATTCCAAAGTCAGGGAAAAAACCGGAGAACTACTGACCCGGGCATCACATATCCTTGAAGGAGAACGGATACGCATTCTGATTACCGGGTCATCAGGTCTTGGAATAGCAAAATCAGCAGGTCTTCCCTTTATTCAGGAAGTTTTCGCAACGGCAAAGGCGGTCAGAACCTACAGACCCGATGCGGATTCCGTCATAGAACTCGGTGGAGAGGATGCAAAAATCATTTTTTTTAAGGGCAGCCTTGAAGAGAGAATGAACGGTAGTTGTGCCGGAGGGACTGGAGCCTTCATCGATCAGATGGCAACGCTCCTGAATGTATCGGTCGAAGAACTCGACGAGTTGTCGCAGTACTACGAGAAAATATATCCTATAGCATCACGCTGCGGCGTGTTTGCAAAAACCGATATCCAGCCCATCTTAAATCAGGGGGGACGAAAGGAGGACGTGGCTGCCTCTATTTTTCAGGCAGTCGTCGACCAGACAATTTCAGGGCTTACCCAGGGCAGAAGTCTTGGAAAGACCGTTGTATTCCTCGGCGGGCCGCTCTACTATTACAAAGGACTCAGAACAAGATTCTCTGAGACCCTGAACCTTGACAAAGACCACGCAATTTTCCCGGAAAACGGAGATTGTTTTGCAGCCATCGGAGCGGCTTTGTCTGCTGACGGATATGATAGCTTCGAATTCAACGATGTCCTAAAGAAAATTGTGGAGAGTATCGATGATGCGACGCACACAAACACGATGCCGCCTCTATTTACTTCTGTTGAGGAATACGAAGAATTCTGTAAACGACATAACAGCAATGCTCCGCCAAAAACCGACATTGCCACATATTCGGGAGATGCATGGCTGGGGATCGATGCAGGAAGTACAACAACAAAACTCGTTTTGATCGACAAAGATTGCGGAATCCTCTACTCATATTATGGTTCAAACAAGGGAAACCCGGTTGGAATCGTCTTGGCTGAATTACATAAAATATATGGACTCATTGGTGATAGAATAAAAATCAGGGGAAGTGCCGTCACTGGATATGGAGAAGACCTGATCAAAAATGCATTCAATCTGGATCTCGGACTTGTCGAAACGATAGCCCATTATCGTGCTGCCAAGCACTTCAACCCGGACGTGGACTTCATCATCGATATCGGGGGTCAGGATATGAAATGCTTCAAGATCCGGAATGGTGCTGTAGACAGCATTTTCTTAAACGAAGCATGCTCATCAGGATGTGGATCGTTCATCGAAACATTTGCACGGGCACTCGGTTATGAAATCGAAGAATTCTCCAAACTGGGATTATTCGTCAAACATCCGGTAAACCTCGGATCACGCTGCACGGTCTTCATGAATTCATCGGTGAAGCAGGCACAAAGAGACGGAGCAACGGTTGCCGATATTTCAGCGGGAATTTCCATTTCCATTGTAAAAAACGCAGTTTATAAAGTAATTCGGGCAGCCAGTGCCGACGACCTCGGGAAGCACATAGTTGTTCAGGGGGGCACATTCAAAAACGACGCGGTACTCCGTAGTTTCGAGCAGGAACTCAAACGTGAGGTCACCCGCCCCGCTATCGCCGGTATTTCCGGAGCATACGGTGCTGCACTTTATGCAAAAGACACTGTTCTAGAGGAGTCTACGCTCCTCACTCCTGAACAACTTGCAGGGTTTACCCACAAAGCAAAACCTATCACCTGTAAACTCTGTACGAACCACTGTAGTCTTACCATAAATACCTTCGACAACGGGCGGAGATTTGTTTCCGGAAACCGGTGTACCAGACCACTCGGCAAACAGAGATCCGACCTCCCGAATCTTGCCAAATGGAAATACGAACATCTTCGCTCACTCAAAGGCATTCCCGGACCACGCGGAAAAATCGGCATACCGTTCGGACTCAACATGTATGAGAATCTTCCCTTCTGGCACGCATTTTTTACAAAACTCGGCTTCGAGGTCGTTCTTTCTCCGGAATCGTCCCGTGCCGTCTACAGGCTCGGACAGCATACCATTCCTTCGGATACTGTCTGCTATCCGGCAAAACTCATGCATGGTCATGTGATTTCATTGATCAATGACGGAATCAACGTGATCTTCTATCCATGTATGCCCTACAACTTCAACGAAGGTGCCGGAGATAATTTTTTCAACTGCCCGGTCGTTGCCTACTACCCCGAACTTCTCGCGGCAAACATCTCTGAACTCGACAAAGTCAGATTTCTGAACCCCTACTTCGGTCTCCACAGACCCAAAGACTTTGAAAAACGTGCAGAAATCTATTTTGAAAAAGAGTTCGGCATCCCAAAGAGGGAAACGAAACAGGCAGTAAAAGCCGCCTATGATGCCTATGAGGAATACAAATCAGAAATCCGTGCAAAAGGTAAGGAGTATATCAGATTCGCCAGAGAAAATGGACACAAAGTTCTTGTGATGGCGGGAAGACCATATCACATCGACCCGGAAATCGGACATGGAATCGATGAACTTGCCATTTCCTACGGATTTGTGCTCATTACCGAAGACTCCATAGCCTATCTCATGAAAAAAGAGCCGCAAAAAGTTCTCAACCAGTGGACGTACCACTCAAGAATCTACGCGGCTGCCAGATATGTCTGCACGCAGCCGGACATGGAATTGATCCAGCTTGTCTCATTTGGTTGTGGAACTGATGCTATAACAACGGATGAAACACGTGACATTCTCGAAACAGGCGGCAAACTCTACACGCAGATAAAAATCGATGAGATAACGAATTTAGGTGCGGTCAAGATCCGTCTGCGGAGTCTGATAGCGGCCATAGACGCACGGGAGATACAATAAATGGCAGAACTTGTCTACGATGAAACTGGTCGTCTCCTTTTCACAGAGGAGATGAAAAAGGAATACACCATCCTTATCCCCCAGATGCTCCCGGTGATGTTCGAGCTCCTAAAAAAAATCATTGAGCTCGACGGCTATAAAATGGAGATCCTGACAACAACAGGTCGTGAAATCGTCGAGACAGGATTAAAATACGTCCATAACGACACATGTTACCCGGCACTTCTTGTCATAGGTCAACTTATAGAAGCTGTACAGAGCGGAAAATACGACCCACACAAAGTTGCCCTCCTGATTAGTCAGACAGGAGGCGGGTGTCGTGCCTCGAATTATATCCACTTACTCAGGAAAGCCCTGAAAAAAGCAGACCTTGACTACATTCCAGTGATTTCGATCAATTTATCAGGTCTTGAAAAGAATCCAGGATTTTCCATCTCACTGAAAGTTGCCCGCAGGCTTGTCTTCGGTATGATGTACGGGGATCTGCTGATCCATCTAGGAAACCAGTGCAGACCATATGAGTTGGAGAAAGGAGCTACAAACGCTCTTACTGCACAATGGACCGATGACCTCGTGAACCTGTTCATTCACGGAAAAGGCATGAGTCGCGGTCAGATGAAAAACTATATGCAAAAGATGACTAGGGATTTTGCAGCAATTTCCAAAATTCCGAAAAAGAAAATCCGCGTTGGTATCGTCGGCGAGATTTATATAAAATATGCCCCGCTGGGAAATAATAATCTCGAAGATTTCCTCTTGAACGAGGGAGTCGAAGTCATTGTACCGGGGATAACCGACTTCATGCTGTTCAAATTCAATAACCGGTATGTCGATGTGGATTTATACGGGGGAAGCAAACTCAAAAAATTCGTCATAGGAATTGCCCAGACCTATATCGAAAGCTGCCAAAAGATCATGATAGATGTGATAAAAGAAGAGGGGACCTTCCGCGCTATGGGGACCTTCTCTGATCTACAGAAACTCATCAAAGGATACCTTGGTTATGGAAATAAAATGGGGGAAGGCTGGCTTCTTACAGCAGAGATGCTTGAACTCATCCATTCAGGTACCCCGAACATTGTCTGCACACAACCATTTGGATGTCTGCCAAATCATGTGGTCGGAAAAGGTATGATGAGAAAACTCAAAGTCGACTATCCGGATTCAAACATTGTCGCAGTGGATTACGATCCGGGAGCTACCCGCATCAATCAGGAAAACAGAATCAAACTCATGTTGTCCAATGCAAAAAGGATGATCTGAAAACAGAATAAATATGATATTGATGTTGGGGCGACCTCACACCGGAAATGGTACCTTTCCCGGTGCAAGGGAATGTTCAACTATCCTTTTACTTAAAGAAAGAGCAACTTTACTTGCGGTTACCTTTCTTTGAGGGTGCGTTTTTCTGGCTTGCCTGAGATGCTGCTTCAGTATTTGCTGGTGCGGCTGCATCTTTTTTGCCTGCCATTGGGGTTTTCTGCATTTGGTTTTCACCTCGTTTCTTAGTGATTACGCAAAATGACTGGCTACCTGTCATTGGATAAATTTCCAAGGTAAACTAGAATCGCTTTCCTGGCACCGCTATTATCCAAAGACTGCAACATTCGGAGGCAATGTCCCCCATATCCGGCTCCCCGGTGAAAGATATATCACGTCGCCTTAATCCCGTGAAACTTTCTATATTTCATGTTGAGTTCTCACTGTAAATAGTTTTGGAATGTGATAAGATTGAATTCAGCAAATCACGCTTAAATCAAAAAAATAAAGCAGTTTCGTGACGTAAATAATCTGACAGGGACATGCATCACCCGACAAATCGCGCCATGCAAAGATAGTCTGATAACGCGCCATATTATGTCTGACCCGTATCAAAATATCAGATACACAAGTATGGGAAATACTATTATATAACCCGCACCAATCACCAGAAACACCCATTCAGCCAAGTCAAGCGGTTTTTTTGCATAATGCACCGATGATTCGGAATCATAACCCCGGCAGCACATCGCAGTAAAAGTCCGTTCCCCCTGATCCAGCGCACGGATAAAAAGTGAACCCGCCGCATTTCCGATGATGTTCAAACGATATCCAAGCGGGAGATGACGGTCAGACCAGCGGAAACATTTGCATGCAAATGCAGACTGGATCTTTTGGAATATAAGAGCAAATACGTATAAATAACGGATAGTGAGGCTCATGACCGTTACGAATAGTTTTGGCACGTGCAGCCGGGCAGCCCCTTCAAGCATGCCGTGCATCGTTGTCGTTGCAGACAGGAGAATGATGAAAGATAAGGAGATGACGAACTTGGCAAAGAGTGACAAGCCAAAAATAAGTGACTCCACATACATCGTGATTCCGAAGGGGAATGCTATCATAACGTGATACGCATCATAATAGGGATTCCCGAAAAACGGCTGAAGAATTATGAAAAACAGCCCAAACGGCATGATGAGAAGAAGCCGAACAAAATAATATCTGACCGATGCTCCTGAAAGAAAATAAAGACCCCAAAACAGCATATATATTACCAGCATGGCAAAGACCTGCGGCCATGGAATGATCTGGTCACCTACCCTCACATATGGAAGGAAAACCGTTATCAGAAGTCCGATAAGGCAGAGAATAAGTTTGACTCTTGAATCCAGGGAATGTACCGGACTTTTCCGGTATGCTTCCTGCTCGATATCAAAGAGTTCGTCAATGAGTGTCATTTACTCGTGAGGATGATGATGGTGATAGTGCGATTCGACGGGATGTTCTTGGTTGTGAATATGGGGTATGTCAAGACCATACGGAAGCGGATCTTCTTCTTTTTCATGAGGGACCGGTTCTTTTCCGAACGCTTTCATGAATGAATCCTCCGCATCCAGATAGGTGTAGGCTGATTCAATATTGACTCCCCGGGACTGGAGAGCACGGATAAGTTTTGGAATAGTGGGCAGTTCCAGATGAGCACGTGCGAGTAATTCATCCTGAAGGAATATTTCCTGCGGTGTTCCGTATCCTGTGATCTGCCCATTCTCCATGACATAGACAACGTCCGCCATCTCCGGCACGAGTTCGACCTGATGAGTTGAATAGATAACGGTGAACCCGAATTTTTCCGGCAGGGCATTCAGGAACCCGGATAATTCTTTGACTCCCTGAGGATCGAGACCAGCTGTCGGTTCATCAAGAATAAGGACCTGGGGTTCCATAGCAAGAACTCCGGCGATTGCCACACGCTTTTTTTCTCCGCCTGAAAGATGGTGAGGAGCTCTGCTCCGCAAATCTTCCAGACCAAGTATCTGAACAACAGAATCCACACGATGCGCCACGGTCTCCTCATCCAGTCCGAGATTATAGGGACCAAAAGCAATATCCTGTTCAACGGTCGGAGAAAAAATCTGATCATCAGGATTCTGGAAAACAAGCCCGACAAACTTCCGCACCTCCTGGATGTTTGCTTTCGTGATCGGCTCACCCCTTATCAAAACCGACCCGGATTTTGGTTGAAGAATTCCATTTAAGTGACGGAAAAGAGTACTTTTTCCCGCTCCGTTCGGACCGAGAACAGCAATCCGCTGCTTTCTTCCGGCAATAAAATTAATGTTATTTAGAACAGGTGCTTTTGATGTACTGTATGAATAACACAGGTCACGTGTTTCAATAAGATGCATTGATATGAGTTATGTATGCTTTGATAGCATAAAGATACTGGGATTGGTGTTACGAACAATTATTTCCTAAAGACTAAGCGAAATATTCCTTTGACCCCTATTTTTCCAAATATGCCGTAAAGTTCCGGCTTTACCGCCAGTCTTTTCAAAAGGTCAAACGGATGGTCCATATCTCCATAACGAGTTATGAGATCAAGATTTTCCGGTGTATTGAGGGCATCGATCGCAGAATCGATATCCTCTGAGGTAAGATTCCTGCGAAACTGCAAGGCCTTTAGTCCCATATCAAGTTCACGTCCAAAATCATCACGACAGAGGGCTTCATAACGTGAGAGGAAGAGATCAGTGGTATTACCCGCATCATTCGATTCTATTGCGATCTGAGCCGCATGCCTGGCTGAACGGACCCCGGTATATATCCCGCCACCGGATGTCGGCTTGGGGAAACCCGCCGCATCACCAATAAGCATACAACCAGAGCCGGATGTTTTATTTCTGATACCAAACGGAATCGTACCTGTAACTGAATGGATATTACTATCCGTGAATCGTGAAAGGAATTTCGCAAAAAGGTCAGGTACATTCTTCGTTCCGCAAAGACCCACACGAGCCCGGCTTTCAGAAAGTGGAATGACCCATGCAAAAAATTCAGGAGCGGAATTTGGATGAAGTTCAACAAGAGAAGGATCCCCATCCCACGGAACTTCGGCCTGGATCCCGGAGTAAATAAAGGGTGACGGCGGAATCCCAAGACTACGGGCAACAACACTCCGCGGACCGTCTGCCGCAATAAGAAGATCATAGGGGATTTCCTCTTTGCGTGCTGTATAAATTATTTTTTTTGCCGGATTGATTTTTGTTACGCATGTCTTCAGAGAAAATTCCGCACCGGCTTCTGCCGCTTTGACTGCCATCTCATAATCAAGACGACCCCGGTCAACAACGTAGGCCTTCGTTGTTTTTGCATCGAAAGAAAGGGAATGCCCCTCTGATCCGCAAATTTTCGCCCCGCGGACCAGATTATATACGGACCGGGCCGAAACTTCACATTCAGCAAACGCATTATTCGAAAGGAGACCTGCACACTGAACAGGATATCCTATAGATGCGTGCTCCTCTAAAACACGCGTGGACAACCCAGCTTTTGCACAAATGCGGGCAGCAGTAGACCCAACAGGCCCTCCTCCTACGATGATTACATCAGACACGTATGATTCTGTTGGTCATACAAAAATAAAAACAAGAGCGTAAAAAGATAACAAAGAAAAGTGCTGATATCGGGATTCGAACCCAAGTCGCCGGCGTGAGAGGCCGGCATGATTGGCCACTACACTATATCAGCAGTCAAATGTGCGTAACTAGATTGACGTCTGGATTATTTATAGATGACGAACTGCAAGATACTATCTTAGAGAGATCTCCCAGGCACACATCACCATATCTTCATCATATACCAATACCAATAAATATAGACACTATGGGATTAGAAGAAGATATTCGTGCAATCGAGGACGAAATCAGAGATACCAAATATAACAAGGCTACCTCGCAGCACATCGGGCGTCTGAAAGCTAAACTCGCCAGAATAAAAGACGACATGGTATTACGGGCAATGAAGTCCGTAGGCGGGGGAGAGGGTTTTGCGGTAAAAAAATCCGGCGATGGAACGATCGTATTAGTCGGATTTCCATCAGTCGGTAAATCAACCTTGCTGAATCAACTGACAGGAGCACAAAGTGCAACTGCTTCATATGCATTCACCACGCTCACTGTAGTTCCGGGTCTGATGGAATACAAAGGCGCAAAGATCCAGATCCTGGATATCCCCGGATTGATTGCCGGAGCTGCCATGGGCAAAGGCAGAGGGAAGGAAGTAATTGGAGTTGTCCGTACAGCAGACCTGATCGTGATTTTAGGCGATGTGTTCAATGCAGTCCATGTAGATGTGCTGATGCACGAACTTTACGACTCAGGTATCCGGATCAACAGACCACGCCCGGATATTACCATTAAAAAGACAGGGGGGGGAGGCATCAGACTAAACAAAGTAGGGGCCGTCAAACTCGGTCTTGAAGAAGTGCGCGCGATCCTTGCCGAGAGCAAAATAATGAACGCCGACGTCCTGATTCGTGGAAGTGAGGTAACACAGGATGACCTCGTTGATGCAATGCAGGGAAACAGACTCTACATCCCTGCGTTCATCGCCATCAACAAAGTAGATCTGATCACCGATGTACAGCGGAAAGAAGTTGAACAACACATGCGGGAAAAGTATGGTGTTGACCCGATCATGATCTCGGCACATTCCGGATACCACATCCAGGAATTACAGGATGCAATCTACGACCACCTCGGATTCGTCAGGATCTATCTGAAGCCATACGGCAATGAAGCAGATATGGAAGAACCGATGATCATGCGCAAAGGAACTACGATCGAAGATATCTGCTGCCGGCTTCACCGTGATTTCGTGGATCAGTTCAGATATGCAAAAATCTGGGGCACCTCAGTAAAACATGATGCCGCAAAAGTTGGTCTGAAACACAAAGTTGCTGACAAAGATATTGTAACGATCGTTACGAAGTTATAATCATATTTCGTAACTCGTCCAATTCGTGAGAAACCTCACGTAACCCCTCAATAAATATCGGGATATTTGCTACGATCAATGACAGAATTGATGTTGCAAAAACCGTGTTGTCAACAATGCTTGGATTTGTTTTCCGCGTGGTAAGTACTCTTCTGAGGAGTAAAAGTAAAAGTCCCGACATGAAGGTAGAGGTCATCAGAGAAAACATAAGACGAACAAGGTGTTTGACCGGTCCGTCAAGCATTTCAGGAATTTTTTTCTCATATTCCTCTTCATCCCCATAAACGTAAGCAGCACCGGTAATAAGATAGGGGGCTGCCTCAAGAGAAAGCATATCATATGCACCATTTTCAGCAAAGACCATTTCAGATACTGTTTTTTGCCCGGTAAGGAGTCCGGCGAGAATATTCAGAACGGATATGTCTTTTTCTGGATCAGGAGATATTTCATCTGATGAAGTATATAGTATCTCTAAAACCTCCACTATTTCGGATGCAGAAAGAGTTGATGACATTTTTTCTGCAAATTCCCCATCGAGAGACAGGGAAACCCCGGAAAGCGAGAGAACTGTTGCAAAATTTTCGGGCAGAATGCCGGTCTCTTCTCCAAACCTGCGCAGAACCGATGCAAGACGACCGTCTAGTTCTGCTATGTCAGATTCAGGGATGTCCCGCAGAATTGAAACTCCCGATGATGTCAGAAGATTAACAGCTTCTTCGACAGATGAAATAGCCAAATCGTTATTTCCCTCGGCAAGATAGATTTCGGCAGCATCAAGTAAAACATTCGCGGAGGCAAAGTGATTCCTGGAAATATCCTCAGGTGACATGGATACCATTATGTATGCAGATATACGTGATAAAGAATTACAAAGACAAAGAAATCAAAACAGAGAATCCAAATTGCGGTACGATTCTTCACAGACGCTATGAAGATTATTGCGACCCTTACAGCTTTTTCACGTTTTTTGGCAGTTCACCTCCGTAAACTGTCTTACAAAAGTAAATAGATTTATACTGATATAAAGATATTGGTCAAAAACACTAAAAAAATGTAATACGGGCCTGGGGGGATTCGAACCCCCGACATTCGGGTTAGAAGCCCGACGCTATATCCTGGCTAAGCCACAAGCCCACGTTTGTAACGCCTTAGTATATTCGTGGTTCTATGGGATAAATTCTCCTGTTTCTGTTGTGGAGATAGGAAATGTTAATGCATGCATTCAGACAATAGAGATGAGTAGGAAAAGGTTACAGATGATTACAGCATTGAAAGTAAAGAAAGCAACTCTTATTTTGATAGCAGGAGTCATCTGGTTTTTTGTAGGATTCAATATCATGCGGATCGGATGGGAGGCAGCGCAAGGAGTGTGGACATTATGGATGGCAGGACTCGCCGTTTTGGTTTTTCTTGTATTCCATAACCTGGTGTTTCGAAAAATGGTAAAAAAACATACCGCGAGGATACAGGGATATAAGGAAGAAAGACAGCATGTTTATCGGTTTTTCAATAAACAGGCATACCTTATTATGGGGTTTATGATAACATTTGGTGTCGGACTTCGCGTCTCGGGATTATGCCCGGATATCTTTATTGCATTTTTCTATACTGGAATTGGTTTCTCTCTACTTATTGCAGGGATTCAATTCTTTTTGGCATATATACGAGGAAAGAGGGCAGAAAAAATCTCTCCTGTCTAAAAACTGGTTTACCCGTACATCATGTCCGGACCAAATGATGTCGGCTGGACATTACTCTTTTTCACATCATCCGCAAGTTTTCTGAGCATCGGCTCGATTGTATCAGCCTGGGCAATGAGGGGAGATGTATCGATCTCGAACCCGTAGAGGGATTTGATCACCTCAAGTCCGGCAGCCGAGGCACGCGAATCAACATCATAGTTTGTTTCCACTAAAAATCCGGTTGCCGGAATATGCCGCATGCATGCTTCGGTCAGAAATGCCCCGGTGATTCCCGTGATATTGAGTGCTGGAAGTATTAGGCATGATTTTTTTATTTTCTCAACATCATCCCGTGTAGTTGCTACGCCAAACACACGCTCCCCTTCACCTCCGGTTATAACACCGCCTATTACAACGATTTCCGTAATGGTCGTGCGTGCACAGAGCCATTCAAGAATTTTGGCAGGAATAATAGATGAGCCCTCGGCAGATACTGGAACATCGGAAAGAATGACAAGCATACTATCTTTCTCATAGATACGCATTGGAGCCTGGGCAAGCCCATCTGCTGCAAGTGATCCTGACGGAAGAATCGAACTTACAATGTTACCAATTTGGGTAAAGGATAAGGTCTCGACCAGATATTGGACAGCTATGCTTCCAACAAGACCGGGTCCGGGAAACCCGACAATAAGGATACCCTCCTTTGAGGAGGGTAGGTTTGCCGAGACACGAACAAGGGAATCTATACCCATATGCACCGCGTTCACCTTTTCTTCGACTTTTTCGGTTATCA
>CAYSRP010000023.1:14742-16171 GCA_964433475.1 uncultured Methanomicrobiales archaeon
GAATCTATACCCATATGCACCGCGTTCACCTTTTCTTCGACTTTTTCGGTTATCAAACTTGCATCCATAAAGTTTAGTCTCTGTTCACAGGGATAAATCTTCGGTTTTGAGATAAGGGTCTGATAACAACTAATTTTAGAATAGCCGTCCTAACTATACATTATGCAGGAATATGAAGTCAAGCGGGGAAACACCAGTGACCTTGAAGACAGAATCATAAAGGGTTTTGCATCCATTTTCGGTGTTAAACCAATATCAAAAGACAACCATTATATCATTGCCTACGGGAGTATGTCACGTCTGGAGGTCTGGCCTGGAGAGAAGAATAAGACGGTGTTCATGGATACCGTAACGGATGCAAAAATACTCTCACTGCCCGATACAGAAGCGGATCCAATCATTCTGGATACCAATAAGAAGTTCAGACTGTTTTTGGATATGGTAACCTGCTTTACAACGAAAGAACGGGTAAAACGGGCAAAGAAAGCAGCTGAGAAAGACGACTAATATATTTCCACTTTTTTGTTCGGAGTTATGCTCCCGATGATTTAAAAATAGAATTGGGTGGGAATCACTCGATAACAAGTGCCGGTTTGAATGGCAGTGCTGATTTTGCTTTCGGGTGGGTGCTCCCTTCTGCCGGAACGATTTCCACAGTGAGCTTGCATTCTTTTTCGATGAATGCAGACGCTGCCTTGAAGATGGATTCCTCATCAACGCCTTCTGCAATTGAAGAAACCAGTTCTGGTGAAAGTGAGTGGATCAGCTTTACTGTCTGGAGAGAAGCATCAGTGGCCTCCTTTCCTTTTGCACGGATCGACTCATCTGCCATCACGATCTTGACAACATTCCTTTTGTCCTCGATTCCCGCAACGATGGTAAAGATATGACGCTTCCACTCAGGAGCGATGAAAAGTGTTACCTTCTTTGCTTCTATCTGAACAAGTTTTAAGATTGATTGAATATCTTCGATCGTTCTCTGGATAAGTTCTTCAGATACTTCAACAGAGTTGCTGATCTTGGACTCATCGACTACAGGCCATTCTGCAAATGAGACGAGACCCTCATGTCCTGTTTCTTTCCAGAGTTCCTCTGTGGTATATGGAATGAACGGAGCCATCAGACGGATCCACACAGACATGACATCTTTCAGGATCGCACCACCGGTTGAGCCTTCAGGAAGCCGTCTGCGGTACCAGGCAAGATCAGATGCAACACCATTGTACGCTTCCTGCAGAGCCTGTCTGGTCTGGAAAGACTTCATGTACTTCGTGACCGCCATGACCCTGTGCTGTATACGGGATTCAAGCCATCCGTCGATAGGAGTCGTCCCGGATGAATTGGATGAATCAAGAACAAGCTGCCACATACGTTCGATCTGTTTCTTGACAGAAAGAACGAGTTCGTTTCTCCAGTCAAAGTCCTGCCA
>CAYSRP010000024.1:0-16141 GCA_964433475.1 uncultured Methanomicrobiales archaeon
GGTCTTCAAGGTACTTGACATCATAGCGGCTGAACATCCAGTGTGGTGACCATCCAGTCACAACGATCCAGTCACCATCGTCGATAGCAGATCCAAGCTCAGTTGCCATACCAGCACTACTGCTTGAAACAAGATCATAGTTGAGACCGTATTCGTCAATTGCCTGTTCAGTACGGCTCATTATTCCTGCACCAGGTTCAATACCAATGATCTTGCCGTCGAACTTATCAACAACGCTGTTTAATTCCTCAATCGAGTCAATAGTCACATATGATGGAACGACAAGACCGATGCTTGCAGCTCCGGGAATGTTGTCGTGGACGTAAACTATCCGATCACCATAGGTATTCCAGTACGCTTCATGAGTATAAGGCAACCATCCGGTTGTAGTAAAGTCAACATCTCCATCAGCAAGTGCCTGATAAAGCGGTCCTGCGTCGACTGCTTCAAGTGTAACATCATATCCTGCCTGTTCAAACACCTGTTTCATAACGTTAGTACTGGAAATAGCACAGTCCCAGGTAACGTATCCGATAGTGATCTCTTTTGCCGGTTCAGTTGACCCTGTGGTGCAGCCGGCAGTAAAGAGGATGAGCACAAGGAGGAATCCGGCTAGTGCAATTAGGGTTAATTTCTTTTTTTGAATCATTTTTTCTCCATAAATTTTAACATCTTACCGCAAGAACGGTAAGATTAGATGTTGATTCCCGGCACAATTTTCATTGTACCGATGAAATCATTTGTTTTCATACTTTGGTACAAGGTTCTGGGTTATCCGATCCAGAATGATTGCGAGAATGACGATAGCAAGTCCCGCTTCAAATCCCATCCCGATATCCACCCGCTGGATCCCTACAAGAACCTGGTAACCAAGACCTCCGGCTCCGATCATAGATGCTATGACGGTCATTGAGAGAGCAAGCATTATACACTGATTTACCCCGGTCATGATAGTCGGAAGGGCAACTGGGAGTTGTACCTTGATCAATTTTTGACGGGAAGTGCAGCCAAATGCGTCTGCAACCTCAATTAACTCCACAGGTACCTGCCTGAGACCGAGATTCGTGAGACGCAATGCAGGAGGCATGGCAAAGATGACCGTTGCGATGATCCCGGGAACGCTGCCAAGACCAAAGAAAATCACCGCAGGAATAAGATAAACAAACGAAGGCATGGTCTGCATGAAATCGAGAAGCGGCTTGATAGCAGAGTTGAGGGTGTCACTTCTTGCAACGGCAATTCCGATAGGAATCGAGAGTACAAGAGCAATTATTGTCGAGATAATGACAAGAACCAGAGTGAGCATCGATAACTCCCAAAGTTCAAGGTCCCAGATCAGTAAAAGACCAAGTGCTGTTAACACCGTCATTTTAATGTCGTGTTTGGAGACGAACCAGACCAGCACACTTATGATAAGAATCAGGACAGGAGCGGGTATGGCAAGAAGGATATCCTCCATTCCACTCACAATGAACTGCAATCCATCGCTGATCGCATCAAGCAGCCATTCAAAGTATGTGGCAATCCAGTCTACGATTATTTCAACGGCATCCCCTATAGGGATTTTAGGAAGCAGCATGAGGTACCTCTCCTTTTCTTGCAAGAGCGGCCAAGATGGCTCCTCTGGATATGACTCCGCGAAGTCTGCCTGTTTCATCAACTACAGCCACAGGGTAGGGTCCCTCAACAATCAGTGTGATAATGTCGCCAAGTGACGCATCAGGGGCTACGATAGGAATCGCAGTAATGAGGATATCCGGAATACCTTTTCCTGTCTTGACAGCTTCAATAGTATCATCCAGTGTTACCAATCCCTTTAACTTCTGTTGACGGGTGACGACGAATATCATAGGGATATCACGTTCCTCCATCAGGTGCATAGCTACCCTGGGTCCTGCGGTACATTGGGCAACAGGTGCCGGGTAACGCATCACGTCCTTTGCCGAGAGTGCCCGTGTTAAGTCCACATCAGCGACGAACTTTTCGACGTAAGCATTTTCTGGATGCGTCAGAATTTCTTCAGGTGTGCCTATCTGCATGATCGCACCGTCTTTCAGCAAAGCAATATGATTACCGAGCTTCAGTGCTTCATCAAGATCATGGGTAACAAAGATGATCGTCTTGCCAAGTCGCTCCTGAAGTTCCAGAAGTTCATCCTGCATGTCTCTTCGAATAAGTGGATCAAGAGCACTGAATGCTTCATCCATCAAAAGGATGTCCTGATTACTCGTAAGGGCACGGGCAAGACCTACACGCTGCTTCATGCCGCCCGAAAGTTCTGAGGGTTTGCTGTCTCCATAACCTTCAAGCCCCACCATACGAAGAACTTCTTCTGATTTTTTATGGCGTTCCTCCTTTGAAACGCCCATGATCTCCAGACCGAAAGCAACATTGTCTAAAACAGATCTATGCGGAAGAAGAGCAAAATTCTGGAAAATCATACCCAGTTTGTGGCGTCTGACTTCACGCAGTTCTTCGTGGTTCATCACAATGATATTCTCACCATCAATCGTGATTTTCCCATCAGTAGGTTCAATAAGCCGGTTGAGGCAACGCAATAATGTTGATTTACCACTTCCGGAAAGACCCATCAGTACAAATGTCTCGCCACGCATCACCTCAAACGAGACATTATCAAGGGCGATTGTTGCTCCGGTTTCCTCATAAACGTCCTTTTTCGAACGGCCATTTTTATGAAGTCCCAGTGCTTTTTCGCGATCATGCCCGAAGACTTTGGTCAATCCCTCCACACTAACGATAGGTTGCGATACTGTTGAATCTTTAGTGCACACATTTTCAATGATAACGAAACCCTCCAACATACTATTGGTAGCTAATCTTTCTTAAAACCTCCCGTTTTTAAAAAAGCTCAAAATTTAAAGGAATTCCAATTTTTTAGCCATTCTGTCACTCAACTGAAAATTTAAGCAGTCTGCGTCTTTAAAATAATAAAAAAATGGATTATGTTTTTTTTAATTTCAAACAAAACTCATATCTTCCCTTAATTATTAAAATAAAACACAAGTTATGAAGAAAAATAATAGGTCACCGTCAAGTCACAATTATATTAAATATATTCCGTGTGCATCCTTCAAAAAAGATTAACAAAAATCCCAGGATAAGGAGGATTGAAGTCTTGCTCTTTTCTTCAGGAATAATTGGAAAAAAGTATTAGTCTAGTCCTTTTTTCGTCTCTGTCACGACATATGATAGAATCAACCCGATCAGTCCAACAACTGCCCCGACCCACAATGCGGCATGGAACCCGTCAATGAATAACGGGAGCGGGAGATCTGCAAATGCAACCACACCATCTCCACCCGTGACCCAGGTAAATACCGCGACAAAGAGGGCAATACCCACAACCGTACCAAAATACAGCACTGTGATCATCAACGAAGAGCCGGTGGCTTTTTCCTTTTCGGGTGCTTCTTCAACAATACGGCTTGCTACAGGTCCACCAGCCATTCCCCACATAATTCCAAGAGAAACAAGTCCCGATATCAACGGCAGGATGCCCATCTCCGGAACTAATAAGGCAAACAGTATGCTTGAGGCAACAAGTAATGTACATGAAACGATACAAAACCATCTGCGTCCGGTCCTGTCCGACCATCTGCCGAATGGGATACTTAAAATTCCGGTTATTACCGGTTGGATTAAAAGATACAGACTGATTGTAGCTGTATCAAAATGCATGGCTGAACTGAGATAAAACGGCAGTAAATAAATGATGCCGGCAAATACGACATTGAGTATCAGGAAGGAAAGCAGGACCAAAGTAAATCTTCGATGACCAAATATCCTGACGTTGATGAGGGGATCTCTACACTTCAGTTCCCTGATGATAAAGAGAATGATGCTGATGATACACAGGATCGTAGCAGTAATTATTCCCATATTTGTGATCCCCAGTAACGGGAACAGTTCCAGAACATAAATTCCAGATGCCATAAGAATAAACAGTGCGACAGCACCAGGGAAATCAAATACGCATCTTTTCCAGACTCCGTCTTTTGGAATAACCAAGAGAGTAAAAATCACCGCAAAGATTCCTATCGGGACATTGATGAGAAATACCCAGTGCCATGATAATACGCTCGCAATAAGTCCGCCGATTGCCGGACCTGCGGCAAATCCTATGGAACTTCCGACAGTGAGTACGGCAAGTGAGACTCCCAGCATTGAAGACGGCAGATATCGGATACAAAAGAGCGGTGCCGCTGCCGCGAGCATCGCAGCCCCGAATCCCTGAATCGCTCTGGCAATAAGCAACGGCACAAAGTTAGGAGATAAGCCGCATACAGCAGATCCTATGGTGAAAAATATGAAACCTAATATGAATATTTTCCGCAGAAGTCCTGTATCGGCAAGTTTGCCGAAAACCAGTATGAATCCGGCAAGCATGAGCAAATACATGACAACCACCCATGAGATGGTTCCGGGATCCACGCCAAAATCTATCGCCATCGTGGGAAGAATAACATTGACGATCGACCCATCCAGCCCGTCCACGATGACACCAAGAAGTACTGCACACAACAGTAATTTCTGACGAAGCGGATCGGTTATGATTTCAGGCATGTGTTCTGATATTCTGGGCTGAGAGATCTCATATAGATTATGCAATGATTACACAATTCAATCTAATCTGATCATCAACACAATAATATTTTAATATTTACCAATGTCCGAATGGAAAATGATTCTCCAAATTCATCCGGGAAAAATAGAAATAATTCGTCTAACCTTACTCGGCGAGCTTGACGTCTTCTGCTTTGATGGTTTTGCGGCCTGCGTGTGCTGCAAATCCTGCCGCCTTTTTGCTCAAGTCAGCAATGTATGCCTCGGCTACTTTGACAAGAGCATCTGCTGCGTCCTCTCCGACACGTTCTGCACCTGCTTTCTTTGCGATTCTGACAATTGCGGCTTTTGGTAATTCCGTCATACTCTAATCATGGTTTGTTGAAGAAATAAACTTATTTGTCAAATATGAGTATCCAGGTCATCTGACCGGCAATTATCCGGTCTTTTCAGCTTTTTGATGGTGCGGTTTGGATTTCATGTTCAGCAATACTATAGCCACGAATATCAGCACCATTCCAGTAATATTTTGGAAGGTCAGCAGTTCATTAAAGACAAAAATTCCAACTAATGTTGCCATCAGTGGTTCAACAAATGCCATAACCGAAGCTTTGCCTGCTTCCGTATGTTTCAGACCTTGTGTATAAAGAAAATATGGAATGATGGTACATACAATCCCAAGAATCAGCGCGTTCTGCAACATATCAGAATTGCCGGATGCGATCGTGATCATTTCTCCTACCTTGCAAAACGGCAGAATGCCTATTGCAGCCACAATGAAGGTATAGGCAGTTATGGTTATCGGATGATACTTTTTCACCGCAAATCTGCCAAAAATCGTGTACAATGCATAACCAAATCCCGAACCCAGCCCTATAAGAAGACCCGTGAACGTGAGATTCTGAACCCCTCCTCCGATCACGCCTACCACAAGGATACATCCCGCAAAAGACAGGAGCAGAGCCAGACCTTTTTGCATTGACATCTTTTCATGAAATAAAAAAAGCGACATCACCATAACAAAGCAGGGAGCGGTGTAGAGAAGTACTGATGCCATCGACAGGGTAAGCAATTGTATAGTAGTGAAATAACATACATTAAAAAATACTATACTGCAAATGCCGGTTCCGATAAATATCCAGATGTCTTTTGGATTTATTTTTAACTTGGTTCTATCCAGCAATAACAAATATATGACAAGGCAGATTGCTGTTATTCCACAGCGTGCACCGGTTATCTGTAATGAGCTATAGCCGCCTGCCGACAGGTTTCTGGTAAAAATACCTATCATTCCCCAGCAGATCCCCGCAATAATAATTAAGAAGGGGGCTGCGCTTTTATCGTTAAAAGTCCGGGATTTGATAGTGTTGGAATATTTCATGTACAGATTTCCCCAGTTCTTAAAATAGTATTGGTCGTCCGGTATTATTATCAGCTAACATCAGAAATGAGAGACATAGAGATGGATTTATGCAAAAATATCAGGCTCGTCGACTACATGATCCGGAATAGTATCTATGATATCCTGTAATGAGTGGGCTTTCTCCAGCATTTTCATGGTATCAGAATGTGGATCAGCATAGATGCCCGGCCAATAATATTCATCATATTCTTTCCGGTTCGGAAATGCCAGCACTGGTTCATCTAAACTAAATAGTGCATTTTTTCCATTCGTATTACCGCGTGCATCTAATTTTATCCAGTGGTCATCTACAAAAACGGCATTATAGCAGTGAACACAGTATCCGAGCGATTCATCATCTGCGAGGGTCACATGTTGAAAGCAAAATCCTGCAGGAATATTTTGTGACCGTAAAAATGCAGCAAGAAGATTTGCTTTCGCATGACATATCCCTGTTTTATGTTTTAACACATCCGATGCTTTTGCTGTAATAATATCGGTATGAATATCAAACGTGTGGGGGATGTGATCTCGTACATATTCATAGGCTATCCGCGCTTTTTCCACATCGGAGATTATGCCGGCAAATAATTCCCGGGATGTCTTAACTATTAAGGGATCGGAAAAATCCACATACTGATTTTCCTGAAGAAAGATGCTGAGATCCATAGCTGTTCTCAGTTTATTATCTGCATGTGATATAAATCGACCGAAGATCCGGCACACAAAAGTCGAAATCACGTTACCGTAAGTATAATACCACTCACGATGTACTTTTTACAAGTAAAGGGAAAACTTATGACTCACACATCAATTATGAGTTTTTTGATGGAACATGCTGATAAAAAAACGGTATCGTTCCATATGCCGGGACATAAAGGATCTGCAATATACAAAAGATTCGGATATGAGGCATTTCTGAATAAAATAATGGACTGTGATATCACTGAGATCCAGGGAGCAGACAATTTATTCCAGACCGAGGGAATAATCAAGCAAACTCAGGATAAATATGCGAAACTGTACGAGGTAAAAAAATCCTATCTTCTCATTAACGGAACAAGCAGCGGACTTATTGCTGCGATCTTGGCAACAGTCCCAAAGGGCAAAAAACTCATCATGGCAAGGAATTCCCACAAGTCGATCTTCAATGCTCTTGTTCTTGCAGATATTCAGCCCGTATATGCATATCCTGAAATGATTGATGAATACGGTATATCCGGGGAAGTAACAGCTGAAGAAATCGAAAAGCATCTCCGCGAAAATCCCGATGCAGAAGCAGTGATCCTCCCGTCCCCAAATTATTATGGCATATGTTCGGATATCAGATCCATCGCGGATGTTGTTCACAAATATGGAAAAATACTGATCGTGGACCAGGCACACGGTGCTCATCTCAAATTTTTCCATGACTGCGGATTCGATGAGATGCCAAAATCTGCAGAACAGGAAGGAGCAGACTTAGTGGTAAATTCCATCCATAAAACCCTGGCGTCATTTACGCAAAGCGCTGTGCTGAATATGGATTCTGACAAAGTTGACCATTACGTCCTTGAAGATAAACTTCAGATGATCCAGTCGACAAGCCCGTCATATCTTCTCATGGCATCACTCGACATCAATGCCGACATTTTGATGAACCACAAACAGGACGTAATGGGGGAATGGCACGACAACCTCATGTATTTCTTTACTGAAGCGAAGAATATCAAAGGACTTGAGGTCATTGGAAATCCTGTAGATGCAAATAACGGCATAAAACTTGATAGTACGAAAATAAATCTTGATATGAGTGCCATTGGAATTGATGGCACATTACTTGAAAAACTGCTTATTGAACGGAATATCTATGCAGAACTAACGACAGGCAATATCCTCATGTGTATGACAGGGATCGGAAATTCATTAGATGATATGAAGAACCTGATCACTGCACTCAAAGACATCAGCAGAGAGTATGCAGAAAAGAATACCGGTGCCGGTAAAAAAAGAATTAATTCTGTCTTTGAAGAAAAACTCGAATTGTTCCCGGTACCTACAAGAAAGGAAAGGACCCCGCTTGCAAAAAGTGCCGGAAGGATCTGCGCATCATCAATTATTCCCTATCCTCCCGGAATCCCATTTATATGCCCGGGAGAAATGCTCACGGAAAAGGTGATCGATTACATAAAAACACTGAGGGATGCAGGAGAAAAAGTCATTGGTGTTAATGACCACGGTGAAATAACTGTGGGTAAATTGGAGCACTGATTTTAACAGGGATCCTCCCTAAGTAAAAACAGTATCAATGCGCGGGGGCATCACAAATTTATTTTTACCATATCCGAATTTCTGGAACCAAAAATTATTCAAACTCCCTTGTGTCATAAATGGAAATTCCAGGCATGTAAATGCTTTTTTGAAGTCCGTGTATTTCATCTGAAAGTCCATAATACCGGCTCTAACCCATTATTTTCTGAGGGACAGATTTAAATCAAGGGGGGTCAAATAGTTTATCTTAGATCAGAACCGCAGAGGTGCGGAACTTGATTTCCTGTTAATTCATACTATCCAAAAAAAGGAGTGTGGTATATGGGTCTTGAAAATGCAAACGACATAGTTATGAAATCAACCGTATTCGAAAAATTCGAAAGTAATGTACGGTCCTATTGTAGAAAGTATCCGGTAATCTTTTCCAAGGCCAAAGGATCTCTTTTGATAGATCAGAATGGTACAGAATATATTGATTTCCTATGTGGTGCGGGTAGCTGTAATTATGGTCATAATAATGACTATATCAAAAATAAAGTCATTGAGTATCTGCAGAATGACGGGCTCATCCAGGGTCTTGATATGTACACCTTTGCCAAAGGTGAATTTATAGAATATATGCAAGATTCTATTTTAATTCCGCGTGGTTATGACTATAAAATATTGTTTCCGGGACCTACCGGAACCAACGGCATTGAAGCAGCATTAAAAATTGCACGGAAAGTCAAAGGCAGGACCAACATTCTTGCACTTATGGGTGGTTTTCATGGAATGTCATTAGGTGCATTGTCTTTAACTACAGAAAGATTTGCAAGAGAAGGAGGAGGAGTTCCTCTTGGCAACGTGACCCACATTCCTCATCCGTCAATGATGAAGGATTTTGACACCATAGCGTATATCGACATGATTCTATCAAACGATCATAGTGGTGTTGATAAACCGGCAGCTATCATTCTGGAATCTGTCCAGAGTGAGGGGGGGATCAATATCGTATCGAATGAGTGGTTAAGAGACATACGGGCACTCTGTGATAAACATGATATGCTCCTGATTCTTGATGAGATACAGACAGGGTGCTGCAGAACAGGCTCATTTTTCTCATTCGAGCGTGCGGGTATCAAACCGGATATCGTTGTTATGGCAAAATCCATTGGCGGTATCGGGATGCCGTGCTCAATAACACTTGTGAAGCCGGAATATGATGTGCTGGCCCCGGGTGAACATAATGGCACGTTCAGAGGATTCCAGCTGGCATTTGTCGCAGGAAAAGCTGCTCTTGAATTTATGACGGCAAATAATGTAGAGGGAGAAACGGTTCGCAAGGGTAAAATCGTTGATACATTCCTGGCGGAAAATCTGCCGAAGATCGATCCAAAACTGACATACCGCGGTATGGGACTAATGTGGGGTATCGATTTCAAAGATTATCCCGCGGGAACCTCACAGAAGATTCGGCAGTTGTGCTTTGAAAACAAGCTTATTCTTGAATTGTCCGGAAGTGAGGATGCTGTCGTGAAACTACTTCCCCCACTAACGATCGATGACAGCCTGTTACTTAAAGGGCTGGAAATCGTACGGAAATCTATTAGTCAGGCAATTTCAACTAACTGAATTGCTAAATATTTTTTTATCCTCAGGATTTGATTTATGGTAAATGGAAACAGAAAACCAATATCTTTAAGATAGAATAATTCCCATTGCATTTATATGACAGAAACAAACAATTCAAAATTTTTGGATCCACCCACAATCGTGGTCGGGATATTATTTATCATCGCAGCCGTGCTTGAACTGCTTGGTTTTACTGGGGTTCTTCCAAATATCTTCCTTCTGACGTGGATCATTTTCATCGCTCTCCTCTGGTCAGCATGTTATCTTATCGTGAGTATCATCACCTACCTTTTCAAAAAGGAGAGCAAAACAAGACTGAGCTGGGGCATTGTCATAGCTACCGTGATTCTGATTCTGTTCATCATTTACGAATTTGTCGTAGGCGTCCTCCCATTTTAAGGGGAGTCCTATTTTTTACCCGGATTTTTGTTATCTGATGTGATCCTGATAGGGATCCCGTTTATTCTTCTTTCCTAGTTCTGTTCTCTCATTTCACCTTTGCTTTTTTGAAAGATATTTTGCGAACTCGTTGTTGAGAAGTGAAACATAAATCCGGAAGAGAGATGTTCCACCCTGAAGATGCGGACCGGGATATGTATCGTAGTTTAATTAAATGCAAAAATCAATGATATTACATATGACTGAACTACCGGACTATTGCCAAATCTGGGATGAAACCTATGCACGTGCTCTTGAAGGAAAACTCAACCCGGGCGATACAGAAGACAGGTTCTGGTCGGACCAGGAAAATGTTGACCGGTTCGTCAAACATCTTCTCGATAAAAAAGGCGGACGCATTGAAGATAACATTGCATCGATGAATATCCCGCCGGGATCTACTGTTCTTGACATTGGTGCAGGACCCGGGACGCTGGCAGTCCCTCTTGCCCTTACAGGATGCCGGGTAACTGCCATCGAACCATCTATTCCTATGGGCGAAGCGATGGAGAAATACCGGATGCAGATGCACGCTCCAAAGATCACCGGGATCCGCAAACGCTGGGAGAACGTAACACCGGAAGAGGCGGGTAGTCATGATTTTGTGATCGCGTCGAGATCGCTTATGTTTGGTGATCTCCGGGAAAACATGCTTAAGATGGATGGAGCCGCAAAAAAGGCAGTACATATTTACTGGTATCTCACCTCCAAATCGTCATCGTGGGGACATGAGGACCTTTGGCCTGCTCTTCACGGAAAACAGTATTACAGCGCACCGAATGCGACCGTGCTTTGGAATGCATTGAATCAGCTTGACATCTATGCAAATATCAACCTGAAAACCGAGACGAAAGGACATTTTTATCCTACTATCGAGGAACTGCATGAGGATTATTACGGCCGCCTGACGGCATCGGAAAAATGGCAGAAGGATATAGTTGATGCGTATCTGGAGAAAAGAATTGAAATAAGTGATGAAGGGATTCATGTTCCAAGCACATCATACCTTGCCCATATCTGGTGGGAAAAATAAACTGAAATAATACCTCAGAAAAAGTTGTGAAATTTTTTTCTTTTTTTATACGAACAGCATTATCAGAATGCACATGGCTGCGATTTGAAATATCCAGACCGCAACGCCAAATGGAAGCAGTTTTTTGCCGGTTGAAAGAGTGTCTTTCAGATTCATCGATAGGCCAACACCTGCCATTGCGATCGTCAGAATAGTTACTGAGATATTTGTGATGACTGCCTGGATCGCTTTTCCCGGATCATAGAAGAAATAAATCACCAGGCTCATCAGAACAGCCATTATAACGAACATTATCAGGAATCCCTGAATTTTGGCTTTTACCGTAGGACATGCCCCGTTCAACAGTTTCTTCTGACGTCTGCAGTAAATCCAGCCAAACACGGATGCAACTACCACCAGCATGGCAACCCGGATCATCTTATAAGCAAGCGCCATCGCCCCGACATCAAATCCTGTGATCGACTGATAGAGATCTGCTGCCGGGATGACATTCCCGATTTCATGCAGAGTTCCGCCGATAAAGACTTCCGCCTGCATTGGAGTCATTGATAGAAAAGATGCGATTGCCGGGATGACAAATACGCCAACGATCCCTAAGAGACTGATAACACCGACCACTGCATCAACATGTTTCTTTTCGGCATTGATTACCGGAGCTACTGAAAGCGTTGCTGAAACGCCGCATACTCCATTTCCGGTGCCGGTAAGAACGGCTGCATCCCAAGGAAATTTAAAGCCTTTTCCGATGAGCATTGCCACAATCAAAACTCCTGCCAAAACACAAAGGATAATGATGAGACCTACAAGTGAACCAGTCATCAAAACATCATAGGTAACTCTGGCACCCATCAGGATGATGGCAATACGCAGGATGTATTTCCCGGCGTATGATCCTCCTGCTTCGAATTTTCCGACATTGATAAAAATGCAGATGATGAGGGCAAGGACGATCGGTCCTACTTTTGAAAGGAAATAAAACACCGGATTATCAGTGAACAATTCTGCCGGAAGAATCCTGAACCCGCCTTCCCAAAGCGTGCCCCGCGTGAGGAGATATGAAATGAGAGCGACTATGATACAGACGAGAATCCCGGGAATCAAACCCCTATGGAACCGGAAGTAATCCCTGAAATCTTCCCGATATGAACTCATAGATTATTATTGTACTGATACAGGATAAGAATTTGGAAAGTGCAGGTTTCATTTTCCCTTGCAAACGATTCCATTTGAAATACTTGGATGATAATGATATGATTTTTCCTCCCTCAGATGAACAAAAACCCGTTATATAATCACGGATAATATATGGTCATATGAAAATCATTGGATTATGCGGATCTGCTTCACCGAAAAGCAGTACAAAAAAACTGATTGAAACGGCTCTCGAAGCAGCCAAGAAAAAAGGCGCAGATATCGAGTTGATCAACATCGCTAAGCTTGGCATCAATGGATGCACGGGGTGCAACGAATGCAAGAAGGACCAGACCAAATTCTGCTGCCAGAAAGATGACATGGCAGGACTCTACGCTAAACTCAATGAGGCAGATGTGATCCTGCTCGGATCTCCGATTTACTTTGGGGAGATTTCCGGACAGAGTAAATGCTTCGTTGACCGGATGTATGCCTTTATCGGTCCGGCTGGTTCCAAGCTAAAGAAGGGAAAGAAGGCCGCGGCGATAATCACCCAGGGCTTTACCGACGAAAAACATTACCTGCTTGCAGCAGAACACCTGACCAAAGCCTGCGAGAGTTGCGGTGCAGAAATCCTCCAGCCGGAATTTTTTGGCGGGCTTCACAGTGCTGATGAAATTTCCGATCTGCAGTTTGCACGGGCAAAAGCGTTTGGAGAAAAACTCGCGGCATAAAGACAGGGGTAATAAGAAAAGACAGCATTTGTTTACCCAAAGTCAAGTGGACGGTAGGAAAATCCTCTTTTGATAAGAGACGGCAGAAAATTTTGTGTAAAAGTGAATAAGCGACTTCCTTTCAGGCGAGAATTCAAGTAAGAAGATTTTTAATCTGAAAGGAAGTTTTTTTTAAATATCTGGGACACCCGCTGAATTACTATATTCTGTAATTTTCGTGGCAGATAAATCCAAGGTCGTATCGTCACGGAACAACTTGAAGTATTTAAAGTTGAATTGCAAAGCATATTGAACACTCATCTTTATGCTAGTTCATTCTCTCTTATATTCAGATTTCAGAAAAAGTCAACATCCAATTGAGAAAAATCTCAATTAGATGCTGACTTTTTGCTAATTAAAAAATATTGCCGCTAAAACTGCGGCTATTATTTATAACTCTCAAATGGGCTCTTACGAAAAGCTGCTAGCAGCATAACAAAAGAAATAAACAAAATCATTTGTAACCAGTGGCAAACTAATTATATTAGTTTATGCTATATTAACAGTAGTTTAAAAAAAGGCATAGCATGAGCACAAAAAGAGGCTTGAATTCACAAACAATCCTGAACGCAGCCGCAGAGTTGGCCGAAGAAAAGGGACTTGACAATGTCTCGTTGCTTCAGGTTGCAGAAAAACTCGGCGTAAAATCACCCTCACTGTACAATCATCTGAGTGGATTGCAGGAACTCTCATCAGGTATTGCGAAACTTGCTATCAGCAGGCTTGAAGATACCATTCGTAGCGCAGCAGTTGGTCGGTCGAAAGATGATGCTTTAATGGCAATTGCTTCTGCATACCGTAAATTTGCGAAAGAAAATTCCGAACTCTATAAAGCAATTCTGAGATTTCCTGATTATAATGACAGCAGCGTTCAAGAAGCAGGTCATGCCGTTGTCCGTATTTTGTACCAGGTGATGGAACCATATCGTTACAGCAAAGAAGAAACGATCCATTTTGTCCGGGGTTTTCGTAGCGCGCTTCACGGCTTTGTTTCACTAGAAGAGGCTGGATTCTTTCAAAGTACCGAGGTGGATGTAGACGAGAGCTATGAGCAGCTCGTTTCACGCCTGATATCAACTATACATACAGAAGAAGATGCTTAAAATGTCTCAATATATTGCGTTACCTATAGTGGGATTTGTGGTCGGCTTACTGATCATTTCGCTTGGGGGTGGAGGAGGCGCTGTTTATGTAGGGATTCTAACCGTTTTCTTTAACATCCCACCCGGCATCGCGGCGTCGACCTCCCTTGCAACCACGATCCCCACCACGGCGGTGGGAACTTTCAGCCATTGGAAAGCCGGAAATGTGAACTGGCGTTTTGGGCTTACCATGTTGATTGGAGGAGTGGTCGGTTCCATCATAGGTTCCCTGTGTTCTGGATTTCTGCCAGAAAACTTATATAACAAGGTTACCGGAGCGATGCTGCTGCTGCTTGCCGTGCAGATGTTTGTTTCATACATAAAGAAAAAGCGGAATAATGACATTACGCAGAGTGCTGATCAAGCCAATAAGAAATCTGGCACTGTTAAGGCAGTCTGCTTTGGTCTTCTTGGCGGAATAATGTCCGGACTTGTCGGCCTCAGCGGCGGCGGCCCAATTATCGCAGGGCTTATGATCCTTGGATGTCAGGCGCTTGAAACGGTGGGAACCTCTGTCCTTGTACTGCTTGGTATAGCCATTACCGGTTTTGTCACACATCTTGGAATAGGAAGTATCGACTGGAAACTCGTAGGACTTCTGACTATCGGTACAGTTTGCGGCGCTTTTGTCGGTCCGTTTCTCCTTAAACAGATAAATAAGAAAAAGTTGGAGAAGGTTCTCCAGCCTGTGCTTTTCATTATGATTGTGGTCATGGGGGGAATAGATCTGTTTAAATAATGCATGTGGATTGCCTGAATGACAGGAGGTGATATCTGTGAAAATAACAGAGAACATCTTTCAACTGGATGCGGCGAAACGCAGCCATGTCTTCTTGATAAAGGTAGATCAGTTGTTTTTGATTGATACGGGAATGCCCGGCAGGTTTTGTTTAAACTCAGGAAACAGGGCGTCTCTCTTCTTTTTGCACTGAATGGACTGAGCTACGCAGAAATCGGAAAGCTCTGTGATTGTTCCAAATATTCCGTGCGGGATTCTATAGAGGTGGTACGTAAAAAATGCAGAGATTTTTTTTGAGAATGAACTCCACGAAATGGGGTTTTCGGGCTAACCAAGTGAAGGGCATTTTGTTCTATCACATTTCGGAGCGCAGAAGCGCATAGAGGATTTGGACATGATTATCCTACAGATCTACGAGGATAATGTGATCGGCAAACTGTCCAACAGCCGATTTTTGAAGCTCTCTGCGGATTACGAAAAGGAGCAACAGGGAATTGAGAATCTGGTTGCTATGCTGGAAAAGGAGATCGAAGCGGAAGCAGGACAACTGGAGGATGTGGACAGGTGCTTGAAGCTGGCGGAGAAGTACTCCGACATTACGGAATTGACTGCTCCCATTTTAAATGAGCTGGTGGAAAAGATTATGGTACATAACCCTGAGAGGATCAAGGGGTACAAGCATGTCACTGTCGAAATTTATTTCACTCACGTGGGCAAGATCCGCATTCCTTTGCGTAGTGAACAGAATACCGTAGATACAGCAAGACCGGCGTGACTTACGCCATACCGGTCCTGCCGAAAGGAACAATTCAATTTTTTATTTTTTTAGCGTAGAACAGTTTCACTTCTGAAGAATTTCTGAATCAAAGTCCAAAAGAAAATCCAATATAACTATTTACGATACCAGATGCAATAATAATCAGAAAATATCGTATATTCCAATAGTTTAGGTTATAATTGGTTATTCATTTACAGGAAAATATTGAGCTATGATCATCGTATATATTCTAATAATCCTCCTTGCTGCGGTCTCGCTGT
>CAYSRP010000025.1:0-16023 GCA_964433475.1 uncultured Methanomicrobiales archaeon
CTGTCATAGAATTACCTCCATAGAGTTTAATTGATTGATTTGTTCCCAAGATAATAAAGCTATTTGTATAGGACACTTTTTATGAGAAATAGCGAGTAAAAAGGAGGATTTTAATGAGAAGTGCATCAACAGCGAATTTGATCCCGTGCAAGGCGGGACAGAACAAAGGCAAAAATTGCTATGATGAATCCAACAAAACATGCAGTCGAAATACCTGAAATCGTATAAACGTCGGCGCTTCCGGATATTGCCGATGCAACAACCGAAAATACCGCTACGCCAAGAACACAACCGATATTCATCACGGTAAAGATCAGACCACCAGATGAACCCTGATGTTCTGTGGGACTATGAATTGTAATACGCTGAATACTTGGACCTTCATTAAGTCCCATGCCAAGACCCGTAAGTAAAAGCCCTGCAACTATAAGAGGCAACCACTCACTGAGAATACCAAATGCAAGAAGCAGAAGACCAATTGCCATGAAAACTGTTGCAACGTTACACAGCCGCATACAACCGAATTTTGTTGTAAGAACCCCGGCAGGGATCCCAATAAGAGCCATGCTAACGGGAGGAAGAAGCATTACTAACCCTGCTGCAGCAATAGAAATCTGATATGAGCCAATCAGATAAAATGGCATTACAAAAATCACACCGAGATAGATAAGAGTAACAAATAATGTTGACAGGGACGCACACATCACGGTTCTGTTTAAAAGGAGCTTCGCTGATAGAATCGGATCAGGATGCTTGAGTTCTCTTCGGAAAAAGATGAAACCAGCGAGTGGACTGATTACAAGAAGCAAAATCGCCGGAAGCGTCCATCCATCCGATATACCAAGTTCAAGACCTGCCAAAAGCGAAACAAGCGTTATTCCCAGAAGCACTGCACCCGAAATATCAAATGGCTTTTTCACGCGCGGCAATTTTACATATGATTCTGGAATAAGTAGAATAGATAAAATCACACCTGCAATACCCACAGGAATATTGATGAAAAAGATCCAGTGCCAACCGATAAATTCAGTAATGATGCCGCCAAGACCCGGACCCAAAGCCAGAGCCGCACCGCCTGCAGTTGCAATGACGCCCATTCCAACTCCCCGAAGTTTTTCAGGCAAATGGGTAGTAATAAGCATTGTAGACGTCGAAACCATCATTGCAGCGGAAATTCCCTGAAATACCCGGAATATTATTAGCATGACAACATCAGTTGAGAGACCGCAACAAAACGAGGCAAGGGTAAACAAAACAAACCCAAGTGTAAAAATCAGACGCTCATGACCTGTTCTGTCAGCAAGTTTTCCAAAGAGAAGAAGCGCGCTTCCAAGAGCGAGAAGATATGATATCATCACCCATGAAGCAATCGAAGACCCAACAACAAAATCCACCGATATTGCCGGCAAAGCAATGGACACAATACTCGTATCCAGATAATCCATAAAAACCGCTGCGCTCGCGAGAAGCATCAGTAGATACTGAGGAATACTGCGTGTCAAAATCATAATCAAAGAAGGGATAATTCGGGGTGAATCCTATCCCAGGATAAAATCATATCAGTAATACCGTGCACGTTTACTCATGAGTTTGGTCGTGTAAATCTGGCGATTTGGCATGTCACAAACGTCCGCCCTGACATTTGCAACTAACTCATCAAGAGACAGAGTAACCTTGAACGGCTTATTCGGCTGGGACTTGGATCTAATCGAAACAGAGTATTTTCCGGAATCTATCTCATCGTCACCTATTACAATTATGTATGGGACACATTCAACTGTTGCCTCACGGACCTTTTTACCCGCTGACTCATCACGACGATCATCTTTACAGCGGACACCAAGAGCATCCTGCATAGCATATATTGGTATGATGTTTTCCTCTGCCATTTTCATTTTGGAGAGGGTTTCATACTCGATGTTGTCCGAATGAATGAAGAGAATTCTCATAAACTGATTCGTCCTTTTATCTAGTATGCCCATAGCTGATGCGTGAGGCGGCAGGAAAGTATGCTGCTTTCACATCCTATATTCATGCGTTTTTTACGGGTATTAATATAAAGTATAGATGAACATTTGTTTGCCGGGGACCTTACAATAGAATACGAGATGTACCCAAAATACAAATCATGATTTTGGAAAATTAGATATTAACACACTCCCTTCTTCAAAATAGATATCAGACAAGCCACAGTATTGAATATCTCCCACACACAAATACTATTCAGTATTTATCGGAGACTCTTATGACAGATACAAATGAAAAAGGAGGGAAAGGCACTGTTGTCCTCGCCTTTTCCGGAGGTCTTGACACCTCGATTTGTGTTCCGATTTTAAAGAACATGTACGGATATGACCGTGTTATCACCGTTGCAGCGGATGTTGGGCAGCCTGAAGCCGAAGTGAAAATGGCGACCGACAAAGGAAACCTCATCGCAGACAAACACTACACACTCGATTTAAAGGATGCATTTGTCAAAAACCACGTTTTCCCGGCAATCAAAGCAAATGCGCTTTACGAAGGATATCCAATGGGAACTTCCCTTGCACGCCCGATCATCGCTGAAGAAATCGTAAAAATCGCAAAAAAAGAGAATGCATCCGCAATTGGACACGGATGTACCGGAAAAGGAAATGACCAACTCAGATTTGACTATATTTTCCGCATGAACGGTTTCGACATCGTTGCCCCGATGCGCGAACACAATATGACCAGGGACTGGGAAATCGATTATGCCGAACAGCATAATATCCCAATCCCCGTAAAAAAATCCACACCATGGAGTGTTGATGAAAACATCTGGTCCAGGAGTATTGAAGGAGGTCATCTTGAAGAACCAGACTACCACCCGCCTGAGGAGATCTACCATTGGACTTCTGCATTAAAAGATGCACCAAACGAACCGGAAATTATCTCCATTGGTTTTGAAAATGGTGTACCGGTCTCATTAAACGGTAAAAAAATGGGCGGTGTCGAGTTGATCGTTACCCTCAATAAGATCGCAGGAAAACACAGTGTAGGTAGAAACGACATGGTCGAGGACCGGGTCCTTGGTCTAAAAGCCAGAGAAAATTACGAGCACCCGGCAGCAACAGTCCTCATCGCAGCTCACAAAGATCTCGAAAAACTGGTTCTTTCCCGATATGAACTGAAGTTCAAAAACATCGTTGACGATCAGTGGGCAGAGCTTGCCTACATGGGACTTATCCATGAGCCGCTTTATCATGACCTGAACGCATTCATTGACGAGACACAAAAACGTGTCACCGGAACCGTGGATGTCCAGCTTTACAAAGGAGGTCTGCACATTATGGGAAGAACATCTCCGAATGCGATCTACTCTATGGATATGGTTTCCTTTGATTCGACAACTATCGACCAGCGGGATGCAATAGGATTCTCCAAATACTTCGGCCTCCAGGGAAGAATGCTCTGGCAACTCCAGAATAAGTAATATAATGAATAAAGACGATGTCTGCGTGTTGATCCCGACACTCAATGAAAAAGCAACAATTGGTCCTCTCATCGAAGAACTCCAAAGTCTTGGCTACAGAAATATTCTTGTAGCAGATGGTCACTCTTCAGATGGGACGCCCGATATAGCCGCACGCTTTGGTGCCAGAGTGATCGCGCAGCAGGGCAAAGGTAAAGGAGCTGCGATGATTGAAGCATTTAAGCAAATCACCGAGCCCTACATTCTGATGATGGACGGAGACGGGACCAACCCTCCTGAATATGCTGATGCAATGATCGAACCGCTTGTTTCCGGGCGGGCAGATCATGTGATAGGTAATCGGCGTAACGACTATGAAAAAGGAGCCCTCACCCGTATGAATCGTCTCGGAAACACCCTCATGAACACGCTTTTCAAATGGGCCCATGGAGTCTACATGACGGACATCCTTTCAGGATACCGGGCATTCACCAGAGAATCAATCGAACAGATGAATCTTACTGAATCCGGTTTTGAAATCGAAACAGAAATCAGCTCCGCCGTCGTTCACCACAACCTCAGATTCGAAGTCGTTCCAACATATTATAAAAAACGTCCGGGTTCCCCAACAAAGTTGAATCCATTCCGCGATGGATACAAAATCGTCAGGGCAATCAACAAATATGGTAAGATGAACAACCCGTTGTTCCATTTCAGCGTAGTGGGAATAGTTCTTGGACTCTGTGGTCTTGTAACCGGAATATACGTCCTCGCAGAGTGGTTTCAGGGGATAGAACATCTACCTATGACGATTTTGACAATGCTCTTTATCGTGACAGGTATCCTAACCTTTATGATAGGACTCATCAGTGACATGATCCTCGCCTATCACCGCGAAGAGATCGTAGAAATTGGAAAACTCCAGGCAGAGCTGGAAGAACTGAAAAAAAGTAAAAAATAAAAAAAATATATTTTTAGCTGGTTGTTAGGTAACCGACCATTTCTATATCTATCGTGTCAGAGCCATACTGAATAGTCAAACCGTCATCGGTTTTTGCAGTAACTACCCCGATACGATAAGCCTGTTCTTCTTCACCTAGTTCATCTGTGTAAGTAGTCGTCAGGAATACTCTGTCATTAATTTCTGTTTCATTAAATACAAGACCCGCTGTCTCTGCACCTTCTTTTGTTAGCGTGTATGCTAAATCAGAACCAGATCCAGCAACGGTTCTGGATTCTCCAACTGATAATCCAATTACTCCCGAGGAAATCTGATTTATCTCGGATGCATAGACAACAAACGGATAAGAATATCCTGTAACATTAACGTACATCGATTCATTTGTCTCTGACCCGGCATAGAATCCCAGAGCATTCTCGAAAACGGGTGAACCATTGATATTCAACGTGTAATTTACGTAGACCGGATTACCTGCGACAACTGCACTTGTGCTGGGGGTGGTTGTTCCGCCGCCGTTGATAAGATTACCGAAAGCCCTAGGCAACCCGCTGAATGAAACAACACACATAACCACGAGCAGGACACAAAATCCGATAACGCATATCTGTGTCCAGTTTCTCTCTTTCTTCGGGGTTTTCTCCCCGTTCCTGGATTTCGTCTGTATTGGCATTTAAGTATAATATGAAGATTTAATATCATAAACACCTTCTCTTCCGAGGTTATTGTCGTGTTCAGAAAGTATATAAGCAATTATGACTTACTATTAGTAAATCATACATGTATGATGAAAGAAGTAAAAGAGGTAAACACCATGTCAATTATATTATACCCATTCAATTTTGAATCAATCGGCTCTGAACTCGATGCATTTTTCTCAGAAATAGAGGAGCGTGCAACCAACCTGACATCGAACTCAGACAACATCAAAACAGCTGTCAAAAATGTAGTCCCAAGAATTACCGGTGACTTCCATGTGGATCTCTGTGAAACCGATGCCAACATTATCATTACCTGTGACCTGCCCGGAACTGAAAAAGAGGACGTCTCAGTAAAACTTCTGAATGAAAACACACTTCAGATCAAAGCAAAATATGACAACTCGGTTTCGAACAGTGATGAATCAGGCACCTATCATCTGCGTGAACGCAGATGCGGCGCAGGACAGAGAACCATCCACCTTCCGGCAAACGTGATCAATGAAGGTGCAAAAGCCTCATTTAAAAACGGAATCATGGAAATTACCCTTACAAAAGCTGCAAAAGATGAAGGTGTAACGATCGATATCGAATAATTGTAATATCTCCAGGGTAATACTCCACCTCCTCCCCTCAATCTTTTTTTAAGAACCTTGATGTTCTTCGCTCGCAAATAGTAGGCTTAAGCAATGGGAAAAAAACTGGTGCTCGACTACATGACGCATGATGTTATAAGCATCGATGCATCCGAAACGGTTGGTAATGTGATCCAACTGATCCATACCACGAAACATGATGGCTTTCCCGTGCTCAAACTTGGGAAAGTAGTGGGATATATTTCAGCCAGAGACATCATAGGAGAACATCCAACTACAAAAGTTGATGTGCGGATGACGCGGCATCTGATCACAGCAAGACCAGATCTAACCATCACCGAAGTTGCGCGGCGGATTTTTAGAACAGGCATTCAAAAACTGCCGGTAGTCGCACAGGACAATTCCCTTCTGGGCATCATCTCCAATATGGATGTTATCCGTTCACAGATAGAACGGGTAACCCCGGAAAAAGTATTCAATTTTATGAAGGCACTTCATACTCTTTATGGGGTCGATGCACATCTCCAACGGGAAATGGTCTTGGTTGAACATCTTCAGCCAACACAAAGTTGTATTCAGCAGGATGAACTGGATGGAAGAACATACGAGCTGCAGAAACATCTTGCAGAACCGATCATTGTTGTAAAAGCAGGAGATAGAACGATTCTGGTAGATGGACATCACAGAGCGGTTGCAGCAAAACAACTCGGCATTAAGGAATTAGATGCATACGTTGTAAACTTGGATGCAAATATTGAACTGGGGCTCGAAAAAACAGCACACTCCATGAATATTTACACTCTTGCAGATATAAAAATCGATAAACGTCCCGAACATTCCATTGTAGGACCCACACACCCAACGTTGATCCCAAGTGAGAAAAAACTCGTCAAAGAATACATGACGAAAAATGTTATCAGTATAGATGCGGACAGGACAGTCAAGGATGTTATCGGACTTATCCGGACCACAACACATGACGGATTTCCCGTATTGGCTAATGGAAAAGTCGTTGGTTTGATTGCAGCAAAAAATATTATCGATGCCAAAGCAACAGATAGAATTGCGCCGCTGATGGAACCGGTTATTTTGAAAACGTACCCTGATGAGGGAATGACTGATGTGGCACGAAAGATGTTCCGATTTTGTGTACAGAAACTACCGGTCGTTGATCCAAAAGGGGAATTTATCGGAATCATCACAAATGCAGATGTAATTCGCTCACAAATCGAGAGAGTGACGCCCGAAAAAGTGTTTGATTATCTTACGACCTTAAAGACACTGTATGGAATCGAACCGCAGTTGTCACGGGGAATGGTTCCGGTCAAACAACTCATCCCAACCCAGTCCAAAGTGTATATGGATGAACTGGACGGAAGAGCATATGAAATTAAAAAAGGTCTCGCCGAACCGCTGATCGTCGTCCGCAGGGAAGGCAAATACATCTTAATCGACGGACACCACCGGGCAGTTGCAGCTAACAGGATGCGGGTCACGGAACTTGAAGCTTACATCATTGATATTGACTCAAAAACAGAGTTGGGTATCGAAAAAACGGCACGAAACATGCGTCTTTGGTCACTTGACGATGTACAGATTTTAGATGAATCACGCTGCGCGTTTTTAGCTTAGACCTATTTTTTAGAAGGTAAACGAACCATATTTCCCGCCGCCGCCAGGGGTCATGGTGACGCGTCCTTCACGCATAGATAAAATGGCGTCGGCCACATCTGATGAGACACTCGCAAGATCTGCGTGAGGCACTTCCAGTAAAACAGTGATCTCATTATCGAACACTTCGATAAATGAGTTATAGAGTTCCCGGGATTTTTTTGTGTGAGGTGAAGACACACCTAAAACACGGGCGATGACTTCTCCAAGGGGAATCATTTTTTTATAAGGCGGGCGGCTTGTTGGCGGAATTGTGGAGAGTTGCTCGGCACGTTCCTTCACACCAAGTTTTATCCTTCCTTTATCATGCGGGCACTTCCAATGATAATTTTCTGCTTCTGCAAGAGAAAACACGGAATAACAACGTGTACACGCCGTGCGGTTATATTTACCCTCCTCGGGAAAAAAACCGGCATTCAAAACGACCGAACCTTTTCTTATCGCTTCAAGAACAGATTTTGCCGTAGGAGAGGAAACCTCCATTCTGGTAAACTCGCGGCCGAGTTTTTCCGGAGAAGCACTGTGAGCATCCGAATTTGTGAGGAATGGAATCTTTGCAAAATCCTCGATTCCCGCACCATACGATGAATCAGCAGAAAGACCCAGTTCGCAAAACTCAATCGGCTCCTCACCATAACAATCAGAGGAACGTTCATACGCGGCAAAAAGTGATGTCCACGGTGTGAAGGCATGGGCAGGACCGATTATACCACCTAACTCATGCACTTCACGGGCAATTTCCTGCCCGGATAAGTTCAGATGAGGACGTCCTGCAGTTGTTAGATGACGGCACGCAGTTGTAAAGCGTTCCTGCAGTTCTGAAAACTGATCAAACGTCTCCATTAATATAACATGATGAACACGGGAAGAATCCTCAACTTCAGTCTGAGGTACAACTGTAATACCCCAAACATTTTCCATAAACGGTCTCCACATCTCACGCCATTTAGGGTGAAGGGCATCCCCACTCCCGATAACATGAAGTCCTTTTGTCCGGCATACGGCAAGAATGTTTTTTGGGATCAGATCAGGTGAAGTCGCGATAGAAAAACAGGAATGGATATGAAGATCCACATTTTGCTGCATTTTTTCACCCGATATAACTCAGGTCATCAGCATTATTCTTCTGAATCGTAGAGGCAATTGCAGAAACTTCGGTCATCATCTGACCTGCAAGTTCTGTAAGATCGGCACGGTTTGCTTTGATGCCGGTTAGTTTTTCCAGCACATCCAAAACTGCAGTTGAACTGACCGGATCAACCAGATACCCTGATGTCTCACCAAGAAGAGCAATCCCTTCCATACCTGCGAGACGCCCAAGGGTGATCAAAAGTCCGGCAGCTCCGATTATTCCTCCGACAGGCTCGTCTTTATTTAAAACTGCGCCGGCCGCCAGAACCTCATCTTTCAGCGCAGATGAGGAAAGTGCTGCGAGAACACGCGGATTATCCACCATCCGCCCAACACCATATCCGCCAAGAGTGTAAATCCGTTTCACACCCAATAATTCAAAAACATGAATATAGGCCTCGGCAAGGATATAATGACCATCAGGAGTTGTACTCTGACAATCCCCGGCAAGGAATAGAACTGCCGGTGTATTTTCTGATTTTGGTGCAAAAAACACTTCGTTTCTTGGAAGGCGAAGAACAGCATCCTCAGACAGATACATTTGCGGAGGGAACAGGATGGAAGTGATCTCAGCAACTTTCACAGCTGAAAGAACATTTATCAGATGATCAACAACAAGTTTTCCTACATGCCCTACACCCGGAAGTCCGGCAATTACAACAGGGGAGGAATGAGCACAGACATCTTCAACATACCATCTTACATTTACCTGTTCCATGATTTCACCATCCGTCGGAATTTACCATAATGATCCTCAGGAGAATATTTCGCAGGATGGACCGATATCGTTTCACACCCGCATTTCTGACATGTTTTCAAAAGAGTATAGGTGTGACAATCCGGGCATTTACGTATATGACCCGTCATGATTCCACCAGTATTACTTCTGTTTCCGGATAAGTTTGCCGGAACCTTCAGCTCGTTCCATAACACCGATCGCAGCCTCAGAAGCTTTAATCAGTGCTTTTTCTGCCGTTTTATAATCCGGAGCAACAACTTTTACCCGATAATGCGGTGCTCCGAGATAAAGAAGTTCGATCTCGGCACCATCAACCTTCGGCTCTGCACTCCGGAGTGCGCGGCGAATAATATTGACGCCATCAGGTTTGTTGGACGTAAGTTCCAGAATAGCACTCACGGTAACTTTGGGGATTTTAACGTTTTCCAATGCAACTTTTTCAAGTGCATCTCTTGCCTCTATGGGAAGGGAAAACTTGGAAAGAGTTGCTTCTCTATTGATCACAATGCTTTCAAAAGCTTCATAGAGCGAGCCAAACTCATTGTACATCGCATCTTCGAAGAACTTTTTCTCGACCTTGGAATCAGTTGAGGCAAATTCAATCCACTTATGGGCCTTCTGCTCATTTTTCCAGTCCTGGATTTTTTCCCGGCGCTGGTGCTCATTAACATCTTTGAGGGAAAGATCGATATGACCACGGCTTGCATCTACATGAAGAACTTTACAGACGACTTTCTGTCCTTCACGAATATAGTCCCGGATGTATTTGATCCAGCCGCGGGCAACCTCTGCAATAGGGATTAAGCCCTGACGTCCATCATACTCATCCAGATTTACAAATGCCGCAAAGTCCTTGACTTCTGCAACGCTGCAGACAACAAGTTCTCCTTCAACCGGCCAATCTCTTTCACTCATCAGATATTTTTCCAGATTTATTCAAATGATTCTACGATTTCAGCTTTGAGGGCTGCCTTGCCGCCAGTTGGCTCTGCAAGGACACGACCACAAACATTACATTCAACGACGGAGGTTGCTTTTTCGAAAACGAGTTGCTCGTTATCGCAGTCCGGACACTTTACCTTCAGGAATTTGCTCCGGGTTTCTCGTGATGCTTTTACCATTTTATTTACTCCGTAAGTTCGAATTTACCAGCACGGTAGCCTTCTCTTAAGTGAGCTTTACCACACTCTTTGCACCGATACCTTACATTGATCTTCTTAGTCGGCTTGTCTCCTCCTGGAACTTTGCCGAATTTACCACGGTTACCAACATTGCTGCGGCGTGCCTTCTGACGGTCAATCCAGTGGAGACCGGTCGTCTTACCTTTCTTTACCCTTTCAACCTCGTGCTCGGTGTGTTTCCGGCAGTATGGGCAGTAGGTGTTAAATTTTACTGGTTTCTTCATGAATATTTACCCCTTTGAAACGGGAATACCAAATACCATACTTATTTGCGAAGCCTGATACTTAAGGCTTTGTTGTCTTTACACAGAACATCTGCCATCTGGGGTGGCAGCGATACGACATCTCCTGGCGAAAGAGCGTAAATTCGTCCGCTATAATCCTGAAATTCTGGAAGATTTTCGTGTACCGCTATAACACGGTACGACTCGGGAGCAGGGGCATCGGCGGACGGGACGTTCACTTCATCTGCGCATAACTCACCCGAAGCATCGTTCGCAGGTCCAGACACAACCGGAGCTTTTTCTGTCGGGACCTCTGCAGGAACGAAATGGTATGCAGTGGTCTCTAATGTTAGCTTCCCATCTAAAAGAGTCTTTCTGCAGGATACAGCTGATTCATAGACAACATCGAACAACGCACGCTCGCCGGGAACCATCATCCGAATTTCATCGCGGTTAATTTCTTCACCATTTGCCCGGGCAAGGGCAATTGCAAGAATTTTTCTGGTCCTGACCGCATAAAGGTCACGGATGTATTCGCGCAGACTTTCGCGTTCCTTCAAGAGACTCTGCGCACCTTCCCCGAATGGATCTTCGTGGGCTGAGACCTGATTGTAGAGATCCACTATATCTGAATGGATCTCTTCATAAAGCGTAGACGGGATTTCCGTGAGGGAACCCATGTCCCGTTCATCAATCAGATAACCATGAAGTTCCGAGATACTTATTCTACCCATTTAAACACCTCAGGATAACTCTGCTATCCCCCTGCAGCAAAGGAACACCCCGAGTGCCTCCGGGACAGTGTTCTGACCGGCTGTGAGCGTATAGGTATTCCCGAGAATCGGCATGGACAGGTTGAACGCGCAGTCAACCGAAACCTTCCGCTCACCAAATACTACCGCATCAATAAGCGGATCGAATGAATCAAGCTGATCAACGCCAAGCGGGACCACACGCATCCCGGATCCCCCATGAAGAGAGCCAGGATGCCGGATCAGGCGTTTCACATCCGTTGTCACAGGTTCATCTGCCTGTGCGGCACGGGAAAGTACCCCAGCCTGAAACGGTGCATTTTCAGAATCGGCAATTGCTCGGACCACTTTATTTGCAAGGAGTTTCCCCGGATTATCCCGAAGCATCTTCTGCGTGGTTTCGATATTGTTCAGGAATCCGCTTGCAAACTTTTCTGAGATTCCCGACAAGCCTGAGAGATAGGTGAGGGCCTCCTCTGTCGGGAGAGACGCGATTCGTGATAATTCCTCATTCAGCGCATCGTGATATCTGATCTGCCACCCTGATTTTTTTGCTGAACCCAGCATATTATCAAAGGAAAGCCCGGTTCCCGAAACATAATTCACCAGTTCACGGCGTTCGTTTGTATCCCATCCTCTTACGGACAAAAGAGGAAGATGAACATGATATCCGCGCCCGCCTGAGAAATTGATATGAAGGTCACGTCTGGCAAATCCAAGTTCTCCGGTGAGCATATCTATGAGTTTGAACAGTTCCTCCTTGACGCGGGCAAGCATGACATCATACGGACCATGAACGATATGATCCGCATCCAGATCAAAGATAACGTCGGCACCAAGCCACTCTTTGTCGGACATCTGGGCGGCCCCGGGATGAGCATAATACGCGGTCGAGTAATAGACATGTGCCGGAACCATACTTTTCAGATATGCAGATACTTCGTCAGGGGATGTGAAAGAGATATGACGACGCATACCGGATTTCTGGTTTGTATTGAAAAATAGGAAACCCCACTCCCTTTCAAGAAGGGAGTCCGGAGTATAAACAGCACCAGCTCCCTGAATGTCTCCATTATAGTAGGCGGAAAAACGTTGCCTGAGGAACTCAAGAGTTGCTGGTTTCATAAATTCTTAATCATATATGGACCTTTACGCACATATCCCTGTCTATGGTAATAAGGTCTTACACCAATACCGCTCATGACTGAAACTGACTTATAACCCGCGTCCCGCGCCATTTCTTCTGCACGTAACAAAAGATTCTGTCCATATGATCTGTGCTGGCGTTCGTCTCCGGAACCATGTTCGCCAAGGGGGACAACGCTGCCATAAACATGAAGTTCACGAACCAGTGCGGCCCCATCAAGTTCTGACCTGAACACAGTTCCCGGATACCGCAGACGAACAAAGCCAATCAAAGCATCACCGGCAACTGTTGAGAGAAAATGTTCTTTTCCACCACAGCAGTCATATGTGAGAATTTTTTCCTCTTCAGGTGCATTACTCGGATGTCTCCCGATTTCCCTGCACCGTATACAATGACATTCTCCTCCCTGCTCCTTTAGGCGGGCAGCTGCCATCTGACGAATGTGTCCATGCCTCGACCCGGAAACAATGAGTTTTGCAGGGATATCCCGCTGTATCCTCTGAAGGCGAACATATTCAGGAAGACGGCTCTTTGCATATGCAAGCAGATCAACGAGGTCATCTTCGTCATAGGTGACATACTCTCCCAACTTCCATAATTCTTCGAGTTCGGCACCTGGCGTGACCAGTGTTGGATAAATTTTCAGGAAATCCGGACAAAACCTCGGGTCAGTAAAAAGGGCATCAAACATCTGCCGGTCACGTTCAATCGTGCTTCCATACAGATTTGGCATAACATGAAAACCAACTTTGATTCCTGCATCGCGAAGGAGAGTATTAGCCAGAACACTGTCTGCAACGGTATGCCCCCTCTTGTTTAACGTAAGAAGTTCATCGTCAGTGTGCTGAAATCCAACTTCCACCTTGGTCACACCAAGTTCAAGCATTTTATTGATATGCTCTTCTTTGCACCAGTCAGGACGGGTCTCAAACGTGGTTGCAATATCCCTGACATCTGATGTTTCGTTTTCGAGCATGATCTCGTTAAGTGACGCAGCAGTGGATTTTTTTCCGGTAAATTCATTCATTCCTCGGAGACATTCCGAGACAAACCACTCCTGATACTGCTGATCACGGGCAGTCATTGTTCCCCCCATTACTATCAACTCGGCTTTGTCAACATGGTGACCAAGACGCTTGAACTGGGTCAGACGGGCAATTACCTGACGATACGGATCATAATCATTCTGCCGCGCACGAAGAGCAGCCGGTTCTTCACCGGTATAACTTTGGGGAGACTTGAAAATATGGTCCGGTCCTCCTGGACAAGGCAAACATTTTCCATGCGGACATGCGCACGGAGATGTCATTACTGCAACCGGAGCTACGCCGGATAGGGTCCTTGTCGGTTTTACCATCAGAACATGACGAAGTGTTTCATACTCGTCAGATTCTGCTGCAGCAAGGATCTCAGAATTTTTCGGCATTACAGCAAGTGAATATTTCCGGCAGACCGACAGTTTAATAGTTTGAAGATCTGATCCGGGTTTAGAAAAGATGAGTGAGATTATCTCACGATAAATGGCGTGTTCGTCCATCGATGATAAGGTTAGTGTTCTGCAACAATACTCTGATTGGATTCCTGAGTGAAAGTAGTCTGAGATGCCGGAGGCGTCTGAGTTGATTTCTTCATATCTGAAACGATTTCATTACCCAGCATAAGTAAGGCGACACGATGCAGATTTTTATTTTTATGAATGTGAAGCGGAGATATCTGCAATGCATCGTATTCTGCGGTTTGAACTGTATTCCCTGAGACGGATTCATAGTATTTTTTGACCTGAACCATCAACATGTGTAAATGTAGTAACTCTTCTTTCTGCATTATTTAGTAACACCTCTTATCAAAAAATCTTCTTTAATATTGTCTCTCATGACCACACATATAGGTTACTCGTCACGTTTATATCAGAGTTCATGGTTTACCAGGATTTTCAGAAGATGACTAAGACAAAATAAAAGGATTCACGTTGAATTAAAAAAATACGTTTGAATTTTGACCGGACTATCGGCGCGGCTTTTTGAACGGGATGAGGAGATCAAGGTATGTTTATATATGAAAAAGATACAGGTGAAAACAATGACGGATAATTCGCATGACAAAATTTTCGGCGGGCTGATCGGATGTGCCATAGGTGATGCTCTTGGAGCGACATTTGAGGGGATGAATAGAGACAACAATAGAACCGTTGAGATGTCAGGAGGGGGGCAGTTCAATCTCAAAAAAGGTGAGGTCACAGATGATACGCTGATGATGATCTCCTTAGGTGAAACGTATTGTGAAACGGGAAAGTTCAACAAAGAGGTGTTTCTCAAAAAAGTCATCCTCACGGTTCATGAAGACGGAAGAACATTTGGCAAAACTACAAAAACTGTAGTTTCGCTTCTTGAACAGGGATGCAGCCCGGAAGGAACTGTATATGCAGTTCACAAAATTTTTGGAAGCGGAACAAATGGGAGCGTGATGCGAACGCTCCCCGTTGGGCTCGTGCCTGTTTCAGATAGAGAGAAAATTGCCCGTGAAGTATCTGCATTTACCCACTATGATAAAGCTGCAGGGGAATGCTGCGCGATTATTTCCAAAACGGCGGCAGGATTAGTTGCAGGGAAATCAAAAACTGACGTTTTGAGCGATATCCCTCAGGAATATCTCAGGGGAAAACTTGTACCGTCAATTGATGCGGTGGAAACAACCAAGTGTGCCCTTGCCTGTTTTCGCGATGGAAACACCTATGAAGAGGTGATCCAGAATGCCTGTATGCTTGGAGGTGACACAGATACCATTGGATGTATTGCCGGAGGACTCGCAGGTATTATTTGGGAAATTCCTGTAAAATGGATGGATCAATTATTGATAAAAAACAAAATCAGAGATCTGGCAGACCAACTCAAAAAAGTGACCGGGGAGTAAATACCTCAGGTCGGAACGGGTCTCATCTCAACAAGCTTCAGATTCTTTTTGCCTTTTGGACATTCGGAATATGGACCTAAAACCTCCAAAACCACATATCTGCTTTTTTCCGTCAAACCATCAGGATGGCAGAACGCATAACCTTTGCAAAAAACATCATCGCAGACAGGCGTATAGGTAATTCGTGTTCTCCGAGTCGCCTGACTCGTCGGGATGACGGCCGTAATGATCGTCTCTGCAACTTCCACTGCTTTTGCCCCGCCTTCATGAACGGCACATTCATGTTTGGTTTTTCTAACGGCAACTACCTTGTACCGTTTTCCCTCTTTCAGTTTCGTATTGTGGCAGACCTTCGCTACCTTGCACGATTCACATTCTGCGGATTTTCCTGCATACACAAACTCAGCACCCTCGTGGGCAAAAACTGAGCCGACAATTGTCACGATTTGTTCTTCTGTGTCCATAATTTACTCCTCATACATCTGAGATACAAGTTTTTCCGCCTGTTCTTTGGTGATTTCGGTATCGAAGATGGTATATCGTTCCGGACGGATCTCTTTTGCCCTGAGAATTGCCTCGACAA
>CAYSRP010000026.1:0-15855 GCA_964433475.1 uncultured Methanomicrobiales archaeon
TTATCTTTCTCCTCCTAATAACTATATTCATTATATGAAAGCTTTTGACTTTGCAAATAGCAAAAAAAGTAGTGAAAAATCTTTGAGAATATATAAAGTATATAAATGAGAGAGAAAAATCTCCGAGCTGTTATACATGAGTTCCAGTGGAAACAAAGGGGTGGGGGTGTCAAAGCGGTTGGATTGCTACTGAATTACAAATTCAGCATACAGATAACATACTGATCATACTTTTCCATTGGAAACCCGCCTGAAAACTTTTCATCTCTCCACTCGAAGTAGTGGTACATTAATAGGAAAAAGAGTATAATAACTATCCATGAGGAAATGAATATGATGAACAGTGAACCCTATAAATCTACTGGCCTCTTCAAAAAATACATTACTCCGAATAAAATTTTTCAAAATCGTGAGGTTTTAAGACATAATTATAGTCCAAAAGAACTCCCGCACCGTATGGATCAAATCGATTCCATAGCAGAGATCTTAGCTCCGGCACTTCAGGGAGCAACTCCCTCAAATATCCTTATCTACGGCAAAACCGGAACCGGAAAAACCGCGACCGTAACATTTGTCGGAAAGGAACTCGAAAATGAAAGTTCCGAGTTTTCCCCGTGCAGACTTGTTCATCTGAATTGTGAAACTATCGATACCCAGTACCGGGTCCTTGCCCAGATCGCAAATCACGTCAGTGGTCATGACCTCAAAGCAAGCGATAAAATCAAAAATACTATTCCTGCAACCGGCTGGCACACAGATCAGGTCTACTCGGAACTCAAAAATGTTCTCGAACATGCCGGCGGTCTTCAGATCATTGTGCTGGATGAGATCGACAAACTCGTCAAAAAAAGCGGCGACGATACTCTCTATAATCTGACACGCATCAATAGTGACCTGACTCTGTCCCGTGTCTGTATTATCGGTATATCCAACGATCTCACCTTCAAAGATTTCCTCGATCCCCGTGTTCTTTCCTCTCTCTCAGAAGAAGAACTCGTTTTCCCTCCGTATAATGCTGACCAGCTGCGTGACATTCTTCATCAGCGTGCCGAGATGGCGTTCTATGAAGGGGTCGTTTCCGATGAAGTCATCGGTCTTTGTGCGGCACGTGCCGCTCAGGAACACGGCGATGCACGTCGTGCTCTTGATCTCCTCCGTGTATCCGGGGAACTCGCCGAGCGTGAAGGTGCAGATCACGTCATGGTAAAACATGTGAACAGTGCCCAGGAGAATATTGAAACAGACACAATGAGTGAATGTGTCAAAACTCTTCCTGCCCAGAGTAAGATCGTTCTCTGTTCCATGCTTTTGATGGCAGCCTCCGGTCAGAAAGTCTTCACGAGCGGCTCGGTCATCAATGTGTACCGGGAAGTTGCCCGTGAACTTGATACCGAGGCACTCAGTCATCGTCGTGTTTCCGATCTCGTCAATGAACTCAACATGCTGGGGATTGTTACGACTCGTGTCGTTTCTCATGGCCGCCACGGCCGAACGACGGAAATTTATTTTAAGAGTCCGACCAATGAGATACGTGAAGTAATAATGGACGATCCAAGATTCCAGGAATGTAGTATCCTGCATCCTCTTGTGAAAAACCATGAAAAAGGTAATTAAAAATGGATGAAAAAGACAGTATTATCCTCAGGGAACTGCAAAAAAACAGCAGGATCCCCACCCGTGACCTCGCCGTCATGCTGGAAGTACCTGAAAGTGATGTGACAAAGAGAATCAACAGCCTTTGTCAGGCAGGGATTCTCCGCAGATGTACGGCAGTCATCGACTACACCGCTCTAGGTGTGGATGAGGTTTCTGTTATTCTTTCCCTAAAAGTCACACCGGAAAAAGGTCTTGGTTACGATGGTATTGCAGAAAAACTTGCCCGTTTCCCGCAGGTGGACAGTATCAAGCTTCTGACAGGCAGCTATGATTTCCAGGTCACCATCACCGGTAAGTCAATGGCAGAAGTTTCCAGATTCATTGCAGAACAGATTGCATCGATCGATGGGATCAGGGAAACCATGACCCAGATCGTGATGCGGACCTATAAGGAGCAGGGTGTAGACATGGCTCGTCCGGGTGACCGTGACAGGCAGTTGATATCGTTTTGAGACGGTCCATCATGCGAAATTTTGTATCAGAAATAGCTGCTGAAATCCCTCCGTCAGGTATCAGAAGGTTCTTCGATCTCGTTCTTACGATGGATAACGACAAAGTTATCAGTCTCGGGGTCGGTGAACCGGATTTCGATACGCCATGGAACGTTTCCAAAGCTGCTATCACATCCATAGAAAAGGGTATGACCATGTATACCTCGAACCGTGGTCTTCCCGATCTCTGTTCAGCTCTTTCCAAAGATCTGGAAAAGAGGTATCATACCAGGTATTCACCTACTGAAGAGATCATTGTTACGACCGGTGTTTCCGAGGGTTTTGATATCGCCGTACGGGCGGTCGTAAATCCGGGTGATGAGGTCATCGTTGTCGATCCGTGTTTTGTTTCATACAAACCGGAAGTTCTGATGGCGGGAGGCAGACCCGTTTCCCTGCCCTGCGAGGCAAAAGATCAGTTCAAAGTCACGCCTGACGCTCTGATGGAAAAGATCACCCCGAAATCAAAAACACTCATCATCAACTTCCCCAATAATCCGACCGGAGGTGTTATGAATAAAGATGATCTGAAGGCAATTTCCGACATCATCATCGATCATGATCTCCTGTTGATCTCCGACGAGGTGTATTCTGAACTCACCTACGATGGTTCCCATGTATCCCCTGCCTCCATTGACGGGCTCTGGGACCGGACCATTACCCTGAACGGTTTTTCCAAAGCATACGCAATGACCGGATGGCGGCTCGGCTATTTATGTGCTCCAAAGGAGATCTGTGATGCTGCCCTGAAGATCCATCAGTATGTCATGATGTCGGCACCGACGGGTTCCCAGTATTCTGCGATCGAGGCACTCAAAAACGGGGAAGAGGCAAAGAATGAGATGGTTGCCGAGTATCGGATCCGGAGAAATCTCTTTGTTAAAGGTCTGAATGATATCGGTCTGCCCTGTCATCTTCCGCACGGAGCATTCTATGCGTTTCCCTCGATCGAGGGGACCGGTCTTACCGATGAAGAATTTGCCGAGCGTCTCTTAACTGAACAGCAGGTCGCCGTAGTACCCGGCAGTGCATTTGGCGACAGCGGGGTCGGACATATCCGTACCTGTTATGCGGTCAGTCGTGCAAAACTTACAGAAGCTGTGCAGAGAATCGGCATATTTGTTGATTCCCTTAAGTGAAGTATATAACCCCTTTCTTTCAAGTGGAAAGTTAATTTAACCTAAACTATTTTTTTATGGATAAGCGAGAGATTGTTACCCGGTTTACCGATGCAGGATATCTGGTTAATCACCAGGTCGTGAACTACATCAGCGAATGCGGAGTATCGGGAGTTATTGAGAGTATCATAGCATCGCTCCCCGAAGGAATTACGGTCGTCACTCCAAAGGAAGTGCCGGCGATGACTCTTCTCAGAACTGACAAACTCAACGTCGGTGTGAGCAGGACACCGGAAATTCTTCTTGGTCGGGAGGGAAGTTCCGTTCCTTTGGCCGACCCGGAATCTTCCTATGCAATGTTTCGTGATCGTTACGATACGCTGGCTGCAATGATGCGTGGGCGTGTCAATCCGGTTCCACTGGAAGCGCTGGTCCGGAGTGGCAATCGGTTCATGGATCAGGAGATCGGTCTTATTGGTATGGTGGATTCCATTTCGACCAGTGCCAAGGGTCACCGGATCGTTGAGGTCGAAGATCCGACCGGTTCGATCAAGGTACTTTTTAATAAGAACCGGGAAGGATTTGCCGAAGCAGAATCCATCATCCAGGATGAGGTCATCGGTGTCAAAGGTCAGCTTGCCCGTGATAATCAGGGAAAAACCCAGATGGTTTTTTCCAACACGCTTTTCCGCCCTGATATACCCCTGAATCATTCCTCCTCCCCTTCAAAAGAGCCGGGAAAGGCCGTCTTCATTTCAGATATCCATGTCGGCAGTAATACATTTCTCCCTGATGCGTGGGAAAAGTTTTCTCAATGGATGCGGGAACGCAAAGATATTGGTTATCTTCTGATCGCCGGGGATGTGGTGGATGGTATAGGAGTCTATCCGGATCAGGACAAGGAACTGGAAATCAAAACCATTTATGAACAGTATGACCGCGTTGGTGAACTCCTGGCGGCTCTTCCTGAGAGACTGAAAATAATACTCTCGCCCGGGAACCACGATGCGGTCAGAGGAGCCGAACCTCAGCCGGCTCTTCCCGAGGAGTTCCGCGGCAAGTTTCCTTCGAACGTCACCTTTGTGGAAAACCCTGCTGTTGTCAACATTCAGTCGGTCAATGTCCTTATGTATCATGGGAGAAGCATCGATGATCTCATCAAATTCCTTCCCGGAGCATCCTACGAACATCCCGGCAGCATTATGGAAGCTATGCTCAAGCGGCGGCATCTTGGTCCGATCTATGGTTTGAGAACGCCTCTTCTCTCAACTGAAAAAGATGCTCTTGTGATTCGTGATGTGCCCGACATCATCCAGACCGGGCACATTCATATCAGTGAAGTCGTCACCTATCGGGGAGTTCTTGCCATAAATGCCGGTACCTGGCAGTCCCAGACCTCGTTCCAGAAGCAGATGAACATCATGCCGACCCCAGCTGAGGCGGTAGTTGTGGATCTGTCCACCCTTGCTTATGAGAAATTCTGCTTCCTTTAACTGATTTTCCCTCTTCCCCCTCTTCCTATTAAAACATTAGTATTATTAGTCAGTCCACCCATTAATATAAGGAGAAACCATCCCTATTTCATGGGGGTTTTCGATTCATATGGATTTGATCTATCTCGCTCCTATATGTGCCGTTTTAGGCCTTCTCTTCGCGCTCTACTCTTTCTCTAAAGTAATGAAAGAGCAGCCTGGCGATGAGAAGATGCAGAAAATCGCTGCAGCCATTCACCTTGGCGCAATGGTTTTCCTGCGTCGTCAGTATTGTGCAATCGGAGCTTTTGTTATCGTCATGGCAATCATTCTCGCCATCCTGATTTCCCCGTGGGCTGCCCTATGTTATGTCATCGGTGCTGCCCTCTCGGCAACTGCAGGATTCATCGGAATGAACAGTGCAACAAAAGCAAACGTACGAACAACCAATGCAGCAAAACGCGGCATTGGACAGGCTGTCAAAGTATCTTTTGCAAGCGGTTCAGTCATGGGTATGTCCGTTGTCGGACTTGGTCTCCTTGGTTTGTCCCTTGTATTCATTATCCTCGTTACGGTCAATGGAGGATTTGAAAGTGCTGACGGTATTAACACTGTAGTTTCCATCATTGCCTCCTTTGGTTTTGGTGCATCTTCAGTCGCACTCTTCGCCCGTGTCGGCGGCGGTATCTTTACCAAAGCTGCCGATGTCGGAGCCGACCTTGTTGGTAAAGTTGAAGCAGGTATTCCTGAAGATGATCCGAGAAACCCGGCAGTCGTCGCTGATAACGTTGGTGACAACGTTGGTGATGTTGCGGGTATGGGTGCCGACCTCTTTGAATCCTACGTTGGTTCGATCATCGCATCCATGGCTCTCGGACTTGCAGGTGCAGCCTTTGCATCTGAACTCTTTGGCGAAACCATCGCCTCGTTAAATCTTGTTCTCCTCCCGCTGCTTATTGCAGCATTCGGTATTATTTCCGCAATAATCGGTACTCTCTTTGTTCGCACAAAGAAGAATGAGAGTTCCGCAATCCACAAAGCCTTCAATACCGGTCTTATTATCGCGATCCTCATCTCCGTTATCTCAACCTACTGTGTAACGAGTATTCTCTTATATGGTCAGATGGGTATGGGATTCGCATTTGCCGCTCCGCTTGGTATGGGTATCTGGTTTGCAACCATCGCAGGTCTTGTTGCAGGTTTCCTGATTGGTCTTGTGTCGGAGTATTACACTTCGTTTGATTACAAGCCGACCTTAGGCATCGCAAAATCCTGTCAGACAGGTGCAGCCACAAACATAATCAGCGGATTTGCAAAAGGTATGGAGTCGACCGTATGGCCGGTTCTTATCGTCGTAAGTGCAATTTTCATTGCATACCAGTTTGCTGGAATCTACGGTATCGGTATTGCAGCAGTTGGTATGTTATCCACGCTTGGTATCTCCCTCGCAGTTGACGCATACGGTCCGGTTGCAGACAATGCAGGCGGTATCGCCGAGATGTCTCACCAGGACGAATCTGTCCGTGAAATCACAGATACGCTTGATGCAGTCGGAAATACGACCGCAGCAATCGGTAAAGGATTTGCAATCGGTTCAGCAGCTCTTACCGGTCTCGCCCTCTTCAGCGCATATGCACTTGCAGTTGGTCTTGATACGATCGATATCCTGGACACCAGAGTCTTCATTGGTATTCTGATCGGCGGTATGCTTCCTTTCCTCTTCTCTGCTCTCACCATGACAGCAGTCGGTGATGCAGCACAGAAGATTGTTGTTGAAGTTCGCCGTCAGTTCAAAGAGATCAAAGGTCTGATGGAAGGAACAGCAGAGCCGGATTATGCAACGACCGTTGATATTGCTACAAAGGCAGCAATCAAAAAGATGATCGCTCCGGGTCTTCTCGCAATCATTGCCCCGCTTGTCGTAGGATTCGTTCTCGGTCCGTTAGCACTTGGCGGTCTCTTAGTAGGATCCCTTGTTGCAGGTTTCCTCCTTGCAATCACCATGGCAAATGCCGGTGGAGCATGGGATAATGCAAAGAAGTATATCGAAATGGGTAACTACGGTGGAAAAGGTTCAGACGCTCACAAAGCAGCAGTTGTTGGTGACACTGTTGGCGATCCGTTCAAGGATACCTCCGGACCTTCGATCAACATTCTGATCAAACTTATGTCTCTGATCTCACTGGTATTCGTACCAGTACTTCTCCTGATGTAAGCAGAAAATCAGAAACAAATTATTTTTTTATTTTCATTTGAGTAATTATAGACTTGAGATAGATCTCTCCCTCTCCTTTTTTGCATAAGCACAAATAAAAAAAGTCTGATGGAATTTTCTCTACTCGTGGATCATCACGAGCATCATTTTAAACGGTGTGACTGGATGCACGGCATGAGGGATGTTTGCCGGCATTATCAGCATATCCCCCTCTTTTACGTGATGCAGGACACCATCAATCGGAATATCTGCCTCTCCCTCAAGAGCAATGACCAGAGCATCATAGGGAGCAGAGTGTTCGGACAGTCCCTCGCCTTTTGCGAAAGCGAAGATCGTAACCGTACCGGATTTTTTATTAACTACCATGCGGGAGACGATCGAACCCTGCTGGTACTCAGTAATATCCTTTAGAGGAACAGGTGTCCCAATCAGATCTTTGATCTCTTTTTTATCCGGCATAATCTCTTATCGCGGTTCTCATGATATGATTGTTTCAGAATCATCCCGTTATTGGAGATGTTGTTAGTACTCTCTTCTCTTTTTGAAACGTGACTGGGTAACGTACCCGTACTTTCTATCTTTAACAATGGTCATTGAAGGAGTAGTTAACGAGCCGGGATAATCATCAGTGATACTATTTTCAGAAGTTCTGATCCATTTTCGACCTTTGATTTTTCTTGGGATTATCATAATCTCTTATCAGGGTCCTTGTCTGATAAACATATTTTTCGGGGACCTTTAGAACCAGCGCATCATTACTATCGCATCTTCCCCGTCTTTGTAATAATTACCAAATGTGATCACATTCTCATAGCCGATTTTATCGTAGAACTTCCGTGCTGAGGTATTACTGATCCGTACCTCGAGACTGCAGGCGGTACATCCCTGCATGAAAAAGTCCCGTTCAAGCCTGCGGAGCAAAAGCCGCCCGATGCCAAATCCCCGCATGTCAGGTGAGATGGCAAGGTTACAGATATGGCCGTATTTTTCGTTATCCGTCTCCTCAATAGCTCCGGCTGAAAATCCGACGATTCTTCCCTCAGCCTCGGCCACATAAAATGCCGTCAGAAAAATCGTCATCATCTCGAGCATGGCTTTATAATCCCATGGATCAGGGAAACACAGAACTTCTATCCGGTAGATATCCGGAATGTCTTCTATGGTTGCTTTTCTGATGGAACAGCCTGCAGCAGTTCCACCAACTCCATTGAACGTTACCATTTGCTATTTTTACATTGGACTCTAATCAATATAGCATAATGGTTAGCGTATACCCCTTCACCGGTCTTCGCCCATCTCCGGATGCATACCGGAGCGTGCCGTCTGTACCGTATGATGTAATCAGCAGAGAAGAGGCTGCAGAAGAGATCAAAAAGAATGATAGATCCCTTCTTCGTGTCATCCGATCTGACGCAGAACTTCCGGATCTCGACCCGCACGACGAAAAAATTTACGTAAGAGCCGCAGAAATGTTTTCGAAGATGAAGGCAGACGGACTTTTCGTAGAAGATGATTCTCCCTCCTTCTATATTTATCAGATAACACTCGGCGGTGAACTGTTCACGGGTCTTGTATCCTGTGTTTCGGTCGCAGAATACAAAGACAACACTATAAAAAAGCACGAACTGACGAGATACGATAAAGAAGAGGACAGAACCCGGCACATCGATGCGGTTTCTGCCCACACAGGTCAGGTTTTTTTACTCTACAAAGATCCGGGCAAAATTCAGGAGACACTGAGCCGCATGACAGCGACTCATGTGCCAGTCGGTGAATATGTTTCGGCAGGCGGCAATCTTCATCGGCTTTTCCGCATTTCGGATCCTGCTGAAGTCAAAGAGATCACCGAACTTTTTGCAGGAATTCCGAATCTCTACATTGCAGATGGTCATCACCGGGCAAAGTCATCGGCAAATGTGCTGGACAGGCGGGTTGCCGAGGGTCGTGCCACTCCTGATGCTGAAAAATTCATGAGCGTTTTGTTTGCTCATGATTCGGTTCGTATCTACGGATATCACCGGCTCGTAAGAGACCTTGCCGGAATGAATGCCGACCAGTTCCTTGGCGATCTTTCACTTAGATTTGAGGTTAAGCAGCTGAAGACGGTCGATGTTTCCAAAAATATCATCCCGGTGAAAAATGACGGATCTCTGCACATTATACACCTCTATGTTGAGAGCCAGTGGTATGAACTGACCCGCCCGGTCGATCCGAAGGCAGACGTCATTTCCCGCCTTGATGTCTCGGTTTTGCAGGAGTTCGTCTTAGATGACATGCTTGGTATCATGGATCCAAGAGGAGACCCGCGTATTTCCTTTGTCGGAGGCATTGTTCCGCTCTCCGAGGTCATAAAAGAGGTTGATGCCGGAGAATATTCTGCGGCATTTATTATGCAGCCGGTGACCGCTCAGAGTGTTATCGACGTGGCAGATGCAGGATTGATCATGCCGCCGAAGTCGACGTGGTTTGAGCCGAAACTGCTTTCAGGCATGGTCATTCACGAAATTCGCTGAACCGAAAAATCTCCTCTACTTTTTTAGGAAATTTACCTTTTGCCCTGCGCCGTAGATCCTCTGACTCTCCGCACCAGATACGATCCTGGATGCAAGATCATTATCCGTTAGCACGAGACCGGATAGATCATCGATTCCGAAATCAAAGAGAGAAGCTGCAAGCGGGGTTGCCGGACCGACAAGTGTTACTTTTTTTGCATTTTCTGAAAGTTCAAGAAGCCGCGGCAGACTTTTATCGCCAAAACTTGCACAGGTCAGATACGCATAATCGCATTCGGGCAGCATGTATTCACATGCTGTGTATGGATAGTCTCCTTCTGTTGGGACCCATTCGATGATACGCAGGTCACAGACCGGTGCAAAAAGCTGTTCGATAAAGGGAAAATGCCCGACTACGCAGACCAGCTTACCTTTCACCAGATTTTGTGAATTGATAAACGGATCATTTAACCGCTCCTGGACCCGTTTTCGTTCCGGCACTTCGATCCCGGCAGATCGTGCAGTATCCGGATGATTATACCATGCATTGATTGCTGCATTCCCGATAGAAGCTTCGGGGAAGTTCCAGGATTTCACGCATTCGGCAAGTTCCTTTAACGGCATACCGATTTTGTTTCCGGTAATCGTCGGCGCCCGTTCGGCATACTGGCGATAGGGGGCAATACCAGCCCCGCCGGCACTTGATTCCACATACGTTATTTCATTTCCAACGATAATTTTGGCAGCAGTGATTTCGTCCGGAATCTGTTCGATTAAAGCATCATAAAGTTCCCACATAGTTTTCCTCCATTTTTGGGATCATCTCCGAGGTGATGGTGTCACCAGCTCTCAGATGATTTCTCAGGTTCTGCAAAATCCCATCCATCTCTTCAATGGAAGTAAGACTTTGCCGTTCCATTTCAGTCGTTACGAGAATTTTTGCGATCCCGCCGTTTTTGATCACGATCCGCTTATCTGCCCGGAGAGCGAGAAGAGGATCATGGGTCGACATCAGGATGATTTTCTCATGGCCGGCAAGGAGTTTTATTGCCTCCCTCCGGTCGATACCGGCATTTTCGATTTCATCAATCAGAATGATTGGTGATGCACTCATGAGTGCCGTATCCGCAATCATCAATGCCCGTGACTGCCCCCCGGAAAGCTGGGTCACTTTCGTTTCCGGCGTAAACTTTTCACCGGCAAGAGAGTTTGCACAGACGAAACAGCGTCCCGCAACCTCGGAGGGATTTTGTACCATCCGGCTTTTTGCATGCATCTCCAAAAATTCCTGAACTGTTAGATCCATCACAAAATTCATGTTCTGCGACAACTGTGCAACGAGCTTTCCGCCTGTTGCAAAACGCCGTTCGTCATCGGGTGCAGCTCCGTTTAAGAGTATCTGCCGGTCGGTCGGGGTGTCGCGTTGTGCCAGGCATTCAATATCCTCTAAGAGACGACTCTTACCCGATCCGGTAGGGCCGACAATACTCACGATCTCACCCGGAACAACTGTTATCTCAACTTGTTCCGTTTTTCCTGATTTGTCACGACCTCCGAGAATAGTTATCGAAGAAATATTGCCGGTTTGTTCCGTGTTTGTGGAGAATGCCGAAAGGAACGAACAAAAATGCAGGACCACGCTGTCAGGCGTGAGGCCAAACTCTTCGAGCATGTCCTCATCCACATCCAGCAGTGCATCCGGGAGCGTCTTATTGTGATCGATCCCGCCAAGCCGCATGTTTGCCAGATAATCAGATGCAAGAGGGTAGCGTTTCAGCAGTTCGGAAATCTTTGTTGCTGATACTTCTGTAAAGAATGCGTTTGGATTCATTCGTCTTCGAACTCCATTCTTTTCAGCATCCCCATCTGATAATTGTCGCCGATCCTGGTTTCACCGGTACAGTAGGAACAAATAGCGGCAGGCATGGTAAATCTGAGTTTACGGTCTTTGAGCGTATCGATATCCAGAGCATCCTGCCAGTATTTTGCGAGGAGAAAGGTCCCCTGTCCGGTGATCCCGTTGATAAACATTACATGGGCTTTAGCATTGACCTCTTTTATGTTGAAGGCGAACACTTCACGTTCTGCCTGGGAGACGATGTCGCCTTTGGTCACAACAACGATATCAGCATATTTGAGCATCGGACCGATTTTTCTTGGAGTGTTGATTCCGGAAAGATTGTCGATAACACATACGGAGAGAATACCGTTTACATAGGGCGAACAACGATTACAGAGTCCGGCACTTTCTGTGACGAGGACAGAAAATTCTTTTCTTCGTCCCCATTGGACCGCGTCTTCAATGTTGCTTACAAAGAAATGGTCTGGGCAGATCTTTCCGGCGAATCCTGTCTGGTTCGGGATACCCTGTTCATCGTAACGAAGATGGTCGAATGAGGTGAGCGAGTCGAATTTGACGACACCAACGCTTTTTTCCGGTAAGTTTAGATGAGCTATGGTTTTGAGGATCACCGACGTTTTTCCTGAAGAAGGAGGGCCAGCTACAGTAATGAGTTTCATGATGATGGGTTTTGAGAAAAATATCATGACTCCTCCCTCTTTCTCAAGCGAGAAAATAAATCATATATGATTAACAGAGTCGGTGATATTTACTATATTCAGTATTGTATCTAAGATTATAACTACATATGTTTTGATTGAAAGGAATCTGGTGTCAGTATAAATATTGAATGAAATATATGAATTTTGTTTATTTATAGTATGATACGGGATCATGTTGCATTTATCATAATTTTGAAAAGCAGTCACCAATGTTAATAATATTATATTAACACAAATGAGTATTTAAGTAATAATTATAAGTCATGCAATCCAAATTATTCTATTCCATTCCTTTGTGGTGGAGGTATCTTTGATGAAAATGCGAGAAATTATTTTAGTTCTGGCTCTGATTCTGGTTAGTGCTGCTGTATTGTGCGGTAGTGTTGCAGCTGAGGAAACCAGAACTTTTGTTGATGACGTCGGTCGTGATGTTACTTTACCGGTAACGATCGATGCTGTATCGCCTTCCGGCCCTCTTGCACAGATCGTGCTCTATTCCTTTAATCCTGATCTGTTAGTGAGCATATCCAGCAAGTATTCTGCTGCTCAGGAGAAGTATATTGATCCACGTGTTCTTGCTTTACCGGTGACCGGTCAGTTCTATGGATCGAAATCCACCATGAACGCTGAAGAAATTATGGAGCTCAATAAGCAGCTCAATATTGATGTCGTTCTCGATGTTGGTGAGGCAAAATCATCAATGGTAGCGGATCTCAATGAAATCCAGTCCACGACCGGCGTTCCTTTTGCGTTTGTTACGCAGGACAAACTTGCCGACATTCCCCAGTCTTATCTCACGCTCGGCAGTCTTCTGGGTAATGAGACACGCGGACAGGAACTTTCCACGTATACATCCGATTTGCTTGCTGAATTTGATACAGGTATGACCAAAGTAGGCGACAATAAAGTCTCTATGATCTATGTCACCTCGGTCGACGGCAACTCAGTTCATCTGATTGGGTCAGGTAATAATTCCTATCACGGCGAAGTTATCAACTATCTGGCAGATAACCTTGCAGGAGCTGCAGTTACGAGCAGCGGACTTGGCGATGAGTATACGATGGAGGATATCCTGTCGATGAATCCGGATTACATCATTGTGGGTTATGATACAAACCACACGTACTACAATGCGATCATGAACAGTGATGCCTGGAAGACGCTTTCAGCTGTGAAGAATGGAAACGTTTACGAATCACCGTATGGTCCATACAGCTGGATGGGTGCTCCGCCGTCAGTTCAGCGGCTTCTTTCAATGATCTGGCTTGGCAATTTGTTCTACCCTGATGTATTCGATTACAACGTCGAAGACAAAGTCAAGGAATTCTACTCATTGTTCTTCTGGTATGATCTCAGTGATTCAGAATATGATCAACTGACGATTTATGCGAAGGATAACTCATCTGCGAACACTGCATCAAGCCCTGTTCCTCTTGCAGGAATTCTTGCCGGTCTTTGTGCTGCATCTGTGTATGCAGTAACAAGACGGAAGTAATTGTTGAATAACCGGATTTTCCGGTTGACACCTTTTTTTTGAAAAATAGAAATTTGCCGGTTACTTTTTCAGCACCGGTACTTGAATTTCTGTCAGCCATTCATCGACACTTTTTTTGTTCCAGATCCCGTCGATGTAACTTTCTCTCGGGCTTCCTGTTACCGTGTATCCGTTCTCCTCGATCCATTTGAATACGAATGCGTATGCTTCACGAAGGTTGCTGTATGGTCCTTTGTGCATTATCGATACTGCAGTGATGGCCGGCATTTTTTTGAATTTGATGTTGCCCACTTCATTGCCGAATTTATCAACAGCTTCACAATACTCGACATTTATGTCTTTTTCCCGATATTCACCATCGAGGTAAACGACAAAGCAGTAACCCGGCACCGTGCATTTGATATCCGGGTTCGCTGCAGCACATTCCGCGCCTATTGCCGGAATCTCAGTGAAGTATGCATCATAGTTCGGAATCGTCATCTTTTTCGAGTAAACGATACACTCGGGAATTTCTTTGATGGTTGCCTGATAATTCATAAAATATTCACCCTCTTTACCTTGTAAGATAAAGTCAATGCGGGAGAGCTGGTCATTTTTTTCCTTAAGTTCCGTTTCAAGTTCGGTTTTTCTCTTTTCCAGGATAATGCAGGCATCTTCACCTGAGAGAATTTTCTTGATCTCATCTATTGAGAGACCTACCTGTCGCAGGGATTGGATGTAATGTACTTTTACAAGCTGGTCGGTCGTGTAATAACGGTAACGTGCAAGACCTACCTTTTCCGGTGCGAGTAACCCTATCTCGTCATAATAGCGAAGTGCCTTTATGGTCATCTTACTTAACTTCGAGAATTCACCGATCCGGAACATTTCTCTCCTATTTTATGTTTTTAATCCTGTGATATAGTCAGTGTTGACACTCCTGCTGCGGGAGAGTGTGTATATCTTTAATACTCTTTTTCAAAAATCCGGGAATCACGCGTATCCCGGAGGATGTTCATCATCGTCTCTCTCATCGTCTTTGCACTTATAGAATTTTTCAAAGAATGCGGTGTAGTTTTTTTTGCATTTTTTGATGATAGTTTCATCAACGTTTTCTTTTGGAATATTATGCGCAAGTTCCGAGGAGAGGATCTCAACCAGTTGGAATGCGGAATCGGGCGTCATTTTTATTTTGGTCTCGGTTCCGTTGTAGAGGAGGAGATTCATCTCGATAGTCCAGAGGTGGGTTTCACCTTCACGTCTGTAGGTGTTGACATCTAATGTATGCCAGTCTTCATCCATCGTGCCGGCAGAGAGCGTGTAAGCCTGTTGGATACGGTTCCCGTATAATGAGGTCAGGTGCTGCATGATCCAGACGACTGCTTTTTGTTTATCGTCATGGATAGCGAAGAGAAGATCTTCGAAGAATATGGCAGAGTTCACATGGCATGCAGTCATGAGGACCATCGTTGCGTTTACACCAAGGAGCATGGACATGGCATTGATGATCCTCGGGAAGGTTTTTCTGTCGATTGGATCGACGAGGTGATATTCAAAAACTTCTCTGATTGGGTCAATGATCTCGGGATTGTTTTCAAAAATTTCTGCAAGAAGTCCGAGGTCTCGTAAAAATTCTTCAGGGACCGGTTTATGGGCAGGATCAGTTTGTTCTTCAGGTTTTGGGACCGTTTCCTCTTTTTTGGGTTTGGCTGTACGTTTTTTTGCTGGTTTTGCCTCAATGGGTTTTTCCAGGAATGGTTCCGCCGGGATTTCCTGTTTTGATTTCCGAGTTCGTTTTTTCGGTGCCTGGGACGGGGTCTCGCTCATGATAAAGATATACATCGTTGAGAGATGAAAAGCTGTTTGTTTGAGACCGTTATCTTTGACGGGAAGGTTCTAAAAAAAGTGTACCCGGAGAGGGTGGGTACATGCATAATCCAAAAACACCGTTTAGATGTAGGGGTTACGCAGGGGTTTAAGAGCGGGGTGATCCTTGTGCAGTCTGTGCTCAAGGTATGCCTGGTTCTTTGTGATCTTCTCGGTTGCGAGTTTCTCGACGAGTTCAAGACCTGGCTTGACACCGTCCATGGATTCTGCAACGATCCAGCCTGCTTCGACTGCCTTGTTAAAGGTAGCTTCACCGACTGCTGAACGAACGAAGACGGTAGACCATCCATCCGGAGTTCCGACGGAACCGGTTGAGATATCTGCCATGTTTGCGACGTAGTCAAGACATACGTGGCAGCCTGGCTGCTCGTATTTGTGGGTGACCTTCAGGGGGATCTGTGAGTTTACGCCGCGTTCGGTGTAGACTGAGAACTTGCCCTTTCCGATGTCCATCTTGGTGACATTGTCGATCTTGGTTGCACAGTGGT
>CAYSRP010000027.1:0-15168 GCA_964433475.1 uncultured Methanomicrobiales archaeon
CGCGGCAATTAACAAATGGGTCATCGGTCTAGGCTGAAACATGCAGTTTCTCCTTAAACCGCTCTACGAATAGCGAAGTTGCCTGCGGAAGTTTTTTGCTTCCTGCGTTAATCAGTTTATCGGCGTCTGCCTTACCCTGGGTAACGATTGCGGCATGCTTTGCTGTTGCTACATTCCGTGCATCTAATAGTCTCTGCTTTTTGTAATCCTCAGCAATCATTGTTGCCTTGGCAATCAGGTTCTCAGCTTCGAGTTTCGCGTTTGCAAGTGTCTGCTCGGCGGCACTCTCTGCTGCGGTGATTGCGGATTTACTTTTGGCTTCGGTTTCTTTAATGCTATTCAGAACCTCAGTTTTCATCCAACCCTCCTCTCACGGCAGTATATTATTTGGTAATCATGAATGTTTATACTTACGTTATTACCGCGAGTGATGAGCGGATTTTCTTATTTGTGGCTACCTAAAAAAGCGCCTATCGCTTGCCTATGTCCTAATTTTTCATTCAGTAGACAATATTTACTAATAGATTGAGTTCCGAATGTTTAGTATGCGTACTCAGGGGAGAAAAATCGTTTCAATAGTGATATTATCTCTATTAGTTCTGAGCCTCACTTATTCCGCCGGGTGTGTGGGTCTTGTTGATCCGACCCCTCGTGAAGTGATGATTCACGGGAATCTAATTTATGTTGACCCTACCTATGTTGACGGGACATTTATCTGGGATCTTTTGCTGCATCCGAATGATTATGATTCGGAGTTGGTCACCGCAGTGGATGAGTATCTGGATCCTGATCATCCGGTTATTGAACTTGGGGCAGGTATCGGCATGCTTTCCGCATATATCAATGACAAACTGACTATGCCGGTGAATCAGGTTTCAGTGGAGCCTAATCCCTATCTGATCCCCGGTCTTGAGGAGACGAAGCAGGCAAACTCTCTTGGCGTGACGTTTGTGCAGAAGGCAATCGGTTATGGTTCAGATACGGTAGATATCTCGGTGACGTCAAATATTATGAATAACCGCATTGTTGAATCAAAAGGCGGGATTGTGGATACTGTAACGGTGGGGACAACCACCGTGCAGAAGCTTGCTGCTGATGCGGGATTTATGTCGAATATTACTCTCGTGATGGAAATCGTTGGGTATGAGAATTCAGTGATACAATACGAGGCCGATTTCCTGAGTAATCATGTGAGTACGGTGATTGCGGCTGTTTATACTGATGGAAAGAACACGCCTGATTCCTTCTCGGCAAAGATGCAATTACTCGGCTTTACGGAAAAGAGTCGGGTCATTGCAGAAGAAGCCGGTTATACGGTAATGGTGTTTACGAAATAAAACAAGGGGTTACCCCACAACCATACTATTTTCTTCGGCGATTTCGATAAACGAATCCGTCAGATATTCTGTATGTGCGGTAATTGATTCGTAGTTGTTGAATTCCCCTGTTTTGTAACACACGGCATGAGACCGGTATTATCACATTTATTGTACCGCATGGGGGAAAGAACACGAAAATTTGGAATATCTTTTATTGGGTTGCAGTATCTCATCAATATGATCTGGTTGTGAATTCAATAATAAAAAATAAAAACGACGCACCGGTCGGGATTTGAACCCGAGTCATAGGCTCCGGAGGCCCATAGGATATCCTGACTACCCTATCGATGCAACTGCGATAGATTGAACGCCTTATTATATGGCACTTGAGAGTATTTATACCTGGGGTGAATGGATGTATGAAATTGAGTACTTCCCAGATTTGCCGGGAAGGATATTTGATACAATGCAGGGTTAGTCAATACCTCATTTTGTCAGCAGAATCGCCCGCAGATCATCAACACTCTGGGCAAGGAGATATGCTCCGGCATTTTCCAGCTCCTCTTTCGTGCCGTAGCCGAACAATACACCGATCGAATCGATGCCAGCTTTTTCTGCGCCGAGAATGTCGTGCATCCGATCCCCGATCATGACCGTGTGTTCCCTATCGGTTATTCCGCATCGTTCCAGAACGGAGAGGATGATCTCGTCTTTATGCGTTCTTGTGCTGTCCAAATTGCTGCCGGCAACACAGGTAAAATACTCAGCAAGCCCGAAGTGCTCTAATACGATATTCGCAAATTGCTCGACCTTTGCCGTCGCGACCATCTGTTTTTTGCCGTTCTCCTTTAAGGATCTCAGGAGGTCTTCGATCCCGGGAAAGACGCTGTTTTCAAAAATACCTTTTGTCCGGTAGTATTCGCGGTAATACTCAACGGCAGTCTTTGCCTCTTCGCGGGAAAGATCGTAGAACTCCTGAAACGAGTCGATAAGGGGTGGTCCGATAAACTTCAGCAGCTCGCTCCTGTCCGGTACCTGAATGCCGTATTTTTCCAGCGCATACATGACGGAGTTGGTTATCCCGAGTGCCGGGTCGGTGAGTGTTCCGTCCAGATCAAAAATGATATTGGTGTAGGTTTTCATCCTGCAGTTGTGTTATTTTCTCTGTTGATACTGATACCAGATACGGCATGCCCCTTCATGGGATACCATACACGGTCCCACCGGGATACGCGGAGTACATGCTGTGCCGAACAGTTTGCAGTCTGAAGGATCGGCAAGACCTCTGAGCACTCTGTCACAGATACAGCCTGCCTTCTTCGTAACTTTCTCGTAGACCAGATCAAATTTTTTCTGGGCATCAAACTCTTCAAACTCAGGTTTCAGGGCAAGTCCTGATTTTGGAATCACCGGGAACCCGCGCCATTCAACATCCGTTGGCGTGAACACTTCCTTCATTAAATTCTGGGCCTTGATGTTTCCTTCATAGGTAACTACGCGGGGATAGGCATTCTCCACTTTCGCTTCACCGTTTTCAATCTGTTCTGCAAGCATTAAAAGACCGAGAAGAATATCCTCTGGTTCGAATCCTGCAACCACCTGCGGGACCTTGAACTGTTCATATTCATGGTAGCCCATGACGGCACAGACATGACCCGGGAGAATGAATCCGTCCAGGGAGGCTTCACCCTGTTCCATCAGCCATTTCATTGCCGGAGGAACGAGACGGTGTGAAACAAGAATACTGAAATTCTTAGGAGGCTTCCCGAGAAGCGTCGCCGCGACCGTGGGCACTGTCGTCTCAAAACCGACCGAAATGAATGCGACCTCCTTATCCGGGTTCTGATGTGCGATCTCGACGGCCTTGGTTATTCCCTGGACGATCCTGACATCTCCGTTGACATGTTCAAGCGACGTCTTTGAGCCCGGCACACGGAGCAGGTCCCCGTATGTGCATACGATACAACCCCGCTCTGCAAGTTCGCAGGCAGCATCGATTTCTCCCTGAGGAGTGATACAGACCGGACACCCCGGTCCCATCACGATCTTCATCTGCGGCGGGATAACGGAACGGATACCGTATTTTGCGATTGCCGCTTCGTGAGTGCCGCAAACATGCATAAGCCGGATATCTCTGTCCACTACGTCGGAAAGTGATTTTGCTATATCTGTGCCGAGCGTCATAATGTATGTATATTGCACGTCACTCCAGATAATCACATCTCTTTTAATACCCTGGCCTGAGTTGTCAGTGATAAAAATAGGGAAAAAGGAGGTTATTCCAGTTCGAACGCTCCGGTATAAAGCTGATAATAGGTCCCTTTCTCTGCAATCAGCCTATTATGGCTGCCACGCTCGATGATTCTGCCGGAATCAAGTACCATGATAACATCTGAATTGTGCACCGTCGAAAGCCGGTGAGCGATAACGAACACTGTTCTCCCTTTCATCAGTGAATCCATGCCTGCCTGAACGATAGCCTCCGTCCTTGTATCGATACTTGAGGTTGCCTCATCAAGGATCATCACCGGAGGATTTGCCACCGCCGCACGGGCAATCGACAAAAGCTGTCTTTGTCCCTGTGACAAACTCCCGCCGTCTCCTTTGAGGAGAGTATTATATCCTTCCGGCAGACGGGAAATGAAATCATCTGCATTTGCAAGACGTGCCGCCGCATACACCTCCTCATCTGTCGCGTCCAGTTTTCCGTATCTGATATTTTCCATCACGGTTCCCGTGAATAGATTCGTATCCTGCAGAACGATGCCGAGTGACCGTCTCAGGTCGGCTTTTTTGATTTTCCTGATACTGATGCCGTCATAGAAAATCTCTCCCTCCGTCACATCGTAGAATCTGTTGATAAGATTCGTGATCGTCGTCTTGCCTGCTCCCGTTGCCCCGACCAGAGCAATCTTCTGACCCGGGCGGGCATACATCGTAATATCATGTAGAACTTCCTTATCTGGGGAATAGCCAAAACTCACATCATGGAGCTGCACATCCCCTTCGAGTTTAGTATATACTGTGTCCCCGTCTCTTGTCTCTTTCCATGCCCAGATTTCAGTATATTCCGGTGTTTCAACGAGAAAATTATCTTCATACTTTGCATTTACCAGGGTCACATTCCCGTTGTCCTCCTCCACAGGTTCATCCATCAGGAGGAAGATTCGCTCCGCTCCTGCCAATGCCATCACAACAGAACCCAGCTGCTGGGAAACCTGACTCACCGGCATGGTGAAACTCTTACTTAACTGAAGGAATGCGGCAATCCCTCCGAGAGTCAGTCCGCCGATGCCGCTGATCGCCAAAGCTCCGCCGACGATAGCGATCAGAACATACTGAATGTTTCCAATATTTGCTATGATCGGCATGAATATATTGGCAAACTTGTTGGCAGATGTCGAGTGACCGCAGAGTTCGTCATTCAGTTTGTCGAACTCTTCCTTTACCTTTTCCTCATGGCAGAAAACCTTCACGACCTTCTGTCCATTAATGATCTCCTCAATGTATCCGTTCATCCCGCCAAGGGATTTCTGCTGCTGGACGAAATAAGTCGCACTCTTTCCCCCGATGTTCTTCGTAACGATGAAAAGCAGAACAAGCATGAACAGGACAAGAAGTGTCAGATATCCACTCGTGTAGATCATCGCACAGAGAACGAAAATGATTGTCGTGATCGAGGAAAACACCTGCGGGACACTCTGCGAAAGCATCTGGTGAAGGGTCTCCGTGTCGTTTGTGTAATGACTCATCATATCCCCGAACTGGTGTGTGTCGAAGTATTTGATGGGTAATTTTTGCATGTGGGCGAACATTTCGTCACGGATACGTTTCATTATCCCCTGAGAAATGACGACCATGAGCCGGCTGTAGATCAGCGTTGAAAGGACCCCGGCGAGATAAATGAGCCCCATGAAAAGAATGGCTCCCAAGAGTGCCGTGAAGACCGGATTTTCCATTCCGAGGAGCGGCTTGATGTAGTCATCGATCAGCACTTGGAGGAAGAGTGAACCGATAACTCCCGCAAGGGTGCTCAGGAGGATACAGATTACAACGATTATGAGCGTGAATTTATACGTGCCCGAAAGATAGGAAAGAAGCCGTTTTACGGTCTTCTTCACGTCTCTGGGTTTGTGTCCTACCACTGGCATACCCCGTCTGCGGCCGTTTGGTCCTGGTCCTGATCTCATCGGCGGCATTATTCCTCAACTCCTTTATTTTGCGAGGAGTATACTTCCCGATAAATCGGGTTGGTCTGAAGAAGTTCTGCGTGGGTGCCGACCGCGTTGATGTGCCCCTTGTCTATGATGATGATCTTGTCGGCATCTTCGACGGAGGAAAACCTCTGGGCGATGATCAGTTTCGTGGTGTTGGGGATCTCTTCACGAAATGCTTTTCTGATCTGTGCGTCGTTTTTCGTATCAACAGCACTTGTTGAGTCGTCAAGGATGAGGATCTTCGGCTTTTTTAAGAGGGCACGTGCGATGCAAAGCCTTTGTTTCTGTCCGCCGGATACGTTCGATCCTCCCTGTTCGATCATGGTATCGTATTTGTCGGGGAAGTTCTGGATGAATTCATCTGCACAGGCAAGTTTACAGACCCGGACGAGTTCCTCGTCTGATGCGTTGGGATTTCCCCATCGGAGATTTTCTTTGATGGTCCCGGTGAAGAGTATGTTTTTCTGCAAAACAACGGCGACCTGATTCCGAAGTGTGGTCAGGTCGTAATCTCTGACATCGACCCCGCCGACAAGAACGGATCCTTCGGTGACATCATAGAGCCGGGGGATGAGTTGGACGAATGTGGTTTTTGAACTTCCTGTTCCGCCGAGGATCCCTATGGTTTCACCTGATTTTATTTCGAGGTTGATTTTCTGGAGACAGTTCTTTTCCGCATCGGCAGAATATTTGAAGTCTACGTTGCGGAAGGTGATGTCTCCGTTTTTCACGGTGAAGATTGGGTTCGGCGGGTTTGTCAGGTTGGATTTTTCGTCAAGGATCTCAACGATACGTTTTGCCGAGGCACGGGACATGGTGATCATGACGAATACCATAGCAAGCATCATGAGGCTCATGAGGATCTGGATAGTGTATGCGAAGAGACTGACGAGTTGTCCGGTGGTCAGGGACCCTGCTACGATGAATTGTGCCCCGAACCATGAGACAAGCAGGATGGCCAGGTAAACGACGAACTGCATCATCGGGCTGACAAAGGCAAGCAGTTTTTCAGCACCCGTAAAGTATTTGGCGATATCTTTTGAGACGTTTTTAAATTTATTATCCTCGTATTCTTCCCGGACATAGGATTTTACGACCCGGATACCCCGGAGGTCTTCCTGAACCACTTTGTTGAGCCGGTCGAAGGTTTTGAATACTTTTTCGAAGAGCGGCTGGACTTTAAGAATGATTAGATACATGCTGATGGCGAGTATCGGGATAAGGAGGAGGAAGATGAGTGAGAGCTGCGGGTTGATGCCGATCACCATGATGTATGAGAGTATCAGCATCAGAGGACAGCGTACCGCAATCCGGATGATCATCTGGTAAGCATTCTGTACATTGGTAACGTCGGTGGTGAGCCTCGTCACGATACTTGACGTAGAGAATTTGTCGATATTGGCAAACGAGAAGTTCTGAACATTATAGAATATATCATGCCGGAGATTACATGCAAATCCGGCTGATGCGGATGCTGCAAACTTTCCGGCGAGAACCCCAAATATGAGCGAGAGTATGGCAGCTATGAACAACGCAAGACCGAGCTGGAGGATGATTCCCATGTTTCCTCCGGTTATGCCGTCATCGATGAGGCTCGCAAGAATCAAGGGGATAATGACCTCCATGATCACTTCGAGTGCAACAAAAGCGGGAGTGAGCAAACTGTCTTTTTTGTATGCACGTATGGAGCCGGCAAGGCGTTGTATGGTGTGGTTCATACCCTTTTCTCCAGATTGTTTTTCATTTTCCAGGCAACAGAGCGGAAAACTGCAAGATCTTCTGCCGAGATGTTTTCAGTGAGATGTTGTTCCAGATGAGCTACGTTGATCTGTGCATCTCTGCTTATAGCAAGAGCTTTTTCGGTGAGAACGATTTTTTTGAGTCGCGCATCATAGTTGACGGATTCTCTCGTGATAAGACCATTTGTTTCCATGAGTTGGAGAATTCCGGTCGCTGTGGAACGCCGAATGGCATATTTTGTTTCGATATCTTTTTGAAATATATCAGTGTTTTTTGTATGATTGATATAGCCTATTATTTCTATTTGTGTGCCGGTGATATTTTTCAGAGGTCCTTGGGAAGCAGCACTATCCAGATTCCGTCTGATCAGGTTTGAGAGGATCTTAATCAAAATTGCCACAGGAGGTCTGTTATTCATATTATTAATAGTTAGGATACTAACAATATATATATTTCCAAATTAACGGGATGTCATGTGGTCATGTATGTCTGGGATGATCTTTGATTGGTCGATTGGGAATAAACAGCCGGATGTTGAAAAAAAGTATTGATTATAATTCAGTATGTCGCGAGATAACGTTTGATTTCCCAATCGGTGATCGCTTTCGAGAAATCAGTCCACTCAAGTTCTCCTATACGGTTGATCTGTGCCACAACGTGCTTACCGAGAACATTACACAAGAGTTCATCGTTCATCAGAGCCTTGTTTGCCTCATGGAGATTCCACGGAAGGCAACGTATTCCCTCTTCTTCCCGCTCTTCCGGAGTCATTCTGAAAATATTTTTATCCACACTCTCAGGCGGTTCGATCTTCTGTGTTACTCCTTCCATACCGGCAGCAAGCATTACGGCAAATGTCAGATATGGATTACAGGTCGGATCAGGACTGCGGAGTTCTGCACGTGTACTCTTCCCCCGGGAAGACGGCACCCTGATAAGAGCTGAACGGTTCAATGCCGACCAGCCGACATACACCGGAGCCTCATACCCCGGGATAAGCCGTTTATATGAATTGATTGTCGGATTCGCGATACGCGTGATCCCGTCAATGTGCTTGAGAAGACCGCCGATGAAATGCCGTGCCGTATCTGACAATTGGTTTTCGCCGTCAGGATCAAAGAATGCATTTTTGCCATTTTTCATTAGAGAACAGTTCACATGCATACCTGAGCCGTTGATGCCGTAGATTGGTTTTGGCATGAACGTTGCGTGCAGACCGCGCGTCAGTGCCAGCGTTTTTGCCGCGAATTTAAAAGTAACGACCTTATCTGCCATTGAAAGAGCGTTCCCGTATGTGAAATCGATTTCGTGCTGGGATGGTGCCACTTCATGGTGAGAAGCCTCGATCCTGAATCCCATTTCAGAAAGAGATGTCACGATATCACGACGTGCATCCTCTCCCGGGTCGGTAGGGGTCTGGTCAAAGTAACTGCCGTGGTCCTGAAGTTCCACGGATGCGTGACCGTCCACTCTTCTGAAAAGGAAAAATTCCATTTCAGGGCCGACATTGAATGTGTATCCGAGCTTTTCTGCCTTTTCTATCTCCCGGCGCAGAATGTAACGCGGATCTCCGGTGAACGGTTCGCCGTGTATCGTGCAGACATTACAAATAAATCTTGCAATCCGGTATTTCTCATCTGACCATGGAATGATCTGGTATGTCTCCGGCTCGGGTCTGAGGATCATATCAGACTCTTCTAGTCTTGCAAAACCCTGAATAGATGAACCGTCGAACGTGATCCCTTCGAGCAGTGCTTTCTTCATCTGTTTTGTAGGAATAGCGACATTTTTCGGTTTACCCTCCAAATCTGAAAACTGGAGAAGCACCGACCGCACATTATCTGTTTCAAGTTGCTTGACAACAGCTTTGGATAGACCCTCCAGGTCATCACCAAATGAAGTGGCTAAATCATTATAACTGTTCGCGAAATCGTCAGAGACCATGAATATATATGGGCGGTGAATGGTAATAAATATCAAGTCTCCCTTCCCGCGCTAGATTGCTGTAAGGGTACTTATTTGCGAAAAGTAGACATATCATGCTGACATAGATATCATCATGGCATTGCTTACTGAAGAACTCAAGGAACAGATTGCCAAAGTAGGCGTCTGTCATTTAGTTACCGCATCAAAATTCGGTGTACCAAATGCTGCTCCAATGGGCGCATACTGGGTCATGGACAATGACACGATCTGGATCGCCAACAACTTCATGAACAAGACCGCGGCAAATCTCAAAGAAAATCCGCAGGTCTCTATTCTGATTTGGAGTCGCGATATCGGAAACTGTTTCCAGCTGAAAGGCACCGCCAAAGTTGAAGCAGGTACTCCCGATCACAAGAAAATGAAGGAACTTCTTGACGCAAAGAAACCGGGATTACCGGGGAAAGAACTCGTTAAGATCACCATCAAAGAGATTTTTACCTGCATGCCCGGACCGAATGCAGGCAATAAAATCTAACCTATTTTTCCGATTATGTTTTTGCTCGAAGCCGTCTTGTTTCGGATATGATTTGTCTCTTGAATCCCTGATTCAAACACAAGTTCTAATACTCCCCTCAACTGACGTAATTGTATAAAGCATGGTTGCCAAAAAAAGTACGAAAAAAGCTGAGCCCGAAGCCGCTCCCAAACTCTTCTATATTTTTTATAATCAGGAGAGATGGGACAACTGGCTCAAGACGCTTGAGGAAGCTGACTGGGTGGGTGATGAGGATTCTGAAGAGATGCCGGAGGGATTCCGTATCCTTGACGGACTTACTGATGACATCACTCTTGCAGTGATCAAAATCATCCGCCTCTATCAGAACGGCAGGATAACCCTTGAAGATGCCAGAAACAAACTCCGCAATGTTGAGGAAATAGTCATGGCAGAAGTTTCAGGTGAGGAACTCGCAGAAATTGTCGGGTCTATGCAGGTTTCCTTAGTTGTTCTCTTTGCTGCAGGGCAGAAATATCTGGAATCGCTATATCCTGAACCAGAGGAAATCAAGAATCTCGTCAAAGACGGACGCAAGGCCGTTGCAAAAGACTCGGAGAAAGCACTTGACATTGCCTCGTCTATCGGTTCTGCCGTTATCAATGGTGCGACCTGTTGTGCCAAATATGTCAAAGATACTGATGATCCGACCCTCTTTGATGAATGGCTCGTTGAAGTCGAGAGGATTGCAGACGCAATGAAATCGCTCAAGAACTTTGATGAGGTAGCTGGAGAAGGCGCGTGATCGCAAGCAGGGCAAGATTTCGCTACATCAAGAAACTGCAGCGTGCGGCAGGTCACCGTCTGCCGGAAGGCGCGTTTCATCCGGCAAATCTGGAAGCAATTTCCGGCTCGATGAATATTGACAGTCTGGACCCGGGAACACGTGATCAGGTACTTCGTTTCTTCAAGGATTTCCTTGATTGTAAATGCCGCGATTCCCCCCTTTGCGGCTGCCCCGAGAGGAAATTTGTCATCTCTATTCTGGAACTTCGTGAGATGGGACTTGATCACAAAGAGATCCACCGTCATCTCTTGGACGAGTACGGGATCGATTTGTTTCCTGCTGATATCCTGAGTTTCCTGGAAGAATCTGTTCATCTTCTGGAAGCCGTCAGAAGTGTGGCAAATCTTGCAGGGCAGCAGGATCTCGTGGAACTTTCAGACGCACATATCAGAAATATCTCCCGCTGACGTTATCCCTAAAGAAACATCAGATGCTCACGGGTCTATACCCAAGCCCAACTCTTTTTTGTCTTGTACATCTAATAAGGATACAATGTTACCGGAGAAAAGCATATACTCGCCTGAGGTTGAGTATCTCTATCACAAATCCCTGATCCTGGAGACCACTCCTGATATGGATCCGGTATTGTATTTTTACTTCATTGATGCAGTTGCTCATCTGGATTACACCCTCTCAGCACTTGCCTACAATATTGATTCAATAAAATGTACCATGACGACAGAATATCTCCGTCAACGGGTGGATGTTGCAAAATCCGGCGATTATGCTCTCTTCCCGAACTTTATGGTCTGGCTTCGTGACAATCACAAAGACCTGTTTGAAGAAATTCCTATTCTCTGGCAGCTTGTCTATGACCCTGACGAGGAAGCGGGATATCTTGGATTCAGGATCGTCCTTGATCCAAACTCAAAAGTTCCTCTCCAACCACAGTTCTTCCATGACATGGCAGATGATCTCTTTGCGCTTAAATTCCTCCGAAGCATCTATCCTGATGGAGTTATCGGGAAACTCTTTGCTGAATTCAAAAGGAAATAACGTATGAAAGTAGAAAAGCTCTGTTCAGACCTGGTAAAGATCCGAAGTGAAAATCCGCCGGGTGACACGCGCGAAGCTGCCGAGTATATCCTCTCCTTCATGGAAGGGATAGGCATTCCCGGCATGATCACTGAGGGTCCCGACGGTCATAACAATGTCATCTCGAAAAATCAGAAGGGACGCCGTCTTCTTCTTACGGGGCATATCGATGTGGTCCCGGCGATGAATGAAGGATGGGAGTTTCCCCCCTATTCCGGAAAAATCGATGACAAATTCGTTCATGGGCGCGGTTCGACCGACATGAAAGGCGGGTGTGCTGCGGTTCTCGCGGCCGTTGCCCGTGCAAAAGATGCGGGTGAAGATCCCTCCGTTTCACTTGCCTTCGTCTGCGATGAAGAAGGCGGCGAGAGATACGGAACCCGATACCTTATTGAAAAAAATATGATTCATCCTTGTGATGCTCTGATTGCCGAGCCGACCAACGCTTATGCTCCAAATGTCGGGCAGAAAGGGGTCTGCAGATTTGAAGTTGAGTTTACGGGAATGCCGGGTCACTCCTCTCTCTATCCGATCGTCGGGGACAGCGCCATTGTTCAGGCGATGAACTTCCTTTCCTGGATGGCAGTATTACACAAGCGTGTTTACCCTCAGACAGTTGAGATGGAAAAAATCATCGAACACTCGATAAAGATCGCGAGTGAGGGGTGTGATATCGATTTCGACCCGGTCTTCCGTCAGATCATGTACAACCCGGGTCTCATATCCGGAGGCGAGCGGGTCAATATCGTTGCCCAGAAATGCAGTCTGATGATGGACACGCGTCTCCCGTGGGGATGTGACTGTGACGAATTATTGGATGAGATATGCCGGCACATCCCCCAAACCGCAGTTCTGACCCCAAAAACAAAGTCGAACGCATCATTAACGGAGCCCGGCTCGTTTCTTGTCGAAAAAACCTGCAAGGCGATAGATCAGGTTTATGGGATCACATCCAGACCGATGGTCCAGTGGGCAGCATCCGATGCCAGAGCTTTACGCATTGCAGGGTTCCGTGCGATCGAGTACGGACCCGGGGAACTCACTTCCATGCACGGTCTCAATGAGCGTGTCCAGATCGACCAGCTGGAAAAATGTGAAGATATCTACTACCGGCTCATACAGAATTATAAAAATACTCAGGATATAGAATGACAGAAGCAAGAAAACCCCTCACCTCATGGAAAGGGCAGGACAGATATTATGGTGAGGTCCTTTCGACACTTACAGGTATTTTCCTCTCTGGAGGTTGTTCCTGGAACCGCTGCAGGATGTGCGGATACAAAAATGACCGCGACACATGTTCACGCGATGAATTGATCGACCACATGAAAGGTCAGATCCTCTGGATGCAGGAGAATTATGCTCCCGACGAATATCAGCTTGGGAAAATCTTCACCTCAGGGAGCGTCCTGGACGAGAAAGAGGTGCCTCTGGAAGTTCTCGACGCATTTGGCGAATTCTTCGCAGGAAAACCGCTGATTGCTGAGTCCAGAACTGAATACGTTACAGAAGCAGCATTGTCACGTCTCCTGAAAAATCTTGACAAAGGGCAGCCCCATCCGCTTACGATAGCCATTGGTCTTGAGACCACAAACGATACGATCCGGGAAAAATCGATCGACAAAGGAAACACGTTTGCCGAATTCATCAAAGCTACCGAGATTGCCCACGATGCCGGAGTTGGGATCAAAGCATACCTGATAATGAAGCCGCTCTTTTTAACAGAAAAAGAAGCGATGGATGATATGACTAAATCGATTCGTGAGGTGGCACCCTATTCTGATATGATTTCGATGAATCTCTGCACGATCCAGGGAAAGACGGAGCTGGAACATTACTGGCAGAAAGGAGCATTCCGTCCGCCGTATCTCTGGTCTGCTCTGAAAGTTATGCGGGAAGCTGACGTGTTTGTATCATGCGATCCGGTCGGCGGAGGATTCAGACGCGGACCACACAACTGCGGGACCTGTGACAAGGAGATCGTGGCAGCGATCAATGAATACTCCCTCAACGCCGATAAAAGTGTTCTGGATGATGCCTGGGAAATTCCCTGCGCCTGCAAAAAGGAATGGGAGTTCGTTTTGGAAAATGAGAGGTCCTGGAACATGCCTCTCACAAAATAATTTTTGATTTTTTTCTTATCTTCAGGCACCGAATGGTTTTACGCCGGTCGCCTTCTCGATTTCTGCACATGCTTTGTTCAGATCGTCCATGTAGCATCCTACGGACTCCTTGAATCCTGAGTAACCATATACAGATCTGAGTGCAAGAGATAGAGCCTGTTCTCCCTCGTCTTCAGCGATACGTTTCAGGAAATATAGTATCATCTCATCCCCTCCTGATTGTTTGAAGATTCTCCCTGCCCTCATGTGAAAATACATGCTGAAAAATACTTTATTCGCCTCCGGGGGATGCTCGATTATTTCTGCAAGTTTCTCTGCAGCCTTGTCAGCGGTGATCTCTTCCCGGTAAACCAGGCGGGCTACCAGATACACCTTTTCAAGGTCATCCCTGTTCCAGATGAATGCATTAACCATAATAATACATGGTTGGATTCTTGGATAAAAGTATTGGACTGCCGCTCATCATTCGATATGCCTAAGTATTTTCGGATATGAATTGTATTCGATGCAAACACTCCTCTCCGCTCCATTCAAAGCTGTTCTCTTTGATATGGATAATACGCTCTTTGATTTTGTGGAGGCTATGAAGAGAGGATGCAATGCGGCGGCAGAATCCGTGGGTGAGGGGACCGGAGATGAACTGCTGAGTTACTATCTCCGGTGGAAATATCATTTTGAGGATCACACAAATCTCCAGGATTTCATGATGGCCCACAACCGCTTTTCCGTGGACAAATATTTTGAGGCGGTCGGGGCTTTTGATGAAGCAAAGATGAAGGGACTTCAGCCGTATCCCGGAATCGAAGATGTCCTGTCCGGACTGAAATCTGCAGGATACAAACTCGGCGTTGTCACTGACGCATTTTCGTATGCTGCAGATATCCGGCTCGACTATCTCGGACTCAAAAAATATTTTGACATCCTCGTAAGTTATGATACGACCGGTTACAAGAAACCGCATTACGCTCCGTTCGAATGTGCGCTCAACTTACTTGATGCGGCACCATACGAAGCTGCGTATGTGGGTGATTCCATACGCCGTGATATCGAGCCTGTGAAGTATCTCGGTATGACTCCGGTGTACGCAAAGTATGGGGACCGGAATTTCTTTGATCACCCATCCATGCCCTGCCCGTCGAAAGTACTCGTTGCCGATACGCCGGTCGACATCCTCCGGCTGTTGCGACCATAAATATAGTAATGTTTCATTGCTAATATCAATCCGGAAAATAATGTTGGATACTAAGTTTTTAGCACGTATTGCTCCATATATCGAGCCGCTTAGCGATGAAGAGCGGGCTATCTATATTGCCGAAGGTGAAGAGTCGGTGAAGATCCGCGAGAAGGAGGGTTTGCCACCTGAGAATTATCTGCAGCTGGTGGAAAATATCGGTCTCTATCTTGGAAAAACATCGGGCGAAGGTTTTTCATCTGATTATCAGAAGATCTCTCTTCCCGGCAACAAGAC
>CAYSRP010000028.1:0-15155 GCA_964433475.1 uncultured Methanomicrobiales archaeon
AAACCGGGAAATTAAGAGGAGAAAGAATGGAAAAAACTCAATTCGTAGACAAAATAGCAGAATTCACTCCCGTGGACTCTATCTTCCTTGTGAAGCGTGCAGATCTCAGAAGCAAACACGGCGAACAGTTTGCTCATCTTACGCTCGCCGACAGAACTGGCATAATCGAGGCAAAAATCTATGGTGATAATATCGCAGAAGCACCAAGAATCATCAAAATCGGGCGTGTCTATAAAATCATAGGCAAAGGAAAATCGAATCAGAATGGTGAACTTTATATAAGTTCTGACTCCCCCGATACAATCAAAAGCATTCTTGAAGGCCCTGTGACGTTATCTCCGGGACAGGAAAATGAGTTTGTTTTCACGCCGGCAGAACTTGACAAAAACGCTGCCGAGCTCCAGAAGATCGTTGCCTCGATCAAGAACGGCGATCTCAAACTCTTCGTTGCCTGTTGTCTGGACACCAGATTCTATGAATGTCCCGCAGCCATTCGCCGTCATCATGAATACACCGGGGGGCTCTGTGAACATACTCTTGAAACCGTAAAAATTGCTCTGAGTCTCATGGAGAACGTTGCCAGAACCGCAAATATTAATCGTGACATGGTCATCGCAGGAGCGGTCCTTCATGATATCGGTAAAATATTCTGCTTTGATAAAGAAGGGTACGGATATGCGCCCAACGACACCTATAACCTTATCGAACATATCACGATGGGAATTATGTATATCGATGAATACAAATCCCTTATATCCGAATCCCAGCTTCTGCAGCTCCGTCATATTATTCAGTCGCATCATGGAAGTTACGGGGATGTCATTCCGCTGACTTCCGAGGCATGGGTCGTTCATGAGGCTGACTCGGGAAGTTCCCTTCTGCGAAGTATTGTTGACGACCTTGCAGAAATTCCCGCTGGTCAGAAGAAAAAAGGGATCCGTTCGGAAAAATTTTTGTGGCATGCCGTTTAATCATGGCACATCAACAGCCAATTATTTATAACCGTGTCTGACCATAGTAATTAGGTAAGGAAAGCACTTCATGGAACACGCAGATATCATATCCGGAGCCTTTACATATACAAAAGACGCATTTTTTGGTCTGAAACAGTTTCCACGCTGGATCGTCCTGTTTTTGTATTTTGTCATACCGATTCTCTGCGGTCTCGTTGTTGCATCAATACTGCTTCATCTGATTCTTCAGCCGTTCCTCGTCAATCTGCTCGTGAATGACAATTACGGGTTTACCGTGACAAGCATCTCCGGACTGCTGCAGTATGCGGCAGTCATTCTTGGTCTTGCGTGTGTGTTATTTGTTCCGCTGATTCAGGGATACTGTTACCGGATTTTCAAAAGTGATGGGAAGGAACTGCCGGACCATACCAATTTATGGGGGCTTTTTTTCAGCGGATGGCGTGTCAACGCGGTAATTTTGTATTATGCTATCCCGATAATAGTTATTACAATGATCTACTCGCTGGTGTTCTCATATTTCTTCCCTGATGTGGGTATGTATGCCACGATCAATCTGTTACAGTGGGAAAGCATCGTTTTTGTTCTTACGACGTTCTCCTATGTGGCCCTTGAATTTATCACGCTGATTTTTGTGTCTCTCTTTGCCTTTGTCGGACTTGTTCATCTCGCCCGTTCCGGATCTCTTAGAGAAGCGACTAGTATTCGCGGAATTGCCGGTATCATCAAAAAAATCGGCTGGTATGATTATATCCTCTCGCTCGTCATCATGAGTATTCTCCTCCTTCTGGTCACCTTCGTCATCGTAGCTCTCGCACAGGTCTTTGCTTTCAATGGAGTCGCGATCGTTATTCTTCTTGGACTTTATCTGTTTGTTCTGATTCCTATGCTGGTATTCTTTATCAGATATATTTCTCAGGTCTATGATACGGCCTTCGTTGTTCCGGAAGAAGATGATGCGGATTTTGATGACTTCTGATAATGCCTGATGAATTATTCTCTCTCCAGTCTACATACTCTCCAAAAGGCTCTCAGCCCCAAGCTATTGAAGAGTTGACCGAAGGTCTCTTAGACGGTGAACAATTTCAGACCCTTCTTGGTGTCACGGGTTCCGGAAAGACGTTCACGATCGCGAACGTCATTCAGAATGTTCAGCGGCCCACGCTTGTTTTAGCTCACAATAAAACTCTCGCCGCTCAACTCTATAACGAGTTCAAGGAGTTTTTCCCGAATAACCACGTGGAATATTTCGTATCCTACTATGATTACTATCAGCCGGAGAGTTATATCCCCAAAAAAGATCAGTATATAGAGAAAGATGCCTCGATCAATCCAAAAATCGAGATGATGCGTCTCGCGGCGACGGCCTCTCTTTTGTCTCACCGGGACACGATCGTTGTCGCCTCCGTTTCCTGCATTTATGGTCTGGGTAATCCTGCAAATTTTCAGAATCTCGGATTTGAAATTCGTCAGGGGCAAAAGATAGAACGCCGTGAACTTCTGGAGAAACTTCTGTCGATTCTCTTCGAGCGAAATGACATGGAACTTATGCCTGGCAGATTCCGGGTCAAGGGCGACACGATCGATTTCATTCCGGGTTATATCAACGACATCATACGGATCGAGTTGTTCGGCGATACCATTGACAGAATCAGTGAGATAGACAAAGTTACCGGCAAGGAGAAAGAGCAGCTGGAGTATTTTTTCATTTACCCGGCACGTCATTATGTTTCACCAGAATCCGAGCAGAAAGTGGCATTTGCTTCTATCCGAAAAGAGTTGGATGAGGTCCTTGCAGAAAACAAACTCGACGATCTCTCTGCTCATCGTCTTCGCCAGAGAACAATGTATGATTTGGAAATGATGGAGGAGGTCGGTTCGTGCAAGGGTATCGAGAACTATTCACGGCATTTCGATAGACGTGCCCCGGGAGAAAAACCATACTGTCTCCTGGATTATTTCCCGGACGATTTCCTGATGGTCATTGATGAAAGTCATCAGTCCCTCCCGCAGGTCCGCGGAATGTTCAACGGCGACCATTCCCGTAAGGAGCCTCTTGTCGCGTACGGGTTCCGTCTTCCGAGTACATTCGATAACCGCCCGCTAAAATTCCCTGAGTTTGAACAATATCTCCATCAGGTCATTTTCGTCTCGGCAACTCCCGGTGAATATGAACGTGATCATTCGAAGAATATCGTTGAGCAGATCATCCGTCCGACAGGTTTGCTGGATCCGGTCGTGGAGGTCCGTCCAATTAATGGGCAGACTGATGATCTGATCAAGGAGATCAATGCAATCATCAAACGGGGAGACCGTGCTCTGGTAACGACGCTGACAAAGAAACTTGCGGAGGAGTTAACGGAATATCTGGCAGGTCAGGGAATTAAGACGCGCTATCTTCACTCCGAAGTTCTGACACTGGAGCGGACCGAACTTATCCGTCAGCTTCGTCTTGGGATATATGATGTGCTTGTCGGCATCAACCTGCTTCGCGAGGGTCTGGATATTCCTGAGGTAGGTTTCATCGGTATTCTGGATGCTGACAAAGAAGGATTCCTGCGTGATGCGCGGAGTCTCATTCAGATCATCGGTCGTGCTGCACGAAATGCCGATTCACGTGTTGTACTGTATGCTGACAAGATGACCGATTCGATGCGCGAAGCTCTGACTGAAACTGCCCGTCGTCGTAAGATGCAGATCGCATTCAACGAAGAGCATGGAATTGTGCCGGTCACGATCAAGAAACCAGTACGGGAAAAAGAGGTCGATATTAAGGATATCAAGCATTTGCCAAAATCGGAGATCCCGAACCTTATCATAGAACTGGAGGCCGAGATGAATGCGGCGGCATCGGCTCTGAACTTCGAGCGGGCTATCGAACTTCGTGACCGGGTGAAGACATTGAAAAGCAGTGTCGGAGAAACCGATTATTCTTAATCGGTCTTACTTATCTGCTGCATTCGTTCAATGCCGTGAACTTCATTGATGACTGAAACTACTTTCGGCGGTACACACTCTTTCCAGGAATCGTCGGTGAGCATTTTTTTCCGGACAGATGTCCCGGACAGACTCTCGCGGAGATGCATCGGTGGTGAATGGACAGGGATGCCGGCTTCGATGAACAACTGGACGACGAGCGGGTTCGACGTATATACGATGTCGAACGGCGGGACCATCGACTTGACGTGAGCGACCCAGAGTGAATTTCTCTTTACATCTTCCAATGGGATCACATAGAAAGGGATGCCGAGACCATCAAGTGACCGGGTGATCATCAGGACCCGCTCGCCTGCTGTGAACGGGTGTCTGATGTCGTGACTGATATCTGCACTGCCGATACCGATGATCAGTTCATCGACCTCTTTTGTATTTACGATGCTCTCAATCACAGACATGTGACCATTGTGGAATGGCTGGAAGCGTCCAACATATAAGCCCCGTTTCATTTTTTTCCTCCGATCAATGCCGCGATCCTGGCGGCAAATGCGCCGGCGGAAAATCCTGAATCGATATTTACGACCGTTATGACTGCGCATGACTGAAGCATGCTCGCAAGAGCTGCTTCTCCTTTTCCCATATAGCCGTATCCGGTACTCACCGGCACGCCAATGACGGGTTTGTCGACAAGACCTGCAACAACTGATGGCAGTGTCCCTTCACGTCCTGCACAGACAACATACACATCGGCATCTTTGAGTTTCTGGAGAGCGGGGATGAGCCGGTGAATTCCTGCAACTCCCACATCAAATGAAGTTATTACTTTTGTTCCCATCTCCTCTGCAATTATTCGTGCCTCCTCTGCAACGCGGATGTCGGATGTTCCGGCGGTAACGATCCCCACTGTTCCTCCGGAGGGTTTTGGGAGTGTTCCATCCGATAAAATCAAAATATTGGCGAGTTCACGATATTCCGGTGTGACTCCGTTAGGTAATGCTTCGCAAACGGCTCTGACCTGTTCGGGGGTGATTCGCGAGGCAACACATCGTCCTGATGCCTGCACGTAACTATGCATAATTTCAACGAGCGATTTTGTGTCTTTTCCTTCGGCAAGGACAACTTCCGGTATTCCGCACCGGCTTGTCCGTTCCATATCCAGATTTGCGACATCCCCCACGCGGGTGACCGCAAGGGATGAAAGAATTTTTTCTGCGGTTGCCGGGTCGAGCGTTCCATCCCGTACCTGGTTCAAAATATCAGAAACATGCGGGTGCTCATTCATTACAGTATCATAGGTTGCCAGATATAATATAAGATGCCCCAAAGAGAGAAACTACCTGTTTTCCTGCACCTGAACTGTTGCTTCTACACGAAGCCTTATAGTTTTTTCAGGTCCATATATATGGACCAACATGGATTCAATATCGATAGACCCCGGACTTTTGCAATTAACCGAAATTGTGCTGACTGCTGAAGTGGTGAATACCAATCCTTCTCTTGACGTCAATGATTTACCCGTATATATCAGGCAGATGTTTTGCACTGAAGCTCCCGGCATTATCGGTCGCCCCGTTGTCATAAAAGAAGGTGTCTTAAAATCCTTCATACCGACACTTGCCTCCCGCCGAATTATTGAGGATGAGAAAAACTCCTATCTTTTATGTAATGACCTGGGGCAATTCTCCGTTACCGCTTTTGAGCCTGCACTGAAATGGTATTTCAGGCATGCCGGTCCTGCCAGACTAATGCAGAATCCTGCACTGACTCTTTCGCTTGAGACCGCAGGCGAGCAGGAAGTCAACTATAAAAAAGCCCGTGCCAATATTCCTCTCTTTGAAGATACTGCAGTATACCTGAATGGAAAAATAGCAGCGCTGACCGAAAAATCCGAATCATTCAAAGAAGCAGCCGACCTCGTTGTTCCTTATGCGCCGGAAGAGATCGAGTTCTCGCTTTCAGATCTGGTCTGCACCCCTGAGCAGCTCTCCATCGTCCGAAAAGTTCAGATCTCGTTAGAAAATCAGGAATTCCTCAGAGATCACCGGATCTATGAACTGGGGAGAATCCTTCTCGTAGGTCCTCCCGGGACCGGTAAGACCTCGTTTGCTCTCGCTCTTTCGAGATCGGTTCATATGCCGGTCCTTGAAGTTCGTCTCTCGATGCTCACATCCCAGTATCTTGGTGAGACTTCAAAGAACATTGACAGAATCTTTGACCTTTCCAAGAAGATCGCACCGTGTATCCTTTTCATCGACGAGTTTGATTACATTGCAAAGACCAGGATCTCCGATGATAACGGTACGATGAAGCGTGGTGTCAATACGCTTCTCAAATGTATCGATCACATTAATCTGATCAAAGATAAGGTTCTCGTCATCGGTGCAACGAACCATGCGGGTATGCTTGATGAGGCTGCCTGGCGCCGGTTCGACGAGGTCGTTACGTTCACTCTCCCGGATGTTAAGATGCGTGAGGCAATCCTGAATCACGTAGCATCGGGCATCCCCTGTACGATGGATTTCGCCACAATCGCGGCACGGACCGAAGGATTCTCTGGTTCAGATCTTCGTATGATGCTTACGGAAGCCATTGTTTCGGCCCTTCTTTCCGGCAGGAAAGAGCTTAATGAGGAGGATGTGAACGCAGGCATGGATCTCGTTAACCGGAGAAATGTTGTTCGCAGCGGGTGCGCCTGAGATGAAAATTACGATCCTTGGAACGGGAGATGTTGTCGGCACACCGAAAATCGGTTGTGATTGTCCTGTTTGCAGTGAAGCGAAGGCAACCGGCAAGCAGCGTCTTCGGACATCTCTCCTAATTGAACACAAGGGTCAGCATCTTTTGATTGATACAGGTCCCGATATGCGTGCCCAGCTTCTGGCAGCAGGTTCGCCAAAAATCGACGCTGTCATCTGGACCCATGGGCACTACGATCATTTCATGGGATTCGGTGATTTTTACCGGGTGCAGCGGGAGCGTATTCCTGTATATGGAGCGCCCGAGGTCCTCAAATACTGCGGGGGTATTTTTTTCTTTATTCCCCATGATGAATTCCCTGTTCTTCCGTTTCACCCTGTTGAGATATGTGGTATGGAAGTTACCCTGTTCCCTGTGGTCCACGATACGCCAACCTATGGTATGAGAATCGTTGCAGACGGGAAGACGTTCGTGTATTCATGTGATACACGTGCAGAGTTATCCGATGCATCCCTTGATCAGATGAAAGGTGCCGATCTTCTTCTGCTTGACGGGATTTTCCTGCCTGGCGTCAACATCTCCAAGCACATGAATATCGAGGATGCAGAACATCTCGCTGAAAAGCTGGCACCGAAAGAATTCTGGTGTGTTCATATGAGTCACAAGATTCCCTGGGACTATGTTCATGGTGCTAAGGACATGCAGACCTGGACGCTTTGAGTTTTATTTTTTTATATCCTCAGTCGGCAACTTTATCTCATTATGCGTATACTTAATTAATAGCGCTTTTAGCTGTTTCTTCGGAAATAGCGTTTTATGAATTTGCAGCGTACCTTAATTTGAGGTTTCTCATGTCACAAGAACACCAGGACGTTAAAACGGGAACCACCACTGTTGGTATTATATTCGACGGAGGCGTGATCCTTGCCACCGAGAGACGTGCAACGATGGGCAGCATGATTGCCAGCAAAAAGGCAAAGAAAGTTCATGCCATTACAGACCGGATAGGTATGACTATCGCCGGCGGTGTTGGTGATGCCCAGCAGCTCGTCAGAATCATCAACGTAGAATGCAGCCTCTACCAGATTCGCAGAGGTCAGGATATCAGTGTTGGAGCAGCCGCCACGATTCTCTCCAATTATCTGAATCAGAACCGCTTTACACCATATTATGTACAGCTTATTGTCGGCGGTGTTGACAACGGCGGACCTTCGGTCTATTCAGTCGATGCTGCAGGCGGTGCGACCCTTGAAGAGAACTTCGTATCTACAGGTTCCGGATCTCCTATGGCTTACGGTGTCCTTGAAGATCGTTTTAAACCTCACATGAGCGAAAACGAAGCAATCGAACTTGCAGTTCGGGCTCTTCGCGCAGCCATGCTCCGTGACTCGGCGTCAGGGGAAGGATATAACGTGGTGATAATAACACCGGAGAAGTTTGAATATCTCCCGGAGGATAAAATAGCCGGCTTCCTCCCTCCGGCAATAACATAATCTTACTTTTTTTAGGAAACGAATTTTATGCAGGTTGAAGACAGACTCAAAGAACTCAAAGAAACTATTAACAAGAAAGTTCCACGCGGAGTTACCGTAACGGATGTCGAATATGAAGGACCCGAGATGGTCATTTACACAGATGATCCAAAGCTTTTCGCTGAAGATCATGATCTTATCAAAAATCTTGCCCGCGATTTACGTAAACGCATCGTCGTTCGTCCGAATATCTTAGGTGATACCGAGGAAGCGTATGATATGATCAAGGCGGTCGTTCCGGAAAGTGCCGGTATCACGGATATTTTCTTTGATACTGATACAGGCGAGGTCTTGATCGAGGCTGAAAAACCAGGGCTCGTTATCGGCAAGAATGGGACAACACTTCGTGACATCACGATGAAAACCGGGTGGACCCCAAAGGCTGCACGAACTCCGCCCATCCCGTCGGTGACGATCAAGCAGGTTCGTCAGTATCTGCGTGAGTCCCGTGATGAGAGAAAGGAATTTCTCCGCAGGTGCGGTAAACGGATCCATCGTGACTCTATTTATACTGGACGGGATCACGATCAGTGGCTCCGTATGACCACTCTCGGTTGCTGCCGGCAGGTGGGTCGTGCGGCATTCCTTCTGTCGACACCTGAAAGCAAGGTTTTGATCGACTGCGGTGATTCACCGGGTGCAACCGGATCAGCTTCATCTCCGTATCTGAACGTGCCGGAAATTTATCCGTTCACGAATCTGGATGCGGTCGTTTTGACCCATGCTCATCTGGATCACTCGGCATATATTCCGTTACTGTTCAGATACGGGTATGATGGTCCGGTCTATACGACTCCTGCGACCCGTGATCTTGCAACGATGCTTCAGCTGGATTATCTGGATGTGAACAATAAGGAAGATCGTGCTCCTCCGTACTCCTCAAATGAGATACGTGAGTTTGTGAAACATACAATCACTCTTGGTTATGGGGATGTTACGGATATCGCACCGGATATGAAGTTGACTCTGCATAACGCAGGGCACATCCTAGGTTCTGCTATCGCCCACTTCAATGTTGGAAACGGTGTTTACAATATTGCATTTACGGGAGATCTGTTTTATGGTAAGAGCCGGCTGTTTAATCCGGCTGTTTCCCAGTTCCCGCGGTTAGAGTCCCTTGTTATGGAGAGTACGTACGGCGGTTCTGAAGATTTCTCCCCGTCGAGAGTCGAGGCTGAGCAACGATTGTATGAGGTCATCAACGAGACGCTTGGTCGCGGAGGTAAAGTACTGATTCCCGCGTTTGCAGTCGGACGTTCTCAGGAATTGATGCTCGCACTTGAGGAAGGTATAAGAAATAACTGTATCCCGAAGTGCAAGGTCTACCTTGACGGCATGATCAAGGAAGCTACGGCCATGCACACGGCATACCCGGAGTATCTGAATAATGACCTCCGGAACCTTATCTTCCGTGATAATTATAATCCGTTTCTTGCTGAGTGTTTCGAGCAGGTCGATTCGTATGAGAAACGTCAGGCAGTCATCTTCTCTGAAGATCCATGCGTCATCATTTCCACAAGTGGTATGCTGAATGGAGGTCCGATCATCGAATATCTGAGCAATCTTGCTGATTCGCCGAAAAATGTTCTCATCTTTGTGGGATATCAGGCTGAAGGGACCTACGGCCGCCGTATCCAGAAAGGATGGCGTGAAGTGCCTATCGGAAAACGCGGGACGATTGTCATCAATATGGAGATCCAGACAGTGGAAGGTTTCTCAGGTCATGCAGACAGGAGACAACTGATGAATTATGTTCAGTATGTTCAGCCTAAGCCGGAACGTGTGTTTACCATTCACGGGGAAGAGTCCAAAACTATCGACCTCGCCAGTTCGATCTATAAAAAATATCACATCCAGACCGTGGCCCCGCAGAATCTCGAGACCTACAGACTGTTCTGATCACAAAAAAAATCTATTCAAATCTTTTTTTCCGGCAATCTTCTGTTCCTCCTCCAAACAAACCTTTGAATTGCGGAATATTCGCCGGTTCTTTTCGTGTATATGGTATTATTGGCAGGTCGATACACAAGTATCTTATAGATTGGGCACTGAAAAACCTATTAATTATTTTACAGGACAGACGCGAAAATGGATACCCGCATGAAATTCTTGGAACACGAACTTGCCGAGCAGGAACGTGGACTTGCTAACAAACAGGAAGTTGCACCGGTTGTACCGGATAAATCTGAAGATATCGAGGAACTTGAACGAAAAGTTCATGAACTTGAGGCCATGGTGAAAGGACTTACTGAGGAAATGCTTGATCTTAAGTCCGTCACCCGTAAAATCAACGCCCAAATAGAAAAATTCGGTGGAACTTCAGTCAAAAGTCACCCCGAAGCCTCCCGGTTTAGTGTCAGGAGAAGTGAAGTTACCGCTGAACCCATTCCCGAACAGGAACCGGTCCAAGTCAGAGAACCCATGTCCCGCATAATGCCGTCTGCAAGACGTCCGGTTGCAGAAACCCCCGCACCCCGTGCCGGCCGCACGATCTCCTCTCCATCTCAGGTTCCCGAACCGGCACCTGCTTCGATCCCGGTCGAGGAAGTTCCGGTTGAAAAACTTCGGCCGGGTGAATATGAATATATCATGCAGCCCGACGGCACAATTCTGAAACAGAGAAAAGTCACTCCGCGACATGTTATCATTGCCGGAACCGGTTACAATCCGGGTCATAATTCCCAGTCCTCCTCCATTCGTGCTGATTCTTCCGCCGTCATTGAAGCAAGTGAAGAAGATATAGAAAAAAAGCGTTAACGGAGTTCATGCGTGCACATCGTCCAGGTAGATATAGACAACTTCAAGTCTTTCTCAAGAAAGACAAAAATTCCATTTTATGAGGGATTCACCGTAATTTCTGGACCTAACGGCTCTGGAAAAAGTAATATTATCGATGCAATCCTTTTTGTTCTGTCCTTATCCACCTCCCGTAATCTGCGTGCCGAAAGACTTACTGATTTTATCAACAACAGATCCGGCAAAAACGTCGCTGAGGTCACCCTCACCTTTTCCGATGAAACAAAGATCCGCCGGAGGATCAAACGAACTGCCAATGGATATTACAGTTATCATTATTTGAATGAGAAGGCCTGTTCTCAGGCAGAAATTCTCGAATATCTTGCGAGATGCGGCATCAAACCCCATGGATATAATGTCGTCATGCAGGGTGATATTTCGCGTATTATGGATATGAGTGATCTGGAACGAAGACGGATCATCGACGAAATTGCGGGAGTTGCCGAATTTGATGAGAAAAAAGATCAGGCATTGATTGAGCTTGAGCAGGTCAGAGCAAGTATTGACCGTGAGGAAATTCTTCTTGCGGCCTATGCAAAGCAACTTGAAGAACTCGAAGCATCCCGTGAGGATGCTGTCAAATATCAGAAACTTCAGGCTGAACTTGATTATCTGAATGCCGCAAAACAGATTTCCCGTCTTCATGCCCTTGAACGGGAACTCAGTCTGATTGCTAATTCCAAATCCGAGCAGGAAGAAAAGAAGCTCCGTATCGGAAACGACATTTCTTTAGAAGAAAACGAGAAAACCGCCCGCCTCGAAGAAGTTCACGAGATTGACCGGAAGATCAGCGACAAGCAGGGTCCTGCCTATATGCGGATCATTGGCGGAATCGAAGCGGAAAAAGGCAACATCCGTGTCGCTGAAGATACTATCTCCCGTCGGAAAAAAGAGAAGGAGAGTAATCTCTCCGAGATGAATACTCTTTATATTGAACTTCAAAAAAATCAGAATACTCTCAACGATAAAATCCGCGAAGCCCAGACTCTGCAGATCGACAAGGCAAATCTTGCGATGGAACTTGAAAAGCAGAAAAAGATCCTTGAGCAGGCGAAGGAACTTGTCAGTAAACGGAGTACGGATTCGAAGGGTGCACAGGCGGAACTTGTCGACCTGATGAGGCAGGTCGATGCAAAGAAGGAGGAACGGGGTTCGATCGTTGTTCAAAGAGATGGGATTATCGAACGAAGCCGTGTCCGTGCGCAGGAACTTGAGAAGATGCAGCGGGAGCAGGGTTCGCTTACCGATGAACGTTCCGAAAAACAGGCGGAGATCGACCATCTTGAAAAAGATCTGCAGGATGCCAGAAAAGATAAATCCATTCTCGACAAGCAGATAAGCGAGACCGAACGGGCAATGATGAGTGCGAGAAAGGCACTTGACCCCCTCCGTGAAGAGATCGCCCGGCTCACGAAAAAGCAGATGCAGATGGAAGCCCAGCAGCAGGCCTCGGGCGGTTCGGATCATACTATTTCTGCGATTCTCGGGATGGACGGTGTATTTGGTACCGTTTCAAGCCTTGGAAAGGTAATCGATTCCGAATATGCGCTTGCACTTAATATTGCTGCGGGCGGTCGGATCAACAATGTTGTCGTTGATTCCGATCAGACTGCAGCCGATGTTATCCGGTATCTGAAGGATGAGCGGCTTGGACGTCTGACGCTTCTGCCATTAAATAAGATGAAGCCTCAGCCCCCACTATTACCTCTTGCGGGAAACGGTGTGGTGGATTATGCCATCAATCTGATCGATTTCGAGCCTGAATATCGCGACGCCTTCAATTTGGTTTTTGGTCAGACCGTCGTTGTGGAAACGCTGGATGCAGGTCGTCGTCTGATGGGTAAATACCGGATGGTTACTCTGGAAGGTGAATTACTTGAAAGAGGCGGAGCGATGACCGGGGGTTCTATCAGAAAAGATCTCCGTGGTTTTGGCGTCGCGGTCGGCAGGGAGTCTGCGGATGTTTCTGCAAAACTTGCAGATCTGCGTAGTGAGGAATCCGATCTTCTTGCAGCAGAAGGTCGCCACAAGTCGGTATCTGAGGGTCTTCGTGCAGAACGCGGCGAACTTGAATCAAAAATCACTCAGATCGAATTGAAGATCAACGACTGTAATCGGATCCTTGATAAAATTGCGGAAGATGAAGTGGAAGCCGCACGTCTTCTGGAAGAAACAGAACGCGACAAGAAAGAAAATGCGAATCAGGTTGCCGATCTGGAAACCCATGTGGATACGCTCTCTGATGAAATAGATGTGCTCAATAATCGGGTGAATGAACTCAAATCTGTTCTGAATGAGGACGAGTTCAGTCTGCTGACTGATAAACTACAGAAGGCCCAGACCGGTTACAATGATACGTACCGCCGGTTTGAGAACAAGGTGAGCGACCTCTCCGGTCTGAATCTTGAGCGTCAGCATTTCAAACAGAATGTGGAGCAGAAGACGCGGGAGCGCACGGCTCTTGAGGCGAAGAATACTGCTATCGATGAGGAGATCGTGGGATGCTATGCGTCGATTGACACCGCAAATGCAGCAATTAATGCGTTCAAAGATGAGATGAAGGCATTTACCGGGGAGATCGAGGAACTTACCAATGAAAGGATCCGGGTTCAGCGTATGGCCGACGAAGCCCAGACAAGAATCATGACTCTGCAGGGGGATGAAGAACGTTGTACTGTGCAGATTTCCACGTTTGATGAAAAGTCCGCATCTCTTGCACTTGAAATGTCCGAGATCAAGGGGTCGATTAAGGATGAGGTCGAGTGTGATTTAACGATGGATGACATTCTTGACAGAATTGCGACAACCGAACGCTCTGTAAGAAAACTCGGGAACGTGAATATGCTTGCAATCGAGCAGTATGATGAAGTTCAGCAGAGGTCGGTCGAACGAACCGAGAAAAAGAATACTCTTTCACGTGAACGTCAGGCGCTGCTTGATAAGATCGAGAGCTTCAAGCAGATGAAGCATGATGCGTTTATGGAAGCATATCTGGCTATCAATAAGTATTTCCAGGAAATTTATACGCGGCTAAATGATGGATGGGGTCATCTGGTACTGGATAATGAGGAAGATCCATTCCTTGGCGGCGTGACATTTGAGGTGTCGCCCCGGGGCAAGGAGGTTACCCGGCTCAATCTTATGTCGGGCGGCGAGAAGTCGTTTACAACGCTTTCGTTTATTTTTGCGATCCAGCAGTATATGCCGGCTCCATTCTATGCACTTGACGAAGTGGATTCCAATCTGGATGGTATGAATGTGGAGCGTCTGTCTCAGATGGTCCGCGGGATATGCGCGGAGAGCCAGTTTGTCATTGTGTCACACAGGAAGCCGATGATCGAGGCAGCAGACCGGATGGTTGGTGTGACACTGCGGCTGAGTGATAAGAGTACGCTTGTTACCGGTGTGAAGATGAATGACTGAGGATTTGCCGGAAGAGTTACAGAAAGAAAAACTCGAGGAACCGATTGAGATTTTGTGTCAGATGGCGAAGAACGGGGATATCGATCCCTGGAATATCGACATTGTTGAGGTCACGGAACGGTTCCTGACCGAATTGGAACGCAGGTGCGAACTTGATCTGAGAATTTCGGGCAGGACGATATTTTATGCGTCAGTACTTCTGCGCATGAAGTCGGAGTCTCTGGACGAGCCTGAGTTTGAAGAAGAGACAGATGATGATGTATTTGACTGCGCGGCGGATCCGTTTGCAGAGGATGAAGTTACTCTGGAAAGGGCGCTTGGTCCGATTGAGCTTCTGGAGCGGGAGATCGACCGCAGGCTTAAGCGGAAAGATTCGAGGAAGCGTCCGGTTACTCTCTATGAATTGATAAAAGAGCTGAAACTGGCAGAGAAGGCGGAACGCAGGCGGCAGAGAAGGCGGAAGTTTATCGAAACCGAGGATGAATTGTTTGCGGAACCGGATACGGAGGAGATTGTAGGGATAGCGCACGATGAAGATTATGAGCATATGGCTGAGCAGATTTATGCGGTTGTTTCTGCACATCCTGATGCGCGTGATCCCGGAGTTTCGCTGTATGAATTGGTTTCAACTCTTCACTGGCCGCTGTATTTTGTCTATCTTCCCTGTTTATTTCTGGTTCAGAGTGGGCAGGTCGATCTTGAGCAGGATGAGTTTTTCGGTGATTTATGGGTGGTGATGAATGATGGTTGTGCAGAGAAGGGTCAAAAAGCCGCATAATTTTTGGTGGATTGTTCTCGC